>CANLTT010000001.1 GCA_947494115.1 Candidatus Caenarcanales bacterium
TACAAATTCAGGAGCAGATTGGAATTATGACCAACATAAGATTATAGACACAAAACCAACTCTCAAAGACTTCAAAAAAACAGTTAGTGATTATTTGGCTTGGGAAGTGAGCAATATTTTAAAACAAGAAAATAAAGAGGACGAATCGCTGGGAAAATAACTGCCCTGCTTAACCAAAAATTAGAAAAGGTTGAGTGGGGCGAATACAAACTAGGTGATTTGTTTGAGATTAATCCTACAAAATATTACAAATTATCAAATGAAGAAATAATTTCAGAAACTGGAAAAGTTGCTCTGATTTCAAATTCTTCAATAAATAATGGAGTGATGGGGTTTTCTAATTTAGAGCCAAATAATCAAGGAAATACGATAACTTGTTCTGATACGACTCTTGGAGCGGACACAATGTATTATCAAGAAAAAGATTTTATTGGTTATTCGCATATTCAACATTTCGTACCAAAATTCAATCCCTTCAATAGAGCTATTGCAAGCATAATAATTTCAGTTTGCCGAGTTTCTACATCTAAAAAATATGATTACGGAAACAAATTCAATCGAGACTCAATGAATAATACAAAAATACAACTGCCGACCAAAAACGGACAAATAGATTTTGACTTTATGGAAAAATTTATAGCGGAGCTGGAGGCTGAAAGAATAGCGGAGCTGGAGGCTGAAAGAATAGCGGAGCTGGAGGCTTATTTATTAGCTACTGGGCTTAAAGATTATACTTTAACTGAAAAAGAGAAAATGACTTTAGAACAGTTTGAGAGCGGTAATTTTGAGTGGGATATTTTCAATTTAGAAAAACTATTTGGAAAATCAACTCGTGGCAAACGACTAAAAAGTGGTGATAGAATTTCTGGTAATTTGCCTTTTGTTACAGCGGGAGAGGCAGATGAAGGAATTTCAGCATTTATTGGAAATGAAGTAGAGATTTTTTCAGAAAATACAACAACTATTGATATGTTCGGTTCTGCAAAATACAGAAATTACAAATACGGCGGAGATGACCATGTTGCGATAGTTCACACAGAAAAATTACCTAAATTTGCTTCTATTTTTATAACAACTGCAATTCATAAAACTTCTTATGCTGGTCAATTCAGTTATTCAAGAAATTTTTATGCTAAAGACGCTGATGAATTGAATATTTCCCTCCCAGTCCAAAATAACCAACCCGATTATGAATTTATGGAAAGTTTTATTTCTGCTATTCAAAAACTAGTTATAGAAGATGTTGTGCTTTATGCGGACAGAAAGATTAACGCAACGAAGGAAGTTGTACAAAAAAGCTAGAGGAACGATTTAAAAATAACAGATTGAGAGAACTATTTTTTGATTTAAATTTCAAAATAAGGGTACAATTAAATTACCAGACCTCTCAAGGCTATGTTGTAAATTTTATTTACATTATCCTAAACCCGAGAGGTATTTTTTTGTAGATTTCTTTTCTAATGCTCTCTGAATATACAAAATCTTTTAAGACCTATAAAGAACAAATTCAGCTCCTCAAATCCAGAGGAATGATTTTTAATGATGAAAATAAAGCTGAAAATATTTTAGAACATATTAATTATTATAGATTAAGCGGCTATTGGCTACCTTTTGAAGAAGATCATACAACACATAAATTTAAACCAAATACAAAGTTTGAAAGTGTTTTAGAGCTTTATAATTTTGACCAAAAGCTCAGGCTTTGCTTATTATCAGCAATTGAAAAAATCGAGGTTTCTATTAGATCACATTTTACATATCAACTAGCAAAAGAATATGGTTCACACCCTCATTTAGACAGTAAAAATTTTAGGAACTTTGAATATTGGAAAAAAGATAAAGAAAAATTACAACAAGAAATTACTCGATCTGACGAAATATTTATAAAACACCATAGAAAATCTTACAGAGAAGAACTTCCGCCAATTTGGTCTACGTGTGAAGTTATGACTATTGGACTACTTTCAAGATTCTACTCTAATTTAGAATCAGTTGATGTAAGGAAGTCTATAGCTAAAGCCTACAAAATTAGACCAGACATTTTAAATTTCTGGCTTAAAAATTTGAGATTAATTCGTAATTATTCCGCTCATCATTGTAGACTTTGGGACAGGCTCTTTAAAGATAAAATAGAACCGTGCAATACAGATAATTTAAAAAATCAACTTATTCCAAATTCCCAAGCAATTTACAATTCATTAGTTATTTTACTTTATTTAATAGGCATTATTTTACCAAATGATTCATTTAGAGATGAACTTAAAGGCTTACTTCTAAAGAATAAACAAAATCTTTTACAAATGGGGTTTCCTGATAATTGGACTGATCAAACCATTTGGAAAACAATTTAAGTTAGTTTGAAGTTGATCCGATTTAGGAGACAAACTTTTTAGAGATATGGTGATACTCCTCGAATTGAAGAGGGGACAGATAATTCAAGGTTGAATGCTTTCTTTCCCGATTATAGAAAATCTCTATGTATTCAAATATACCCAATTTGGCCTCCTTTCTCGAAATAAAATTTTTATGATTAATAAATTCAGTTTTAATTTTCCCGAAAAAGCTCTCGGCAACAGCATTGTCATAGCAATTACCCTTTGCACTCACTGACAGCCCAACCAACTACCTTTCTTGAAAACAAATCAATTACGGTCGCTAAATAAAGCCAACCCTCGGCAGTTGGAATATAAATTATATCGCCTACCCAAACCTGATTTAGAGCTTCTGTGTGAAAGTTCTGATTGAGCAAATTAGGGCAAATTGGTAATGAATGCTTTGAGTATGAATAATTCGTATTTTAGATTGGAGTATTTTATCTTTCTTCTTCCTTTCTGAGACTGGGTTTTACAGCCATTTATAATATTTGCTTCTACTCAATTCAAACACCTCACACATACTAGATACCCTGAATTGATGAGTATTTTGCTGAATAAATTCGTACTTTACTTGGCGTGCTTTGCAAAGTACTGACTTGCCTTTTTTAGATCGGATCAACTCCATGATAGAACCAAACCACTAAGGGGTATTAAGAGTTTACCCTTTATTTAAACGTTAATAATTAATGGTTCTTGCCGATAATACTAATGCTCTAAATCTAGTTTTAGGGCGCATACAATCAATTGATCAAAGAATAGAATCTTTAACTTCCAAAACCGAAAAAACCAAAACCGAATTAATTCCTTCTTTCAGTCAGGTTTTTAGCAATGTTCGCAAATCTTTGTCTCCAAGAGCGAATCGCTGGGTTGTAGAAGATGCTCTTCAAAAAGCTAGTTCTGCCACTGGCTTAGATCTAAACTTATTAAAAGCCGTTATGCAACAAGAATCTGGTGGCAATTCCAATGCGGTTTCTTCGGCGGGCGCAAAAGGACTAATGCAATTAATAGATTCAACAGCCGCTCAAGTCGGAGTAGAAGATCCTTTTGATCCGCACCAAAACGCTTTAGGTGGAGCAATTTATTTAAAAAAACAACTTGAACGCTTCGGAAATATAAAACTGGCTTTAGCGGCTTATAATGCAGGCCCTGAAGCCGTTGCAAAATACAAAGGAATTCCACCTTATAATGAAACAATTAACTATGTAAACAGCATTGAGGCCATTTATCGAGGTTTAAAGAACTCACGGGTTGCCAAGAATACTGCTTAGTTTATTAATTTAAAAATACTTTCTATAACCTTTTGGTGAGCTTCTTGAATATTATTTTTTTCGGTATCAATTATTACAAATCTTTCAGGTTCTTCAGAAACTAGTTGTAAAAAACCAAGCCTAATTTTTTGCTGAAAATCTAAACCTTCTTCTTCGATTTTGTCTTTTGACTTTGCCCTCTCTAAACCGATTTTGGGGTTTATATCAAATAAAATAGTTAAATCTGGCTTCAAATCAGAGGTAGCAATTTTATTGAGTTGTTTGATTAATTCAGTGTTTAACCCTCTTCCGTATCCCTGATAAGCAAGTGTAGAGTCAATGAAGCGATCACAGATTACAATTTGGCCGTTTCTTAAGGCTGGTTGAATTATTTCATGGATATGTTGAGCACGATCGGCCATATATAAAAACAATTCAGCCATTTCGTGCAGTTGGCAGGTACGGTCATTTAAAAGGATTTCACGTAATTTTTGGCCAAAACTGGTGCCGCCGGGGTTTCGGGTAAAAAGCCAATTTTGCGCCAAGGGAATTTGCCTAAGAAGTTCTATTTGAGTGGTTTTGCCCGCACCATCAACACCTTCAAGCGTAATAAAAAAACTTTTCATAATTAATAATTCAACCTTTTTAAGTTTAGCTGATAATATTGCGAAAATTTTAAAGTACAAATTTTAGCTAAAAAATGAATATACTAATTGTGGCACCTTCCGAGCTTGAAGCCAATTTTTATTTACCATATCTACAAAAAACCAAAAAATTAAATTTACCTTTTAATGCTTATGAAGGGCTAATTGGTGAATTTAATATTGTTTTGGCTCAAACTGGCATTGGCAAAATAAAGGCGGCCATTAATACTTGGCAAATTTTGCAAAACTATAATATAAAGCAAGTTCTTGTGGTTGGCGTGGCTGGCATTTCGCCTTTAATTGGGCAAGTTGGTGATATTTGTTTAGGGAAATATGTTTTTAATTCAGATTTGGGCTATTTATTTGACAATTCAAAAAGAGAAAAACTTACAATAGAAATTCCGAATTTGGTCTTTAAAAGCGATTTAGAATTAATAAATAAGTTTAAGCAATTTGGGGAGAATTTTTCTTGGCCGCCATTATCAAGCGAAGCGCAAGAATATAATAAACTTTATAATAAACATAATTTGCATGGCCGCCTAATAGAAACCGTTTGCGCCAGCGGCGATTGTTTTTTTCATGGTTTTGAAGCCGCTAAATGGCCAGAGACACAAGCCCAAAATCTAATTAATGAACTATATGGTTTTACCGAAATGGAATCGGCGGCTGTTTTAGAGGTTTGCCAAAGTTTTAATGTTCCAGCTTTAATAATTAAAATTGCTTCTAATTTTGACAGACCTTGGAATAACGGTGTTTCTGAGACATTAAGTTTAAAAACTGGCCTAAAGTTTATCGTACAAATGGCTCAAAGAGAAGCTGAATTTATTACAAGCTATTTTTTGAATTATTAAACTTGATAAGCCGTCAAAATTGGCTCTGGGTTTTTGGGTGCTGGAATAATTTTTTCAACTTCTTCATTAACAATTGTTAAAAGCTCTTCTGAAGATAAATTATCAGTATTAATTTTTTTTATTTTTATATGATGTTCTTTGTTTAGCTGATCAAAAAGAGTTTGGTAACTTTTGCGTAATTCTTGCAAAACAGCCACCGTAACATGCTCAGCTTTGGCTTCTTCCTCTTCTGGCTCACAATCAAGCCAAATTACTAAATCTGGGTCTGGCCAAATACTCAAATAAGACTCTGCTTGCCAGCCATCATAAACACAACCGCTCATCCAATAACGATTCGTGATTACAACTCGGTTTTGCTGTAATAAAGGCAGAATTTTGCTTTGGACATGGTTTTCACGGTCAAGCTGATAATTTTCTTTAGTCCAATTCTCGGTGCCATCCACGGCAAAATAAGGTTCTTTGGTATAAGCCCAATCGGTGGGCAAATGTTCTTTCATTAATTCAATTAATTTATTTTTGCCACTTCCTTCAATGCCTTCAATCACGATTAATTTTCCAACTATATGGTCTTCTTTTTTTTCTAGCTTGTGGTCAAAGTCAAAGAAAACTAAAACCGCCATAATAAAGGCCACCACAATTAAAATTAATAAAACAAATTCATTCATTTTCTTTAAATTCTCCTTGGTTTGTCTAGTCGAATGTTTTAGGCTACTTTTTCTAATTCATCTGATTGAATATTGTTATTTTTTACATTCTCTTTACTTTTCATGCCCGCAACTTTACTAAATCCATCACGTCCTAGGCAAACACCTATTGCTCTTTCACTTGCCTGAATCATGGGTTTCCGCAAACTTACAACTATAAATTGAGCCAAGTTAGATTGTTTTTTAACCATTCTGGCTAGTCTTTCGGCGTTTAAACCATCTAAGAACATATCTACTTCGTCAAAAGCATAAAATGGTGCTGGATTATGCCATTGTAAGGCAAAAATAAAGGATAAGGCTGTTAGGGATTTCTCGCCACCGCTCATGGATTCGAGCCTTTGCATTTTTTTATTTCGGGGTCTTGCCTGAATAATAAGACCACCTTTGAACGGATCTTCATTATTTTCGAGTATAAGCTCGCCTTGGCCAAAAGAAAGTTCGGCAAATATTTCCTGAAAATGCTTGTTTACATCATTAAAGGCTTCAAAGAAAGACTTACGCTTGTGTTCAGAATAGCTATTAATGCGTTTTTCTATTTCTTCTCGCTCTTTAGATAAGCCTTCACAGCGCATTTTAATTTCATTTAGTTTCTGAAAAACCTCTTCATATTCTTCAATGGCTTTCATGTTTACGGGTTCGAGAGCTGTCATTTTGCGTTCGACTTTTTCTAATTCGGCTTTAACTTCTTGTTCAGACAAATTATTATTTTGATATTGTTCTTGCCATTCGGTTAATTCTTCAATTTCTGATTTGAGAACTTCTTGCTTAAGCTGGCTCAGACGTTCTTCCAAGTCGAGAAGTTTAATTTTTGCGGTCGCCAATTCGCCACTTAGGCTTTTAGAAGCTTCGCTCATTTTGGTTTTCTGTTCGGTTAAATTCAATAAAATTCCAGATAATTCATTTTTAACCTTTTCCAGAGCCAAAGTTTGTTTTTGTAATTCAGCAAAATTGGCTTCTAAAACTTTGAGTAATTCTTTTTCATGAATTAAGCTTTCAGAGGCTTGTGTTATTTGGGTTTGCAATATAATTATTTGTTTTTGAGATTCGCTAATTTCTTGCTCGCCTTTTTCTAAGCCACCTTGCAAAGAATTGATATTTTTATTTAAATCGGTTTTTTGGGCTGTGAGGTTCTTAAGCGCAATTTCGGCTTTTTTTCTTTCAAATTCAATTTCTTGCGATTCATTAATCAGGCTTTCAAGGCCAGAATCTTTAACCCGTGAACCTTCTTTGGCCAAGGCATCGCTTACTTTTTGTAAATTGCGGTCTAGAGCTTGCAAAGAAGAACTTAAACTTTTTAAATCATTTTGTAAACAATCTCTTTCATTCGCCAAAGCCGTCAATTTGGTTTTGACAGTTTCGGTTTTGTCTTTTATATTTTTAAACCCCGAATCCAAAATTTCTTCTTCAGCTTTCACTTTTGCCCACTCCGATTTTAAATTATCGAGTTCAATTTCATTGTTGTTAATTTCATTTTTTAATTCTTGAATATTGGCTTGCATAGATTGAATACGCTTTTGTACACCTTGAATCGCTTTTTGCAATTGTTCGGTTTTAGCATTGTCTTCAACTCCAAAATGTATGCCACTTTCTCTCGGAGAGCTACCACCCGTCATTGCTCCACTTTTTTCAAGCAAATCGCCACCCAAAGTAACCATGCGGTAACGCCCCAAAAAACGCCTTCCAGCGGTCAAGTCTTTTACAATTAAAGTTGAACCAAAAGCATAACTAAAAGCCGAAACATACAATTCATCGCACTGAACCAAATTAATTGCCCAGTCTACAATGCCATTAGTATCATTTGGTGGGGCTTCAAAATGGGGAACTTTAATTTTATTCAAAGGCAAAAAAGTAGCTCTACCCGCATTATTACGCTTTAAATAATCAATTAACTGCGAAGCAATACTATCATCTTCTACGACAATCGACTTTAAACGAGCACCAGCAGATACTTCAAGAGCCAAAGTATATTGCGGAGCCACGGTTGCTAATTGCGCTAAAACACCATGAATACCTGCTATTCCAGAATGCAAAACCTTGTCGATTGCACGTCCCCAATTTTGTTCTTCAGCGACTTGCCTTTTCATTTCTAGCTTAGAGGCTTCGTGTTGATATTCATAAAGCTGGGCGGTGCGCTCTTTGACTTCTTGTTCGGTGTCTTTTAATTCTTCTTTTAGGCGGCGAATGTGTCCAGTGCTGGCATTAATGCGTTCAGCCAAAATTTGTGCTTTAGAAGAGCCATGGCGCATTTCTTGTATTTTTAATTGTTTTAAATTAGCCTCTAATTCAGCTCTGAGTTCAATTATTTCTTTTTCGATACGTTCTAAATTCTGTTCTGAAAGAGCTTTTTGCGTAATTAAATCGGCTCGCTCTTTTTGCAAAATATTTACTTCTTCTTGTAGCTCAAAAACACGGCTAGTTGATAAATTATCGCTTTGGCTTTTTGAAAGAATTTTATTTTGAATAAGTTGATGCTGGGCGGTTAAGCGGTCAAGTTCATTTTGTAAAACTTTTTCTTTTTCAATAAAAATATTGGCTTCTTTTTCGGTATCAGTGATTTTGCGCAAAGTAATTTTTTTTTCTTTATGAATACGCTCAATTTGCCTCTCATAATCGCTAATTTGCTTATTAAAAAATTCAATTCCCGATTCAAGCTTGGTAGTTTTTTCACGCTGAGCATCAAGTTGAGCTTGCAAATTGGCTCTTTCGGTATTATTAAATTGGTCAAGTTGGGTCTGAACTTCTTTAAGTTTAAAATCAATTTCTATAAATTTCTCATTGACTGTACCCATTTCAAGCAGAAGTTCGCTTTTTTCTTGGGTTTTTTGATTGATTTCGTTTTGTAATTTAGTTTTGCGATCTTCAAGTTCTTTGATGCGGGTTTGCCGAAAAAGTCTTTCTAGAAAATTTCTTTTATTTTTGAGTTCACTATATTTAACAGCCTGATCACGTTCTTTTTTTAAAACCTCAAGTCTTTCGCTAAACTCAGAGAGCAAAATGGCTTGTTTTTCGAGGCTATCTTCGGCTTGCGCAATTTCGGTTTTGGCATCATCAATTTTACGGTCAAACTCGGCCACACCAGCCAATTCGTCAATAATGCGTCTTCTTTCAAGTGGCGACATCGAGATAATGCGGGTAACATCGCCTTGCATTACAATATTATAAGCATTAGACGAAATATTCTTTAAGGCCAATTGGTCATGAATTTCAGAGAGAGTAACTATTTTGGAATTTAAAAAATAAGAGCTTTCATATTGTCCATTATTTCTTAAGCGAATTCTGCGGGCGACTTGGAGCTGGGTTTCGGCGATTTCATCATATAAAGTAACTGTTACTTGCGTTTGGCTTTTGCCCGATAAATTATTCATCAGGTCGGTTAAACGCTCGGCGCGCATGGTTTTATTGGTAGAAAGCCCAAAAGTAAAAAGCAAACTATCAATTACATTAGACTTCCCTGAACCATTAGGTCCTGAAATCGTAGTAAAGCCTTGGAAGAAAGGAATAAAGACCTTTTCACCAAAAGATTTAAAATTATCTAATTCAATTGATTCAATATACACGCTAAATGCTCTCTAGCTTCAAATAAGCTAAGTGTGCTTGAAAATAAGTATTGTGTCAAGTTTTTTGAGTTAATTAAATCTTTGGCAAAACAAATAATAACTTTTAGGTTGGGCAAAATATCACAAAATCTAAAATAAAAAATGAGCTTATTTGTTTTTTGACCATTTTTTGGTTCGATACATTAATAAACTTTTAACGTACAATAAAAGACGAGCTTATTAATATTGAAAAGTCAAACTAAAAGAGAGCTAGAAAATGTTATCAGGAATTCAAGGATTTGATAAAGGAATACTGAGGGCTCCACAAATAGGAAAAACCACAGAAATACCCGCAGAAACACCAACAGAACTACCAAAAACACCACCAAAAGGAGGCATTGGTAGTTGCATTACTCAGCAGGTCGTTTTTAAACCACATGAAGAACCGCCTTTAGTTACAGGAAATGGGCAAACAAGAATTGTGTTTCTTGATACTTTAGTAGCCATGGCTTTTACGCTTGAGCAAATGGGATTCTATACAAAGCCTCAAAGTTTTGAATTTCCTGTTGAGACACCAGTAGAAATAGTAAAAATAGTAAAAACAAAAAAACATTAATTCTCAAATAATTCCAGAAAATAAATAAAAATGCCAAATCTTGCTTTTTAAGCTTTAAGCTGATACATTTACTTAAAATATAATATGTCAAATCCTAAAAACAGCAAAGAAGGAACACTTTTATTTGATGGTTTGGTCAAAGAAGCTAAGCCCAATGGAATGTTTATTGTCGAACTTGAAAATGGCCATGTCGTTTTGGCGCATATTTCAGGCAAAATTAGAAAAAACTTTATAAGAATTTTACCAGGTGATAAAGTTACTGTAGAGCTTACGCCATATGATTTAAACCGAGGCCGCATTGTTTACCGAATTAAGTAAATATGGTTCTCAAGCAAGAAATAGAAGTTATTTTGTTTTGGAGAAATCAGCCTGTTTCTTTGAATAGTTTGTCTGAAAGCTTGCACTCAAACCCAAGCGAAGTAAAAAAAGCTTTAATGGACTTGATTCGTGAATATGAGCTTAGAGAGGGCGGTTTACAAATTAATTTCCGAGATAATGGTTATGCTTTAGAGCCAAAAGAAGAATTTATGCACTTGGCCGAAAATTTTGTACCGATCGATTTAAAAATTGGTGCTTTAAGAACTTTAGCCGTAATTGCCCTCAAAGAACCCGTAAAACAAACCGATATTATTGAAGTTCGTGGCTCTGGCGCATATGAACACATTAAAGAATTGGCTGAAAATGGCTGGATAAAAAAACAACAAATTGGCCAAAGCTTTTTGCTAAGCACCAGTAATGCCTTTAAAAAACATTTTCGTTTGTCTGAGTCTGGCGATGAGCTTAAAGACAAATTACAAAAAATTATGGATGAAGTTCAACAAGAAAAATTATTAGGCCTAGAAAATAAAGAAATTGCTTTAAGCTAAAAAAATAAATAATTCTTGTTAATGTTTATAAGCTGTAGAAAACGATCAGATAAGTGCTATATTACTTTTTATTTTAATTAAATTCCATGATTGAAACTCCAGAAAATGCGATTTATTGTTTGAATGATGAAATCGGCTTTGTCTCTTTGATTCAGCATATTGGTGATGATTGTACTATTGTTAATTCGGCACGTGTTTCTTTTGGCAAACAAATAAAAAGCATTGAAGATAAAGATAAAAAACTTATAAAATACTTGCTAGCAAATAAGCATGAAACGCCGCTTGAGCATAATAGCTTAACCTTTTTAGTTAAATGTCCTTTGTTTGTAGCTCGTCAATGGCTAAGGCACAGAATAGCCTCAATCAATGAAATTAGTTTTAGATATGTCGAAGCGGCCGAAGAATTTTATATACCACAATCTTTTAGAAAACAAAGCGAAAACAATAGACAAGCCAGTATTCAAGGTGATTTTGGCGAACAAGAAGAGCATAATAAAGAAATTTTTGATTTAGCGGTTAAAGAAAGTTATTTAGCTTATAAAAAATTATTGGCCGCTGGGGTGGCACGGGAACAGGCTAGAGCAGTTTTACCACTTGCCACTTATACTCAATATTATTGGACAGTTAATTTAAGAGCTTTTTTGCATTTTATTAAGCTCAGAGCGCATAAAGATGCCCAATTTGAAATTCAACAATATGCTAATGCTATGCTTTTACAAGTTGAGAGTATTTTTCCTGAAACAATTAGTATTTGGAAAGAATTAAATAAAACTTAAAGAATGATTCCAGTTTATATTAGTATTGGTGCTGTTTGTGGTGCTTTGAGCCGTTATTATTTATCTATTTTGCTGACTGGCCCAATTGGTATTTTTTTTATAAATATAACTGGTTGTTTTGTGATTGGATTGGTTGCGGGTTTTATGCCTAAATTGGCTTTTAAGAGTTTTTTTATAATTGGCTTTTTAGGTTCTTATACAACTTTTTCGAGTTATAGCCTTGATGTATTTAATTTATACCAAAAAGAAAAATATTTACAGGCTTTTGCGTATTTTTGCTTAAGCCCTTTAATTGGTGTTTTAGCAACTTTTATCGGTTTTAAATTAGCCACAATAATCTCAAGATAATAAATTGTAATAAATTGTTTGGTGATAGTATTGTCTTTTGGTGTTTGATTTAACTTTATAATTTTGCCTAATAATTTAATTTTTAATCCTCAGCTAAAGGCTTTTGATGAGTTAGTAGCCATGAAGTATCAGATTTATAATGGTTTGTTTTTAACTTTGCCTTTTGAAGAAATTGAAAATACTGGTGCGCATTTATCTTATTTAGCAAGCAATTGTAAAGCGGCTCTAGAAGCTGGACAAAACCCTAAAGAAATTATTGATAAATTTTTGACTGATACTCAAGATAAAACAAAAACATTATTTAAAATTTTACAATTTATCGAAAGACAAGTGGTTTTATTTGATGCACTCGAAGATGCTGGCTTTGATCAAACCCACGATTTAAAAGGAATTGGTAATTTAGAAAATTTATTGAATACTATTAAAACCCAAAATAAACAAAAAAAACTTGAGCAAATAATTCAAAATTATAAAACCCGACTAGTTTTAACCGCTCATCCTACGCAGTTTTACCCGAATGCAATTTTAGGTATAATCACCGATTTAAGCCAAGCAATTAAAAATAATGATTTAACCCAAATAAGAGATTTACTTTTACAAATGGGCAAAACACCTTTTAGAAATAAACATAAACCAAGCCCTTTAGATGAGGCCAAAAGTTTATTGTGGTATTTAGAAAATATATTCTATGAAACTTTACCTAATATTCAAAAACATTTTTTCGAAGAACCAGTGGTTGAATTAGGTTTTTGGCCGGGTGGCGACCGAGACGGTAATCCTTTTGTTACGGCTGAAATTACTAAGCAAGTAGCTAATATCTTAAAAAATAGTATTTTAAATTTATACCTAAAAGACCTTCAGCTTTTGAAGAAGCGTTTGACTTTTGATGGTATTGCCCAAAAACTACTTATAATTGAAGAAAAACTACAAAGTAAATCGAAAAGTGAAATTTGTCAAATTGAAAATATAATTGATTATCAAAGTTCTTCTGCGCTTTTAGCTGATTTAGAGAGCCTAAAACAAGACCTAATTTGTAATCATCAAAGTTTGTTTTTAGATAAATTAAATAGTTTAATTATTAAAGTGCAAGTATTTGGTTTTCATTTTGCTTCGCTCGATTTGCGCCAAGATAGCCGTATTCACGGGCAAGCCTTAGCCGAAATAAGCCAAAATCCAAATTATATAAATTTACAACCCGAAGAGAAAATAAAAATACTTACTCAAATTACTCTTCAGCCAAATTCGGCTTGTGGTCAGCTTACAGAAAATACTAAAGATGTTTTGGAATCTTTAAAAACTGCGCAAGAAATACAAAAAACAAATGGACTCAAAGGTTTGCACCGTTATATTATTAGTAATACTCAATCGCCTGCTAATATTCTTGAGATTATGGCTTTTGCCGCTAAAACTGATTGGCCGCTTGAACAGCTAGATTTAGACATTGTACCTTTATTTGAAACCATAAACGATTTAGAAAATGCTCAAATTACCATGCAAGCTTTATATGAAAATGAAATTTATAAGGCTCATCTAAAGAGGCGAAACAATGAACAAATTATTATGCTCGGGTTTTCAGATGGAACCAAAGATGGCGGTTATATTGCCGCAAATTGGGCTATTTATAAGGCAAAAGAAAAATTAACCCAAATTTCTCGGCAAGCCCAAATTAAAGTAATATTTTTTGATGGTCGAGGTGGTCCTCCAGCGCGTGGCGGCGGAAATACTCATCGTTTTTATCGTTCTCTTGGTTCTTCTATTGAGCAAGAACAAATTCATTTAACCATTCAAGGTCAAACTATTTCGGCAAACTTTGGTATTCATGAGGCGGCACAATATAATTTTGAACAAATTTTTACGGCTGGTTTAGAACAAAAAGTTTTTCCTGAAAAAGCCCATGAAATGACAATTGACGAAAAAAACTTACTTGAAGAACTGGCTCTCATTTCATACAAAGCTTATTTAGAATTACGCAATCATAAATTGTTTTTGCCCTATCTAGAAGAAGCAACTCCTTTAAATTATTATAATGAATTGAATATTGGAAGCAGACCAGCCCGCCGCAAAGCCAAAGACAAAGCACAGTTTGAAGATTTGCGGGCTATTCCTTTTGTAGGGGCGTGGACTCAAATGAAACAAAATATATCGGGTTTTTATGGTTTAGGTAGCGGTTTGCAAAAGCTCATTCAGGTTGGCTATTTGCAAGATTTGAAAAATTTATATAAAAACTGTTTATTCTTTCAGGCTCTTCTAGACAATGCCATGCAAAGTTTATCAAAGTCTTATTTTCCTTTAACCTATTATTTAAAAGACAATAGCAAGTTTGGCGAATTTTGGAATTTGCTTTATGCTGAAGCCAAGCTGACAGAGGACTTATTAAAGGAAATTTCAGATCAAGAAGAATTATTGCAATGCGCCGAAGTAAGCCGTTATTCAATTATTATGCGTGAAAAAATAATTTTACCTTTGCTTGTCATTCAGCATTATGCCCTAAGCCTTCCAGACAAACAAGAAATTCATCATAAAATAATAACAAAATCGCTGGCCGCTAATGTCAATGCTAGCCGCAATTCGGTTTAAATTAATAATTAGACTAAAGTTTTAAACCCAAAAAAGTTTTCAAGCATAAGTATTTATGGTTCGATAAAAAGGAGTAATCTTATTTGCGGCTTTTTCGGCTTCTTCAGAGGCTTTTTTTATTGAATTTTGAACTTCTTGCGAACCTAAATCTAAACCTAAAACTGTCTCTTCCCCACCAATTTGCTTTTGCACCATTATAGCGTGAGCCGTGTTTTCTTCATCGGTAACTATTGCGCCTGAATCGCCTTCAAGGAATTTCTTATCACCTTTATTATTTGCCAAGGCCACCATATTTTCTTTGGATGGGTTTTGGCTTGAAGAAGAGCTTTTTGCGGACGCAAGATTTTCAGCGGGTAGAATATTTGTGTTTTCTATAATTTCTGTTTCTCTGTCTTTGTTAAGTGTGCCACCTCCAAAACCGCTAGAGACATGAAGTTCTTCGTCGG
The DNA here is from genome assembly GCA_947494115.1 of Candidatus Caenarcanales bacterium. Lineage (GTDB taxonomy): Bacteria > Cyanobacteriota > Vampirovibrionia > Caenarcaniphilales > Caenarcanaceae > CANLTT01. Next base: position 14,987 of record CANLTT010000001.1, read on the forward strand.
TAGGTATTATAGAATTAGCCTCAGGAAGTTTAGTATTTGTTTGAGGTAACTTTAAACCTGTTTCAATTACACCAATATCAACACCTTTGGCTCCCGCTATAACGGCATTTTCCACTTTTCCAATTTCTCGGCCTGTGCTTTTTTGCTGAAAAGTTACAGTTGTATTTTCTTCCATCCATGAATTACCACTTAGATATGTATCTTTATCAACAGCACCATGAGCCGCACTTACAATCTCAGTTTCACCTTTTTTGTTTTTAATTAAGTTTCCAGTGGTTACAGCTACTATTCCATTATTTTTAGGAGATTCTATTTTAATAGCTAAATCATTACTTGGTACTTTGTGAAGATTTTCTTCTAATTGTTGTCTGGCTTCTTGCCCTCTAGGAAGTACTTTCATATTTTTATTAACCCCTCTGTTTTAAATATAACAAAAGCAAGCCATTAATCCGCAAAAAGTTTAAAGCAAATCAGCAGTTTAAAAAAACCTCTAATAAAAATTTTTAGGTAAAATGAAAATCAACTTAAATAATATTTACTATGAAATCTTCAATTGAAAAAACAAAATTACCCCGTTTGGCTATTTTAGGGGCTGGCGGTTTGGGAGCCGAAATGCTGGTTTTATTGCAAAAAAGGCTTTGCGCTAATGTGGTGGCTTTGGCTGATAAAAGCGGTTTTGTGTTCAATGGCCAAGGTTTAAATACTTTAGATTGCCTTGAAGGTTTAGTCCGTGAAAAAAAAGTTAGTGGCATTTTGGGGGCGCAAGCTTCTGATAATTCAATTGAAGAACTTTTAGATTTAAATGCCCAAAATATTGATGCTATTTTTTATGCTTTGCCCAATTTACCAAATGAATTTATTCCAAATATTACAAAACAAATTATTCACAATTCGGCTTTTGAAGGTGTAATTGTTGATGCTCTCAAACGCACAACTGCCGTAAAACTATTGCATTCTTTAGATTCAGAGCTTAAAAACCGCAAAATACTTTATTTAACTGGTTGTGGAGCTACACCCGGAATGCTTACGGCGGCGGCTTCTTTGGCGGCTCAGTCTTTTATTGAAATTACAAATATTGAAATTACTTTTGGGGTTGGTATTGCAAATTGGCAAGCTTATAGAGCCACTATCCGTGAAGATATTGCCCACCTTGAAGGTTTTAGCGTAGAAAAAGTAAATAATATGAGCGAAGCCGAAATTGATGCCGAACTTGAAAAGCGTAATGGAATTTTAGAATTGGTTGATATGGAGCACGCAGACGATATAATGCTTGAGCTTGCTGGTATTTGTTCTGCTGACAAAGTAAAAGTAGGCGGCATTGTAGACACTCGCAGTGCTAAAAAACCAATTTCGACTAATGTTAAAATAACTGGAATCACTTATCAGAACAAGGTTTCAACTCATACTTTTACGCTTGGCGATGAAACCACTATGGCCGCTAATGTGAATGGAACTGTTTTGGGTTATTTGAATGCTGGCTTGCATTTGCGTCAAGAATATGGTGTTTATGGTCTTAAAACCGCCGCCGAGATTATGCCACGCTTTCAGCCCGTATTAGTAAAAACCGCAAAGGAACTTTTAGTTTAAAACAATCTCTTTATTTTTATGAAGATTACACGCCAGCTTTGTTTATTTGTTTTTTTGTTAGTTTTATCTTTGCAAGCTTGGAGAGGGGCTTTTAGTAATACGTGGCATATTGCAAAAAGCTATATTCAGCTCAAAGACTTGCAATCTTCAGAGGCCATGCTTTTAGCGCAAAATAAAAAAATGTTATCCGAATTAAAAACAATCAAGCAAAATCCAGCTTTAGCTGTCGCCGAAAAGGGAAGCCAAGAATTTAATTTAGTACAAAATCCAGAGCAAGAAATTATTATAAATTTTCCAGACTAAAAAGAATTTCTTTGATTGGCGGCGTTCAGTGAAGTGATTCAAAAACTTGATTTGTTAAACCTGAAAAATTTGCTTATAAGAATGGCAATAGGGTTTTTTTAGAGTTTTTTGATAATAATTTTGATGATAAATTTCGGCTGGATAAAATGATTTGGCCGATAGAATTTGGGTGGCTGGCTGATAATTCATTTTAAGTAATTTTTGCATTAAATTTTCTGCGACCTGTTTTTGCTCTTCATTTTGATAAAAAATTACCGACTCATATTGCTCACCTAAATCTGGACTTTGGCCGTTCTGTTGCTCGAAGTTGTGAATTTCAAAAAAGTATTTTAAGACCTTTTCTAAATCTAATTTTTGCTTATTAAATAAAATTTCTACCACTTCAAAATGGCCAGTTTTTCCAGTGCAAATTTGCTCATAATTAGGATTTTCAAGACTGCCACCGCTATAACCACTGACAGCTGATAATACTCCTGCCAGTTTTTTAAACCAATATTCCACTCCCCAAAAACAGCCCGCTCCAACTATTACGGTTTCTAATTTTTCAGCCTCAATAAAATCCAAACTACTTGAATTTACGCAATGTCTAATATTTTTTTGTGTTAATTTTTCACCCGCAAAAACATGACCCAAATGAGACTGGCAATAATTACAAATAATCTCAATTCTTCGACCATCTTTGTCAGGGATTTTAGCTACGCTATCCACGCCCTCATCATCAAAAGCTGGCCATCCGCAACCAGAATTAAATTTATCACGGCTATAATAAAGCAAATTGCCACAGTTTTTACAGGTATAAATTCCATTTTCAAAATGTTTGTCATATTCTCCGCTAAAAGGTGCTTCGGTGGCTTTGTCGAAGAGAACTTGTTTTTCAAATGGGCTTAGATTTGGATTGATTTGATTAGACATTAGCTTAAATTAAAAGAATAGTAATTGTTAATAACAGCTTAGTTTTATTTGATTGATTTAATCATACTTGTTGCTGGTCAATTTGGCTGAATAGACTATTCTCTGGGTATTATTTTGCGTAAGCTGAAATTATTATAAACTTTTGGCAGTAGAAAGAATTTCTTTGATTTGGGCTTTGAGAGAGTCTGTTTCTTTGGTATTAAGTTTTTTGTATAAATTTTCTAGTTCTAAATGAATTAAACGTTGAGAGGAATTATTTAAAGAATTTTGGCTTAAGGCTTGCTTGTAAAGCGCAAAACACTTTTGATAGTTTTCATTTGGTTTTTCATATTTGGCTAATTCTAAATAATTTTGGGCAAGTAAACGGCGAATCGTAATTGAATTTTCTTCTTCATTGAGAGCTTTGTAATAAGCTTTGAGTGATAATTTTAAAGTAGCTGGTGAATTATTATTTTGATAAATTTCATATTGAATTAAACCAATATTCTGATAAACAAAACTATATCTTTTGGGTTGCTTTTGCGGATCGTAGAATTTAAGCGACTTTTGAAATGAATTTAAAGCCAAATCTAATTGTTTTAAAGAATCTTTGTATCTCGAAATACCTAAATATGATAAACCAAGCAAGCTATACCAAAAACCACGATCTTCATTATTCTCTGAGCTTTTAATGGCATCTTGGCAAAGTGGAATAAAAGTATTTTGTACTATTTTCCAAAAACCCAATTCGAGTAAAATTGCTTGAATATATAAAATTAAATATTGATTTGTGGCAAAGTTTTTTTGTTTACAAATAGAATCTAAAATAGTCAAAGCCTGCTCTAACTGGGTAATCCAAATTGTTTTTTCTTTCCATAAATAATTGCTTTCTATACGACGAGCCAAAAGATTATTAATAGAAACTAAGTTTTGTGAATAATTGTTTGCTAAAAATTGCTTTAAATAATCTGGAATTTGATATACATCATTAATTTTACGCAAGCAAAAAGTGTTTTCTAAAAAGAATAAAACTATTTGAAATTCCTCTTTTGATGAGATAAAAGAACTGCATAATACAAATAAATCATTAACGGTAAAACCCGAAGAAGGTAAATAAGAAGCTATTTGCAATAAATAATTAATTTCGGGCGGATAATACTTTTGTAATAAATATGCTAAAAGATTTTGGGTTTTTTTAGTATAAGCTCCCAAAGAAGAACTAGAACTATTTTGTAAAGTTGTTAAAGCCATAAAAATTATTTCAGGAAATTTATCACAATTATTAATTAAACTAATTATTTCTTTTTTATCTGCCGAAGTTAAAATTAAATCATTGCGCAGTTTGAGCATTCCAAGCGCAAATTCACCAGCTCTTTCACTACTTAAAGGCAAAATTTCGATATTATATAAATTATCTAAAGTAATATTATAAGTTTTATTATAATTTATTAAAATTACTTGTGCCGACTTTAGGCTTTCTAAGAGGATTTTTAATTCGTCTAAAGGAAGATTTTTAATATTTTCTAAAACAAATATTACTTTATTTTGCTTTACAAACTTTTCTAATTGTTCTAAAGGTTCTATGGCTGGTTTTTGTTCAAGCTCTTTAAGCAAAATTAAAGCGATTGCTTCGGCATCTTTAAAAACGTTTACAAGCCTAAGATGAACCTTTAAGGGAATATCATTTAAAAAATTTTGTATAAAATAAAAAAGCCCATAATGTTCGGAAACTTGCAGACTAATAATTTTTTTTTGCGCTAATTGGTTTTCAATTTGGTCTTTTAAAGAGGCCAATTCAGAATTCAAGAAAAATAAAAAGCAATTTTTTCTCTCTATAATTGCCAGTTTCTGCATTCGAACTTCTTGCAAAAATGGAGCAAGCTCTTTTTCTTTCTGAAATATTTTATTAAACCAATTTTTTTGCGATTTCATAGTTCATCCGAAGCATAAACTACAATTTACAATTAGTCAATAAGTTCCATAATTAAACGCCCATTCTTCTCTCTGTTGCCCAAAAACTGCTTGAACTGCTAAAAGCAATACCAGTTAAAGTTAAAATTATCAAAATTTGAGTTAGCTCATCAGCACTAGGCCAAAATAGCTCGATCAAACCAAATTGTTGAGACATTATTTTTTGCCAATTATATCTTGCAATGGCATCAATTGTAAGCAAAATAAAACCCGCTGTCAGAGAGCTAACTAAACCATATAAAATTCCTTGCAAAATAAAAGGCCCACGAATAAACCAATTAGTAACACCCATAAAACGTAATAAGCTTAATTCCTCTTTGCGTGCTCTAATCACCAGCTCAATTGTATTAAAATTAATTACAAAAGTAGCGGCCGCTAAAAGCGTAGAAATAAAAGTGCCCAGCAAAATTAATAAATGCTTCACGACATTCAATTTGCGCACCATGGTAGGAGCATAACTAATATGTTCAATTTCACTTTGCCAACTATTTATTTTGCGAATCAAAGGAGCGGCATCTTGAGGCCTTTTAACCCGAATAGTAAGCGTATTTGGCATATCATTCAAAGAATCATCCAGTTCAATTTGCAATAGTTTGCGAGTTTGTTCCCAAGCTTCTTGTCTGGTGGTGAGCTTTATAGAAGTAACTTCGCCAAAGTGTTTAAGTCTGGTAACCATTTTTAGCGGATCAGATTTGTCTTTTAAGTGAACTGAAAATTCGGTTTGTGAGCCAAGCAAATTGCCCGCTATTTTTTTGAGGCTAACGCTCAATTCAAGCATAATGCCAAACACAATTAAAGTAGACATTAAAATACTAATAATTACAATATTTAGCCAGCCACTCCGCCAAAGCCCTAAACCAGCTTCAGCAAAAATACGGCCTAACATTCTTAAAAAACGCATCATACTGCTAAACTCCCAAACATTGGTAAATTGCTAGGCTCTGTATCCATGATAATTTGTCCGCCGCCAAGTTGCACAATTCTTTTGCCTAACTGATGAACCCGTGGATCGTGAGTGGCGATAATCATTGTCATTTTAAGTTTTTCATTAATTTCTTTGAACAATTGAAATATTTTTAATGAATTCACTGGATCAAGGTTTCCAGTCGGTTCATCAGCTAGCAAAACTGGTGGGCTAGTAACAATCGCTCTGGCAATGCCAACACGCTGACGCTCACCCCCAGATAAATGCTGTGTCATTTCTTTTGCTCTTTCTAAAAGGCCAACTACATTTAAAGCACCTTCAACTCTAAAACGAATTTCTCTTTCGCTGGCTCCTTGCGCTCTTAGAATATAAGCCACATTATCAAAAACGCTTAAATGCGGCAATAAACTAGCATCCTGAAAAATCAAGCCGATGCGCCGTCTAAGTTTTGAATAATCGGTTAAGCGGCTTACGTCAACTCGTCCAATTAAAACACGCCCAAAAGAAAAATCCTCGGCTTTATATAAAAGCTTCATAAGCGTAGATTTGCCAGCGCCGCTCTCACCAATCAGAAAAACCATTTGTCCAGCGGGAATATGCAAGCTAACATCTTTTAAAGCGGTTTGGCCATTGCTATACTCTTTATAAATTCGATATAACTCAATCATCTAAACAATTATATTTAGCTTTGCCATGAAACACAACAATTTAATATTAATCGGTATGATGGGAACTGGTAAATCCACAATTGGTCAGCTTTTAGCCGAAAATTTAAATTTAAACTTTATTGATTCAGACCGTGAACTCGAAAAATATTTTGCCAAAAGCATTGCACAAGTTTTTGCTGAGTTTGGCGAAAAAACCTTTAGGCAAGCCGAAACTCAGCAATTGTTAAATTTAGAAAACAATTTTGTGCTTTCAACGGGTGGCGGCCTTATTTTAAAAGAAGAAAACCGTAAAATCTTAAAAAACTTAGGCTTTATTCTTTGGCTTAAGGCTTCTCATTGGGCTATTTATGAAAGAATAAAAACCGATTCTGAAAGACCTTTATTAAAAGCTAATACCGAAGAAGAAAAACTAAATAAAATTCAAAAAATTCTTTCGCAAAGAGAAGATTTATATGCTGAAATTGCTGATTTAACCATAGAAACCGACAATTTACAACCAAATCAAATTTTAGAAATTATTTTAACAAAATTAAATTAAAGTGTTTGCTCTCCACCACCACATTTAGCAGTCAGCAGTGTCGATAAATTAAGCGATAAAGTAGCATTATAAGAACCACCTTTGCATTTCACCCCAGATGGAGTAGGTGCTCCCCACGCTGTTTCTCCTACCAATTCAACTTTTTTAGAGTCTACTTTTATACTTGTAATTTTAATCGTATTTGTTTTTCCGCTACTCAAGGTTCCTCTTAAATAAGTTCCAGCAACTTGAGCTCCAGTAGCACCATCTAGTTTTGCAATATAAGAAGCCGCTGGCCCGCCACCATTACCATAGCTTTTTTGAAACGGAACAGGTGAAGCTGGAGGAATAAAGCCAGTATAACTTCCACCATCGGTTGTGCAGGCTAAATAAATAAACTCTTTTCCATTTTCTTTCAAAAGAGCTACACCGCCAGTGCATTTTTCATCTGGAGTGCTTTTACTGCCACCGCCAGTTAATCTTTTATTCCAACAAACATTGCCTTGTTTATCGGCTTTGATCGCAAAAGCATCTTGGTCATCTTTTGTCATTTGTTGATAACCAGCATAATAAATATAATCACCCGAAGTTACTGATTTATATTTGCCTTCACTGCCTTTATAATTGCTTAAACTGCTTAATTTGCCAGCTTTACAAGTTGTGGTCGGTGTGGTGGTTGGCGTAGTTGGTGTGCTTGGTGTTTGAGCTGGAGGCACAGAAGCAACTGTATTACTTGAAGATGATGGAATAACATTTTGTCGTGAAATCGGCGGCAAATTTATTCTAGTTTCAGTTGTTTTGATTTCAGTTGAAGACTCTGTTGTTGTTTTGGGGCCAAGAAAACCCATAGAAAAAATAGAATTATTGGCAATCAGCAAAAAGCTAGATAATACCGAAAGCAGGAGAATTTTCTTTTTCATTTTTAATTAATTATTTAAGGTCTCTTGCTTAATCTTAGCTTTAATTTGAAAATCTAAAAACCACAAGACAAATCTAAAACTGGCTTCACTTTGCTAAACTAATTGATACTAAATTTTGTATTTATTCATGTCATCAGAATGTGGTGTTAAGAAGCAAATTGAAGTGGAAGCTTATAATAAATTTCACTGGACAGCCCCAGAAGTTAAATTGTTTTCTGGTCGAGCAAATGCCCCTTTAGCTCAAGATATTGCTTCTTATTTAGGCAGTTCTTTGGGCAAAGTAAATATTTCACCTTTCGCTGATGGTGAGCTTTATGTAAAAGTTCTTGAAAGTGTGCGTGGCGATGATGTTTTTATTATTCAGCCAACTTGTCCGCCCGTCAACGAAAGCTTAATGGAATTATTAATTTTAACTGATGCCCTAAAAAGAGCTAGTGCTGAGCGAATTAATGTTGTAATGCCTTATTTTGGTTATGCTCGCCAAGACCGCAAAGCCACAGGCCGAGAACCAATTACGGCCAAACTTATTGCCGATCTTTTGTGCACAGCTGGCGTTCATCGCATTATAGCCCTAGACCTTCATGCTACGCAGATAATGGGCTTTTTTGATACTTTAGTTGATCATTTGTTTGCAAGCCCAGTTTTGGCGCAACATATCAAAGAATTAAACTTAAATGACTTGGTGGTTGTAAGCCCAGATGTTGGCGGTGTTACCAGAGCCAGAGCTTTTGCCAAAAGATTAGACGAAGCACCGCTTGCCATCATAGATAAAAGACGTTCGCATACCACCAAAAATACCGTTGAAGTTTTTAATTTAATTGGTGATGTTAAAGGCAAATCTTGCGTAATTGTAGATGATATTATTGACACAGCGGGCACAGTCTGCAAAGCGAGCGAATTGCTTTTAGAAAAAGGAGCCCGTGATGTTTATGTTTGCGCCACTCATTTATTGCTTTCGGGTAATGGTGCCAGCAATATTCAAAACTCGCCCATAAAAAAATTAATTGGAACCAATTCTATTCCAGTTGCGCCTGAACGCCAAATTTCAAAATTAGAACAAATTTCAGTTGCACCACTACTTGCAGAGGCCATTTGCCGTATTCACAACCGAGACACTGTCAGTTCTATGTTTGAATAATTAGGGGAACTTTTTAAGTAAATAGAGCTTCTTTTTAAACTAGGAAAATTGTTTTTATACTGAAAGTTGGTTTTCATATTGCTTACTATAAAGTTTTAAGTAAAGAGAGCTTTAATAAGTGATAAAAATTAGCTTGCGGGGCATAACCTATATAAATAAATCATCATGAAACATAAATTTTTAAAGAGCTTTTTGTTTTCACTTTGTCTATTAGGGCAAGCTGGTTTTGCCTCTGATGCTTATTCGGGCGCATATGGAAAACAAGCTGTCATGAGTCCCGCCAGCACAAGCTTGTCTTTAGGTAATGCCAACACTATGCCTCAGCAAAACCCCTCTAATTATGCGCAAGGCAATGGCGTTTATTTGACAGGCCAATCGGCAATGCCTCAACCAATGCCAGCTCAAGCAAATCCTTATTATGCTCCGCCACAAGCTCAAACTTATTCAAGCCCAGCCCAAGGCTATTATCCGCAAACCATGCCGCTGGATCCAATGGTTGGTTATGGAGCAAACAGTTATACCGCTTATAAACCAGTTTATGGACAGCCGCCCCAAATGGTTCAAAGAAATAGCGTAAATTATGGCGAACCCAATAATTACCCATATCGCAGAACCCCCGAAGTTGTTTTAAACCCTAATTCAATGACTGGTTATAATCCCGAAGCTGGAAAACCACAGTCAAGCGTTATGAATATTTTAAATGGTATTGGTGGCTCTCAAAGACCAAATGGCAATTGGCTTCAAAGAGTTTTTCATCGTAATGACTCCAATAATACGGCTATAGCTTCACCCGATCAAAGAGCTTTTGGCTGGTAAGTAAAGAGGAAGATAGGGATTCCACCAGACAGAAGATTGATTTTTTTACAAGCAGATTCAAGTGCCATTATCTGTCTTAGTTGTTCCTCTAAATTGCTACATTCTTGAGATTCTTGCGGTTTTCGCTTGATTAAAGCAATGCTCCAAATAAATTTTAAGTTTATTTTAACTTTCAGAACTGACTACGGTACAAAACTCTGAAATAACCAATTGAGAGAGTCTGTTTTCTAGAGAATTTCAATTTAAAAGCCCTTTGGCTCAACTGAAGTAAACCCCACCTAAAGCCGCATTTACGAGGTGGAGATGACAGATTAGCTCTAACTATTCTAACACAAAAAAACAATGAACTATCTTGGAATCGATGTCTCAAAAGACAAATTTGATGTTTTCATCAATGATCGAAGAGGTCAATTTGAAAACAATGAACATGGCTTCAAGGCTCTTCTTTCATGGCTAAAGAAAAAGAAATTACTCATGTTCGTCAAATGGCTAAATTGGGCTAGCTGCTGATTGTCAAATACCATAGATTTGATCTCTTGGTGTCTGATAAAAGGATCCAAATAAATCTCGGCAAGCAATTGAATGAGAAGAATTTTCATTGAGTGTTCGTATTGTGAAAGGTTTGCTGGGTAATAATATTAATGGTAAAGAGCCAGAATCTTGATCAAGTTGCTCGATTGAACCTAAAGGATCAATAATGATTTTGCCTCCCAAGCAACTTAAAAAAGCATGTGGGTTTTGATTTTCCCCTACAGATCCCATCCAGAAGGTGGATTGAACTCCTAGTTTATCAAGCAAATGCTTAAATAATATTGAATACTCTGCACATAAAGAATTGTTTTTGCAATCAGAAAGAGGCTTTATTTTGGCTCCAAGCTCCTTACCATAACTGTTAAAACTATTTGCACGTGCTGAAGAGTCTTGAGTAGGCTTTCCCAATAAAAACAAGCATTCTTCAGTAGCCTCGGCAACTGCAACAAAAACTTCTTTTACTTCTTTTGTTTGCATGTTTTGAGGAAATGTTTCCATTATTGGGGCAATAGCTTCTTCATATTGTTCTATGGTGTCATGCAAATTGGCTTTATTAAATTTAGAATTAATATTAAAGTTTTGAAAATCACATTTTATAAATATTTTCCAATAGCTTGATATAGGGATGCAATCGCCTTCCTTGAGACTGTCCAAAATGCAACCATTGGCAATACCCGAAAGTTTATACAAATTCGGAGGTAATTGTAAAGAACTAAGCTTGTCATGAGCCATCTCAGTTACAATAAACGGTTCATCGTTTTTGTTTTTCCATAAGTTGAGTAATTTATCAGGAGGCAATTTTGTTTTTATGACAATTGGCTGTATTTTACGAACTGGCTTAAGTTGATTACCGTATATATAAAGATATGGCATAAATGAAATGAGACTTCGTAATAAGATTATATGGTATTTTATATTAACGCATTCTATAAAACAAACGAGGTTAATTCACTAAAATCTCGTTTTTCTGACTTCGCTAGTCTCCTTTGAGTCAGGGATTCCACTTAACTTAACGCCATTGCTGCAGGTAGAGAGGACTGGTGTTAAGATCAAAGAAATTGTTTTTATTTTTATAATAATGCCAGAACTCCCAGAAGTAGAGACCGTAAGAAGAGGCCTTGAAAAGAATATTATTGGTCGCCAAATCAAAAAAATTATAATCAATAGGGCTAAAACAATTCAAAATCTCTCGGCTGATGAGTTTACTGAAAAATTAACTAATGGCATTTTTAAAAATATAAGCCGCAAAGCCAAATATTTATTTTTAGAACTTGAAAGTGGGCAAGTGCTTTTGGTTCATTTGAAGATGTCTGGAGCTTTTTTAATTCAGAAATCCGAAACCGAACTTTCACAACACATACATGTAATTTTTGTTTTAGATAATGGCCTAGAGCTACGCTTTAAAGATTTAAGAGCTTTTGGAAGAATGAATTTATATGAAAGCTCAAGTCAAGTTCCAAATTTGGCTTTAGCTCCAGAACCACTTGAAAAAGCTTTTACCTTAAAACACTTTGAACTTAGTTTGCAAAAATGTTCAGGCTCAATTAAAGCGATTTTATTAGATCAAAGAAAAGTGGTTTCGGGAATTGGCAATATTTACGCTGATGAAGCCTTATTTGCGAGCGGTATTAATCCAAACAAAAAAGCCAATTTGCTTAATAAAAATGAAATACAAAAGTTATATAAATCAATTCAAGAAATTATAAAAGCCTCAATTGAAGCAGGCGGAACCACGATTAGAGATTATGTAAACACCGAAGGCAATTTAGGCGAATATGCTTTGCAATTATTTGTTTATGGCCAAAAGAAAAAAAACTGCAAAATTTGTGGCGAAAAAATTCAATATATAAAGCTTGCCCAAAGAGGAACTCACTTTTGCCCAAATTGCCAAAAACCTTAAAAAGCGCCAGCCAATAAAAAGAAAAAAGCGGTTTGTACTTCGCTGTCTCCATACCAATTTTCAAATAAACCTTCTGCCAATAAAGCAATTAAACAAGCCAAATAAGGTAAGTTTTGTTTAAATCTTTGCCCTAATTGATAAAAAGCCACCACCCACAAACTAAGCCAAACAAAAAAGCCCAATAAGCCGTTTAAGACGAGTTGTTGTAAAAAAATATTATGCGCATGGCCTAATTCTTGATAGAAGCATTGATATTTGACGGCTTGTCCTTGCCCAATTAAAGGCTGTTTTAAAAAACTTTGCCAATTTAATTTCCAAACTGCTATTCGGCAACCAAAACCAGCTTTATCATTTTGCAAATTAAAAGAATTTTGGATTTTATTTTTAAATTTTTCTAAAAACAAATAAGCCCAAAGCAAAGTGCTGGCAAAACCAAAACCTAAACCCAAACTTGTTTTGACCGGGATTTTTTTTAAGTTAAACAAAATATAAAAACCAATTCCAGCCAATAAAGCCAACCAAACTGCTCTTTGACTGATTAAGATTAAAGCCAAAATATGCAAAATTAAACTTAAAACTAAAAACTTAGAAAAAACTTTATTTTTAAGGCGGCCAAATATTTTAAATAAACTTAAATTAATAAAAACACCAATCAATAATAAACCGCTAGTGGTGTAAGGTTGGCTTAAAAAACCCGAAAGTCTAAGATGATATTCACCAATTGGCAAACCCAAAGCTTGCAAACAAACAATTAGACCAATTATAAAACCAGCCAAAACAAAACAAAATTGGCTTAAGTGTTTGTATTTATTAGGTAAATTGGCAAAGCTCAAACTAAACCAAAACCACGGCAAATAAAAGCGCAAATTGTCTTTCAAAAAAATTAAAAAAGGTTTTTCGGTTTTGAAATGCAAAAAATAAAAAATAAAAGCAAAAACAATTTGCAAAATAATAATTTGATCGAAAGCATTTATAGCCTTTGGTCGGCAATTTTGTGAAACAAACCAAAAAACCAAACCCAAAATAAAAAATATCGAAACCGCCGTTGGTGAAAAAAATAAACTAATCAAAAATAAAATTAAAAGACCAAAAGCAATTTTATTTAGGCAATTTTGCACACCAAGCCGCTCCTTTAATATCTCCATTAATAGCCTTATAAGCATAATAAGCCGCTGTGGCCGCCTCGCCAAAACCAGTTATAATTAATTCGACTTTGCCTTCAAAATGAGCAATATCCCCGATTGCAAAAACATTCGCTAAATTGGTGGCATAACCCGCTTGAGGATTGACCAAAATTTTATTGTCTACAATTTCTAAGCCCCAGTTTTGCACTTCTCCTAAATTGGTTAAAAAGCCAGCACTTATAATGATATTGTCTATGGGAAGAGTTTCTTGGGTCTTTGTGCGATTGTCAAAAATGGTAACTTCTCGTACTTCGCCGTTTAGGCCTTTTATTTCTTGAATTTCATAAAAAGGTTTCATGCTCAATTCACCAGCATCTGCGGCACTTTTTACTTGATTAATTGTTCCGCCATGCGCTCTGTATTTGTCGCTACGGTGAATTTGTGTTAAGCTCGAAGCAATGTCTTTAAGGGCTAAGCACCAATCCATGGCACTGTCTCCGCCGCCTACAATAAGCACTTTTTTATTTTTAAAGACATCTAATTTTTTGACTGTATAAAAAATACCTTTTAAATCTTCGCCCGCAACATCTAATTTACGAGGTTCAAAAGCACCTTTACCAATTGCAATAATTATAACTTTGGCTTTTATAGTTTTTTCTTCGGCCGTAATTAAATTCCAGATTTGCTCATGATCTCTTTTTAAGCTTTTAATTGAAGTTCCTAAAGCGGTTTCATGTTCAACCTGATTCAATTGTTCGGTTAGTTTTTGGGTTAATTCTAGGCCAGTACAGCTTGAATGCGAAGCAATATCATAAATATTTTTTTCGGGGTAAAGTGTGCTACATTGGCCGCCCATGGTGTCAAGCACATCTATCAAAATTGGTTTTAAACCCCGGGTGCTGGCATAAAAAGCCGCCATCATTCCAACCGGGCCAGCTCCAATTACGGCAACATCATAAATTTTACTCATTATTTTTTTAAATTAGTTTAGCTAAATATTAATCTAAGCCAGTATTTATAGGAAAGTTTTGCGCTTTCTTGAACCAATTTAAATGCCTTTGTACTAAAAGGTTTGATTCTTGAGATTAATTAGGCTAAGATAAAAGGCAAGCTTTTTGGTTTTCTTTTTATTTATGTTAAGAACTTTTTGCCATTCAAAAATACATAGAGTCGCCATTACTTCGGTTAATTTAGAATATCAAGGAAGTATAACGGTTGATTCTGATTTGCTGGAGAAAGCCGATATAAAGCCATATGAACAAGTGCATGTTTTTGATATTAATAATGGCAATCGTTTTATAACATATGCTATTGAAGGCGAAAAAGGAAGCAAGGTTATTCAAATTAACGGTGCGGCCGCTCGTCTTTGCTCGGTTGGCGACTTAATTATCATTGTTAGTTATTGTCAACTCAGCTTAGAAGAAAGTCAGAATTTTAAACCTAAAGTTGTTTACGGCGATTCTCAAGAGGTGAAAAACAAATGAGCATTACAATTCAACAAAATTCAAACCTAGATGTTACGACCATTAAGGTTAAACTCAAATATCCCACCAATTATTTTGACCTGCACACTTGGGAATTCTGCCCCTATTCTTTAAAAGCGCAATTGGCCTTTGAATACAAGTTTTTGGCTTATCATGATTTAGAATATTCGATAACACAAATTTATCCTTATTCTTATAGTATTCTTAAAAAACTAGAGGCCAAAACTGGTTTTCCGGCTGTACCTCAAGTCAAAATACAATATAAACAAGGCCTTGAAGAAACTTGGCTGGGCGATTCTACCGCAATTACAAAATTACTTGATAGTGTTTTTCCTGAACATCCTTTGTTCGGTGGTGAAAATGCCAAATTACATTCCGAAATTACTTTTTTAGAAGACTGGATTGATGAAGCTTTTAGACAACCTTATTATAAACTTCTGTTTTTAAACAAAAATAATTTACTCAAGGCCAGCAAAAAATGGACACAAGAAGATGAAAGTTTAATTAATAGAGCACGCCTTGAAATTTTTAAAAAAGAACGTTCTCATTATTATGCAAGTTTTTGTCATAGCAAACAAAAAGCTTTAATTAATGCTTATAAACGCCTCGATGAAGAATTATTACCTTGGATTTCTGACCGCTTAGAAAATAATAATGCCGAAGGAATGCCTTTTTTAACTGGTTCGCAAATTACAATTGCCGACTTGGCTTTATATTCTTTTTTAAAGTTAATTTTGCAATTTGAAGAAGCTAATTTGGTAACAAGACGTTCGGTTTTGCAAAAATATCTCGAAAATCTCGAAAATATTCCACTGGGCAAAGTTCACGGAAGCGTCAAGAAAGGTTATACTAGACAAAAAATATCTTTGCTCGAAGGTCGTCATAAAATACAAGACGAAGAGTAAAGTTTACAAACCAAATTAATTAAACAAATGGAAATTTTTGCCCAAATTATTCAGCTATTGCAAAAACAAATTATTTCAGATCCTTTATTTTTCTTTTTGAGTTCAATTATTTTGCTAAGCGCTATTTTGGTAGTTCTTCAACCGAATTTGGTGAGAGCTGGTTTTATGTTAATTGGTTGTTTTGGCGCAATTGCCTTACTTTATTTTTCGCTTGGTGCTGAGTTGGTGGCCGCCTCGCAAATTTTAATTTATGCCGTTGGTATAACTTTGGTGGTAATTTTTGCGATTATGCTTTTGGCAGGAACGCTTGATAATGCCGAAGAACCCAAAGAAGATGATTTAAACCAAAAAGAATTTGCCAGTAGTTTTCATAAAATATTTTCGATCGTTTTACTTTTGGCCTCTTTAGTATTAACCAGATTTGCTTTTGCTTTAGGCAATATTTGGATAATAATCATTGGCTTTGGGCTTGCTTTTGGGGCTTTTGTTTATATACATAAAGTTTTTCCGTATTTTTTCCGCTTTGCTTTGCCATTTTTCTCTTTTATTTTGATGAGTTATTCATTTATTGGTTTGTCTTCAGCTTTAACGCCTTCGCCACCTTTTCCACCAGCCCGAGTGAATGCCTTAATTCAATATATAGAAATTGCTCGTCAAAAAACACCATTCATGCCAAATTCACTCGAAATGATTGGAAACGTTTTATTATCTGAGCAAGTTTTGGCTTTTGAATTGGTTTCAGTTCTTTTGCTAATTGCCTTTATTGGTGCTATTCTGTTGTCGAAGAAACAAGTTTAAGAAACGCATATGCCTAAGAATAATTTTATTAAAATAGTTTTAATTACTCTTTGTTTGGTAGTTTTCTGGCTATTTACACTTTTGCAAGCTAGCCTTTTAACCAAGTTCTTAAGCCTCGGAGCGGCCTTGTTTTGCGTGGGCTTATATGGAGTTTTGACGAGCAAAAGTGTTTTAAAAACTTTAATTTCACTTGAAATACTTTTTAATGCCGCTAATATAAACTTAGTTGCCTTTTCTCGCTTTACAGACTTAACCTTTGTACGCGGGCAAATATTTGCTTTATTTGTAATGGCAATTGCGGCGGCCGAAGCGGCTCTTGGCTTGGCTTTAATTATTGCTATTTATCGTACAAAACAAACTTCTAATCTTTCTAAACTTGCCGAACTTAAAGGTTAAACAATCTAAAACTTAATTATCATGCTGAAAAATTCTAAAATAGTTGTATTGGCTGGCGGCATCTCAGACGAGAGAGAAATTTCTTTGCGCTCTGGGCGGGGCTGTTTTAATGCTCTCAATCGCTTAGGTTATAATGTTTCGCTTTTAGATTTAGAGCAAAGTAATCAAATTGCCCAATTAAATAATTCTGAAGAAATTGATATTGCTTTTTTGTGCACGCACGGAGCCTTTGGTGAAGATGGCAAATTGCAAGGAATGCTTGAGTGGCGCAAAATTTCTTATACTGGTTCCAAGGTTTTGGCTAGCGCTGTTTGTATGAATAAGCATTTTACCAAGCAAATTTTAAAATCTAGCAATATCCAAGTTTCGCCCGGTTGCCTTTTACGTGATGTAGATAAAAACTTAGTAAATTTTCCTATTATGCTTAAACCACTAGAATCTGGCTCTAGCATTGGTATAAGAAAAATAAACAATTTACAAGAATTAGAAGGAATTATGGTTGAATATTATTCATCGGCTTCTGGCTGGATGATTGAAGAATATATTCTCGGAAGAGAAATTACCGTTAGTTTATTGCAAATTGAAAAAGAATTAAAAGTTTTGCCAATTTTGGAATTAAAAAGCAAAAATGAATTTTACGATTTAGAGGCTAAATATACGAAAGGAATGACCAAATTTATTTTGCCAGCCCCATTTGATGAAGCACAAAGAAAAGAAATTGAATTAATTGCCATTAAAACTTTTAGAGCTTTAGGCTGTTCTGGCTTTGGGCGAGTAGATATGATAATTTGCGAAAAAACCAATAAACCAATTGTCCTAGAAGTAAACACTTTACCTGGTATGACTGAAACAAGCGATTTGCCAGCCCAAGCCAAAGCAGGTGGAATTGAATATGAACAATTAGTTGAACTGATGCTAAAAACGGCTGTTTTATAATTAGATTATTTTATGCAAATTAAAACCACTCTTCAAACTAAATTTACGCCAGCGGAGCAAGCTAATTCTAAAAAGCTGATAATTGTTCTTCATGGCCTAGGAGACAGCTTAAATGGTTATTATTGGCTCAAAGAAGAATTAAATTTACCGAGCTTTAATTATTTATTTATCAATGCCCCCGACCCTTATGGTGATGGTTTTTCTTGGTATGACCTCGACGGCGGCGACCAACAAACGGGCATACAAAGAAGCCTTAAGCTTTTAACCGCCCTTTTAGAAGAACTTAAGCAAGAAGGTTGGCTGAGCGAAAACATTATTTTATTTGGTTTTTCGCAAGGTTGTGTAATGTCTTTAACTTTGGCTTTAAGCTATTCTGGCTTATTTGCGGGCATTTGTGGAATTAGTGGCTATTTGTTTCCGCAAAAAGAAATTTCGGCTTTTGCCCCTAAGCAAAATATTTTAATAACATATGGTAAGTATGATGAAATGGTGCGCCCTGAGGTTACTCAAGCCAGTATTGCTTCCTTAAGCTCTTTGGGTTTGACGGTTCAAGAAAAGCAATTTGCCAAAGGACACACGATTGATTTTGCGGAAGAATTTCCCTTCATTACTGACTGGCTTAAGCAATTGCAATAAGTGAATAAGAAGAATTACCAACCCCAGCCTGCGTACCTAAAGCTAAACTATTGCCAGTTTGAAGTGAACCTGGTCTATTGCTTTGTATTTGTGCTGACGTGTTTCCAGCCGTATTAAATTGTATTCCTTGATTGCTTTCAGCCGCCGAAGTAACTCCAAAACTAGTTGGATTAGGTGTTGGGGCAGAATAACCAACTTGCTCTAAACCGTAAGAATTAAAAACTTGTGTTTGCGGAGCTACAGACACTTTAAGTTGGGCTTGAGTTGAACCCTTTTTGAATTTAGCAAATATTTGTTTTAAAAGTTGTTGAGCTTTATTATTGCCCTGAGCCGCAAAACTGCCAGAAGAACTAAAATCAAAAGGACTAGCTGGGGTCGTAACATTTACATTTGGAGCGGCAACCATTTGGCCGTTTGCAAGCTGACCTTGAGTATTAACTCCATTTCCTTGTGCTGAAACTTGACCCGCTATGGTGTTTTGAATACCAGCCGAACCCGTTACATTGCCCACTCGTGTAGGCGCAATATTTGGATTATATGTAGGTGTATCTAAGGCAACGGCCGCATTTGCCTTATTAAGACTCTGCAAACTACCAGACATTCCACCATTGGCATTTGATTGTATTTGCTGGTTTCCAGCTGGTTTATTTTTTACTTGAGTTTGATTACCATTTTCATTAGCACTAGCCAAAGCAACTTGATTATTTGAATAACTGTCTGAATAAACGGCTGGCCCAGTAATGCTACCTTGAAAAATAAGACTCATAATAGTTAGCTCTCCAAATCAACTTATAAAGTCTTAGTGCCCGTCTCTAAAGAAAAATACTGAGCCAGTTAGGGATATTACTTAAGTTTTAGGTAATTTGCAGGGAAATCCGACGTTTATGTTAAGAGAGAACTTTTTGCTTGATTTAATGAGGCCAAGTCGAAACCACTTGAAATTTTACTTGCACCTTATCATTGAGTCTTATAAATCCGGGGGCTTGTGGTTTTAAATTATAATCAGAAAGCTTAATCCAAAAACTGCCAGTAGCCTTAACTGTTTTGGCCGAAGGCTTGCTTAATAAAGCCGTAAAAACCACCCGTTTAGAAACATTTTTAATAATTAAACGCCCCGTAATATCAACAAAAGCACCATCATGCGAAAGCAAAACATTGGTTGAACGAAATTGAACAACACTAGAAGATAAAACCTTGCGCATATTTTCGTCACGCGCGGTGTTTTGAGTAGAAAAAGAAAATGGGTCAAATTCCAGTTGAATATAATTTACATTTTTAACATCTTTAGAATCAGAAAAAATAAAACCTTTAAATTTATTAATTCGCCCTTGAAACGAATGAAAATTGGAGCCACCATAAAACTGAAAATTGGTATCAGCAGATATTATTTCTCCTCTTTCGGCCGAAACGGCTAAATTGCAAAAAAAACCCACAACAATCAAGGCAATTAGAGCATAATAGCCAGCTTTTTCAAAATTAAAATACAGATTGAATCGCTTTAGCTTCAAAATAATAATTTAGTTGAGTTTATATAAGCTTAGATGAACTTATTCCCTTATATTTTAAACATTAAGTGGCCAACCTGTCGAAAACATTCTCTTAACAAAGCACTTTGGTTTTTATTGCTTTAATCTAAGCTTTAGTTTGAGATTTTGGATTTTAATTTTATAAAAATGTTACTTTCTTGTTATTTTAAAGTAATAATATTAAGTATGAGGTAGAAAATATTTAACTACCATCGTAAGTTTGATTAGGTAGACTTTTTGCTTTTACTGAATCAAGATTTAAATTTATGCAAGCTTTAACTTATGAAGACCCAATTATTATGAAATCAGACACTACTCCTCCTTTAATACTGGTTGTTGATGATGAACACGATATAGCTTATTCGATTGAATTTGCCCTTAAACAAGAAGGCTATTTAGCAACTAGTTGTCATGATGGCAAAGAGGCTTTAAGAATTATACAAACTCAATCTCCAGATTTAATAATTTTGGATGTTTTATTACCCGGAATGAGCGGTTTTGATGTTTGCAAGGAAATTCGCAGTAAAGGCAATCAAGTTCCAATTTTAATGCTCACGGCCAAGACCACCGAAATTGATGCTGTAATTGGACTAGAATTAGGTGCTGATGATTATATTCCCAAGCCAGCCCGCATGAAAGAATTAATTGCCAGAGTAAGAACTAGATTGCGCAGTTCAATTGTCAGCAATTCTGCCGAAAACAAATCTAATAATAATGGTAATCAAGAAATCGAAAAAATTACTTTAGGCCCATTACATATCGATTTAGTTGGCCGTACAGTTTTATTAAACGAAAAAGAAATTGAGCTTACACAGCGTGAATTTGAGCTTTTGAAAACTCTAGCAATTAATCCAAATCGAGTTTTTAGCCGTAATCAGCTTCTAGAGCAAGTTTGGGGTTGGTCTTTTATCGGTGAATCTCGCACAGTTGATGTTCATATTCGTTATTTGCGTGAAAAACTCGAAAAAGACCCCGCTAATCCAGACATGATTAGAACTGTTCGTGGAATTGGTTATAAACTTGTGCCAATTAGTGCCACGGCCGAATTATTGTCTTAAAATTTTATGAGCGTTTCTTAGCCATGAGTTTTTTGGTGCTCTGAAATTTTTTGGCTTTTTCGATTTCTTGTAAACATTCTTCCAAAATTAAACTTAAGTCTTTTCCTTCATTCCACAAGGCAATTGAAAGAATTTCTTCGGAATTATCTTGTATAAAACTTTTGCGTTCAGCCTCTGACATTTTTATTAATTTATCTTTTAGCTCTTTTGAAGCACTATTTGAAAGATTAGCTTGCCTAATTTGAGCCAAGGCTTCTTCAGACAAAGACCAAAACAATAAAGAAACTAAGGTTTTTTCGGCATTATTAGAAGGTTTTGGCTTAGTTTTGGCCGTAAATTTTCTGTTTTGATTTGTATATTCTTTTTGGAATTGTTGCTTATTTTGCGACGGCAAGGCTTGTGAATTATTTTCAAACAAACTCAAAACCGTGTTTTTACTAAAATTTAGTGCTCGAGCGCAAGCTTCAGCCCAAAGCTCTTTTTCGATTAAATCATTTTCGCCTTTTAATAATTCAGCCAATTCTTTTAAGGCTTCAGAGCGGGCATTTGGGTCTTGTAAATTAAGGTTTGTGGTTTTGAGATTAATAATAAATTCATATACTTTCGGTGCGCTTTTGATTAATTCTTCGGCTTGGCTTGCGCTGTTTTTAAGCAAATATTCATCAATGTCTTTATAATCACTATTTAGTTTTAAGGCTCTCAAATCTGGCTTATGACTAAAGCGGCTTTCTTGAAAAACTTTAATGGACGCTATCAAAGCCCGTTCCCCAGCATTATCATTGTCAAAGCCCAATACAATACATCTAGCCAAATTCGAGGTATATAAAATGCTAGCTTGTTCTTTTGTCAAAGCCGTTCCAAGGCTACCAACAGCATAATTCAAACCATTTGCATGAGCCTGAATAACATCAAAATAGCCCTCCAAAAGAAGAATTTGCTTTTGTGCTTTGGTAAAACTTTGGGCAATATTCCAGCCAAATAAATGTTGCCCTTTTGTATAAATGCTGGTTTCGGGCGAATTTAAATATTTTGGCTGAGTATTATTGTCAAGAGTTCGACCACCAAAAGCTACAATACGACTTTGAGCATCTTTGATGGGAATAATTAAACGATTTCGAAAACGGTCAATTAAAGCTCCAGAATAAGAATCAACTATAAACAAACCACTTTTATTTAAAATTTCTTCGGGCGGATTCAAGGCCTCTTTTGTAAAATTCAAAAGTGAATCTCGGCTATTGGCGGCAAAACCCAAAGCAAAGTTTTGTATAATTTCGGTGGATAATTTTCTTTGATTTAATAAATAATCTTTGGCTTGGCCTTTTAAATGGTCTATAAAAAAATTAGTGGCCAAACCATTCAGTTTAAAAATCCAGTTTTGTTCTTCATTGAGTTCCACCGAAATTTCTTTTTTGATAATTTCTAAGCCACATTCTTCGGCCAAATCCTGCACAACTTCAGAGAAAGCCATTTTTTTATATTCCATCAAAAACCTAAACAAATCTCCCGAAGCACCACAAGCAAAACATTTATAAATACCTTTGCTGGGTGAAATATGCAAAGATGGCGATTTATCAGCATGAAACGGGCAAACTGCCACAAAACTGTTTCCGCTTTTTTTTATAGCTAAATATTTAGAAATTCCCGTTAAAATATCAATGCGGTTTTTAATCTCTTGCAAAGCGGCCTGAAAAGGTAATTTCATATAAATAAGTTTTTATAAAATACCTTATGAGTATACTGTGTTTTGTTTTTGACCCGAGATTACAAATTTTGCTATTTCAAATCAAGTCGGCTTCCACTTGTTAAAAACCTTATCTCTAGAGTTTAATGAATTTTTTTAGCCTACACACTCTTTGGGTTTTTATTAGTGGAGATCTGAAAGCATTATTTGCTAAAGAATTTTACTTTAAAAGAGGATTTTCAGACATGAACCAAGAACCTTTTATTTGTAATTCTTTGCTCAATTAAATCACTAGATGAAGTTTTTGAAAATTAATTAAATTGCTTTCTAAAAATTAAAACAAACTTAAAATTTATTTTGTGCCTTGCTTTAACTGTCCAGAAGTACCAATAATTATCTTTACAGTTTTATTTGAAGGAATTTAATTTTATGTCTGTTTTAGGAGTAATAGCTAGTTTGCTTCCACTTACAGGAACCAGCCTGCAATCTCCAGCTACTCATTTCCCTTTACCTTTAGAAAAATCTATTCCCGCTTCAGAAAGACTTAACAATAAGCAAGCGCAAAGTGGTGGTGGAGAGTTGACAACCTTCGAGCAACTTATGAACTATATCAAGGTGCAGCCAAGTCCTTATTTTTCTTCTGTAAATGTAGAATATCAAGGTGTTCTTTTTGCATGTATAGCTCAACCAGCTTCTCAAGCTGATCTAGAAAACTCACCATTTGTAAATATTAGCTGTACAGGACTTAACGGAAAGATCTTAAGGTTTAATAGAAACGGTTCTAAGCAAGAACTATTTATAATAACTCCTCTTAATCCCACTTGCTATGGCCAAATCATAGCTAGAGAATATGGTGAAGAGTATTGTTTGCAACCTAGCAATTCTAGAGTTCTTCCAGCAAACAACTTGCTAAATTGGAATCAAAGATCTTTCTTGCTAAATTGGAATCAAAGATCTTTGGTGAACTCTTCTAATTTTCGCCAGAAGAGTTAATTACAAATTCTGACATAAAACAACCATTTAACCAATACGCTGTTCAATTAACCACTTTCAAGCAATTCGGCTTTTTGTTGAAGCAAATTTAAACGCCTTTTTAAGCCTTCTGGCAGATTTTCTAGTTTTGGGTTTTGCGCAATAACCTTATCTGCTGAGGTTTTAGCTTTTTCAAGAATATCACCATGCAAGGCTAAGCTTGCTAATTTTGAAGAGTTTGAGTTAATTTTAGTTAAATCGCTAAATTTCCAAAATTAAGAATGTAATATATTTATAATGGGAATATATACTTTGGTTGATAAACAAAAGAAAATGGGTAAAAGTAAATATATTTCAAGGCACTTGTTGCCTAGCTTGCCAAATCCTGCTATTACCCTGATCAATAGAGGACTAAGCTCTCTGTGGGAAATTGAACCTATAGCACTTTCTGATGATTCAATAGCTAATTATCTTTTTCGGCTCAATAAAACCGAGTTTTGGTATTTAAATTCTAATGGTTTGCCGCTTCCAATTAAGCCAGACAAAATAGGCGAACTGAAAATAATTGATTGTATAGATTTTGAAGACTATGAAGATACAACTGATAAAATTGTCAGAAATTTATTCTCTAAAGTTTAATGAATTTTTTTAGCTTAAATACTCTTTGGATTTTTATTAGTGGAGATGATGAAGATAGATTTATTGATGACATTCGCTTTGGGTTGGCTGTTCTAAAGAGTAAAGGCATTGACGAAGAAAATATAAAAATCTTCATTGATGGTGAGCAAAACCTTATTCATGCTCGCTTTGGTAACGAATTAGGAAATAATCAGGTTTTATGTCTATCTGCTTTAGAAGAAGAGTTAAAAACAAAAAGCTACAAAAATGTCGTTCTTTTTACAACTGGACATGGTAGCGAGTTTGGATTAGCGGGGAATAATCCGATTTCTCCTTATAAACTTTTGAAAATAATTAGGTTAATTCCTGAAATTGAAAGAGGATTATTTGTGATTGGACAATGTTATGCGGGAATTTTCAATCATATTGACGCAAAACCTACCAAAGGTTCTTCTGAAGCAGAGATTTGTATTTTAGGCAGTGCTGGCTTTTCTCCGAGTTTAAGTTCTTCAGGGTCTCTAGAAGAGAAACTACCAAAAAAACTAATTGATTTATATGGCTTGAAAAAATGGACGGCTAATGTTTTTCTTTTTTATTTTTTTCTTTGGCTTTATGAACCTCAAGATATTGACGGAAACGGTGAATTAACAGTAATGGATGCTTATAAATTTGTGGCAATAAAAACTAGCGAACATATAAACAATGAGAAAAAAATGTGGACTTTTAGTTCTGTTTTTAAAATTCAACAATTTAAAGACAGAGTTTCTGAAATGCTTGATGAAAACGAAAAGATTTTATACTTACAAGAAATAGATTCAATACTTGAACTTTTACATATTTATCAAGAACCTTTTATTTGCAATTCACGGTTTGCGCAAGAATTAAAATTTGAAATTAGCTAAAGCCTGTTCACTAACCACTTTCAAGCAATTCGGCTTTTTGTTGAAGCAAATTTAAACGCCTTTTTAAGCCTTCTGGCAGATTTTCTAGTTTTGGGTTTTGCGCAATAAACTTATCTGCGGAGGTTTTAGCTTTTTCGAGAATATCACCATGCAAGGCCAAACTTTCTAAACCAAAGTCAGAGAGGCCACTTTGTCGGGTACCCAAAAACTCACCCGGACCTCTGATTTTAAGGTCTTCTTGGGCAATTATAAAACCATTTTGCGTTTGCTCCATTATATGCAGTCTTTGCTCGGTTGTAGTTGAACGAGAGTCTGCAAAAAGAAAACAATAAGATTGCCACACACTTCGTCCAACACGGCCTCGCAATTGATGTAGCTGAGACAAACCAAAGCGTTCAGCATTTTCGATAATCATAATCGTGGCATTTGGCACATCAACACCAACTTCAATTACGGTTGTTCCAACCAAAACCTGAATTTCATTTTTGCGAAAAGCATTCATTACTTCATCTTTATCTTCGGTAGAAAGCTTGCCATGCACAATTCCAACTTTATAATTTTCATAAATTTTTTCGAGTTTAATGGCTTCTTCGGTAACTGCTTTAGCGGATAGGCTCTCTGATTCCTCGATTAGCGGATAAACAATATAGGCTTGCCGCCCTTCGGCTAATTGTTTTTTGACAAATTCATGAGCGGCTTTGCGGTCTCGGCCTTGCACTAAGCGAGTTTGTATTGGTTTGCGGCCAGCGGGCAATTCGTCAATTTCAGAAAGATCGAGATTGCCATATAAAGCCAAAGCCAAAGTGCGTGGAATTGGAGTAGCTGTCATAAAGAGGCAATCGACCATTTTACCTTTGCGTTTTAAAAACTCTCTTTGCTTGACTCCAAAACGGTGCTGTTCATCAATAACCGCTAAACCTAAATTTGCAAATTCAACTCCTTCTTGAATTAAAGCGTGAGTGCCGACTACAAGAGGAATTTGACCATTAGCTAAACCTGTTGAAACTTCTCGTCTTTCGGCTGTTTTTTGTGAACCAATCAAAAGAGCCGTCCGCACGCCAAGTGGAGAGAGCCATTCTTGAAATTTACGAAAATGTTGTTCGGCTAAAATTTCGGTTGGAGCCATTAAAGCCGATTGTTCTCCACGTTCAAGTGCCATTAACATTGTCAAAAGCGCCACAATGGTTTTTCCGCTACCGACATCACCTTGCAAAAGCCTGTTCATGGCGATTGGTTGCCTTAAATCGATTTGAATTTCGCTTAAAACTTTTGTTTGAGCCTTGGTGAGCGCAAAAGGCAATAATTGGCTAAATTTGGCAAAAATTCCATTTTCCGATAATAATAAAAGCCTATTTTGGGTGCTGAGCTTGGCGGCTGTGTGAGCGGCTCTTTTGATTGAAAGCGGCAATTGCATCAAAAAAAACTCTTCAAAAATAATGCGTTCTTGGGCTTTTTCTAGTTTGCTTTCAGAATCAGGGAAATGCATTTGAAAAGCGGCCTCTTTAAAGCTCATTAAATCAAATTCTGGCGGCAAGGTTTCTTCAATTTGGTCATTAAATTTGTCAAAAGCATTATAAATAATTTTGCGCAAGCGGCTCTGATTAAGGCCTTCGGTTAAACCATAAATTGGCACAAAACGCCCAACTTCCAAAGATTCAGAACCTTGTTTTTCTTCATCTAAAATCTCAACCGAAAAATTGGTAAGTTGATAACGACTTGTTTTATCAAATTGAGCGCAACCAGAGACCATTACCAAAGAATTAATCGCAAATTGTTTTTTATAATTTTCCAACAAAAACTTATTAGAACGACCAGCCACAAATTTATTCAGCGTAACTGTGCCCGTGGAGTCGGTGATCTGAATATTTAAAATGCCTAAATTGGGATTACGTGGACTTTGAAAAGCATTAACCTTGCTAACCACGCCTATAATGGTGGCTTCGAGACCAACTTTTAAATCACGAATATAAACTCTTTCGCTAAAATTTAGGTGTTTTCGAGGCCAATAACAAAGCAAATCTTGTACTGTAAAAATGCCAAGTTTATTTAAAGTTTTGGCCAAAATGTTTCCCACAGCGGGTAGCCATTTTATATCGGTTTCCCAGAGCGCACTTTTAGTAAATGTTTCTTTTTTTTCGGTTTTCTCAAGGTCTTTGGCCAAATCGTGCAAATTGGTTTTAGTGTTTCTTATAAGTTGCATTCGGCTTGGCAAGTCTAAGCTGGCATAAATTTTATATTTTTTACTTAATTCTTGCGCCAGCGTAATTTGATGATTTGCAAATAAAATATCAAAGGTTTTATGCATAAATTGCGAAAAAGTTTCCTTTTGGCCGACTAAATCGCTATAAGATGCCTTTTCCTCAAATTCAATTGCTTTTTTTATTTTATTTATATAAACCGCAAAGCTCATCAGTTAATTAAAGTCAATAAATATATTTTAAGTTTAAACCACACAAAAAAAGATTAAGACAATAATTTCTTAAGAAAAGCCGACTTCGGTTAAAATTTAAATACTTGTAATAGCCCTAAATTGAATAATACAAATAATACAGAATTGTTTTTGATTGGCATCGATTATAAGTCTAGTCCCGTGGAAGTGCGAGAGAAATTTGCTTTTTTGCCGCATGAACAAATGGGTGTTTTATGTGCTTTTAAAGCCGAAATTGGAGCTGTTGTTTGTTTAAGCACTTGCAATCGCACCGAAATTTATTTGTCTTCTAATCTATCAGCCACTGAGGTTAAAAACAAAAGTTATTCTATAATTGCTAATTTAAAAAAGCTTAATTCTAATCTGATCGCTGAACATACAAGCTTTTTGGCTGGCCTTGAAGTTGTTAATCATCTTTTTAGGGTTTCTTCTGGCCTTGAGAGCATGATTTTAGGCGAAGGACAAATTTTAAATCAAGTTAAAAATGCTTATAGCTCATCTCTGGCTTTTACCGATAATACTCTTAATCAATTATTTCAGAGAGCTTTGGCGGCTGGCAAAAAGGTGCGCACTTTAACCGAAATTTCTAAAGGTGCAATGTCTGTTCCATCAGCGGCTTTGCAAATTGTGCAAAAAATATTATTTCCCTCCGAATTATCCGAAAAAAATATAATGGTTCTCGGAGCTGGCCAAATTGCCGAAATCTGTCTTGAATTACTGTCTTCTCAAGGTGCTAATCATATAACTTTAGTAAATCGCTCTCTCAATCACAATTTGCAATTAACAAAATATGGCATAAATCAAACTATCAGCTATGCAAGCCTATTACAATATATTTATACTCAAGATTTGATTTTGGTTTGTACTGGTGCACCTCATTATGTGATTGAAGCCAGCTTTTTTGAAAATCATTCTAAGCCAATTATTATTTGTGATTTATCTTTGCCGAGGAATGTTGATCCTGAAATCCAAAAAATTCCTAATATTAAATTACTTGATTTGGACTTTTTAAACACGGCTATTTCTCAAAATATTTCACGGCGTTCTTCTCAGATGGAGACAGCCGAAGAAATTATAAAACTCGAAATCGATAAGTTCTTTCAGTGGAAAACCAAAGCGCAACAATTTACAAATAATTATGTCTAATTCATCTTATTTTGAACAATTACTAAAGGCTTTCAGAGAGCAAGCTAGTGGCACTTTAAAAAATGGCAAGCTCGAACGTTGGATTGGAACGGTTACAAAAATTGTGGGTTTGATGATTGAATGCCGTATACCGGGTGCCATGATTGGCGAATTGTGCGAAATTGTAACCGAAAATGGTGATAAAAGGCTCGCAGAAGTAGTTGGTTTTAAAGAAGATAGCTCGATTTTGCTTTTACTTGGAGCTGGTGGTGGCCTTCATCAAG
Source organism: Candidatus Caenarcanales bacterium (assembly GCA_947494115.1). GTDB lineage: Bacteria > Cyanobacteriota > Vampirovibrionia > Caenarcaniphilales > Caenarcanaceae > CANLTT01. The sequence continues at coordinate 44,027 of CANLTT010000001.1, forward strand.
GAAGCAAGGTTTACCCGACTGGCAAAACTTTACAAGTTCCTGTTGGGGAGGCTATGTTGGGCCGCATTGTTGATTCTTTGGGGCGACCTTTAGACGGAAAGCCTTTAAGCGGAATCAAAGAATGGCGTGGAATTGATGCCGATCCGCCAGAAGCATATGGAAGGCCACGCATTGACGAAGTGTTTTCAACGGGGGTCAGAGCCATTGATTCGCTTTTGACCTTAGGCGTTGGCCAAAGAATTGGTTTATTTGCTGGCTCTGGAGTGGGTAAATCGACTTTGATGGGTATGATTGCCCGTTATAGTGATGCCGAGGTTAATGTAATTGCCTTGGTTGGTGAGCGTGGTCGGGAAGTACAAGATTTTATTGAAGCAAGCTTGGGTGAAGAAGGCCTTAAAAAGTCGGTGGTTGTAATTGCTACCTCAGACCAACCTGCCATGTTTCGCCTCAAATGCCTCTTCACCGCCACAACTATGGCTGAATATTTTAGAGATAAAAATAAAAAGGTTATGCTGATGGTTGATTCAGTAACTAGAACCGCAATGGCTGGACGTGAAGTTGGTCTATCGGTTGGTGAGCCGCCCACTATGAAAGGCTATACTCCTTCGGTTTTTGCCATGCTACCTCGCATTTTGGAGCGGGCTGGTTTATCTAAGGCTGGCTCCATAACCGCCATTTATAGCACCTTGGTGGATGGAGACGATTTTAATGAACCAATTGCTGATACTGTACGGGGAATTTTGGATGGCCATATTTTACTTTCCCGTGATATTGCGGCCAAAAATCATTTTCCAGCTATTAATATTTTAGGTTCTGTTAGTCGTTTATTTACAGAACTCGCTGATCAAGACCATCAAAAGGCCGCTGGTGATATCCGAAATATGATGGCTACTTATCAAAAATCTGAAGATTTAATCACAATAGGGGCTTATACCAAAGGCACCGATCCACGATTGGACAGAGCGATTATGTTACAAGACCCTACAAATGACTTTTTAAAACAGGCAACTCATGCGCCAACGAACTTTGAAGAAACTATAAGACACTTAAAAGAAATCTCAAGTTTATAAGTTTCTCAAATTACCATCTAGCTGAAAAATTGCTACGGCCTCTGCTATTGCCGCCACCGCCGCCACCGCCGCCGTTTCCGCCTCTGCTATTACCGCCGCCGCCTCTTTTGAAATCTTGAGATGGTGGTTTAGCTTCGGTAACTTTGAGTGGACGACCTTGATAGCTAGCTTCATTAAAGCGGTTAATTGCTTCAACGGCTTCTTCAAGAGTATTCATCTCTACAAAAGCAAAGCCCTTGCTTCTACCAGTTTCTCTATCAGTTATGATTTTGACTGATACGACACTGCCGCACTCTTCAAAAATAGATCTTAACTCATCTTCGGTAGCACTGAAAGGCAGATTGCCTACGTATAATTTCTTATTGTTCAACTTAAAAACTCCTTAAACTAAAATACTTTAAAAAAGCCAAGGAGTTATGTATCAAAAAATAACTTACTTAACTTAATCTAAAGAAATTATAATGATAACACTGATTAATTTGAACCTCAAGGTTGTTTAATTTTTTTTAATATTAAGTTTTTGTTTTTAAGCTAGCTATTTTCTTTCTTTGTTCTTCTATGCTATTAAAAGCCAAATCTTGCTTATCCGATAATTGTTGTAATTGTTGTTCAGTTAAATTAGACCTCACAAAAAGCCAAGTTTCAAGTTGATAATTACGTAAAGTTTGATAAGCAGTTTCGGTTTCTTTGTTTTTCTTTTGCAAAATATTTTTGTTGGCATCGGCCTTGAGAGCTAGTTGTAAATAATTTCCCATTGAATCAATTGCTTTTTCTTGCAGTTCATTGGTTCTGTCTGTGCGGCTTTCAAGAACGGCTTTGATTTTTATTTTTTGCTCATTATTTAAATTAAGTTTTAAAGCACTTTGTATTAAACCTTGAATGCTTGGTCTTGGACTGAGAGGGCGTTTAGTTACAGCTCCAATTGATGGCTCAAGCCAATTAAAGCCCAGTATTATTAGGCCAATTAATAAAATTTTTATACGCATTTTTCAATCTCCATCAATTAAACAGTTTTTCTAGAGCAAAATAATGGCTTGTAAGTCATAGCCAAATAGTTGCATAATTATTTTGGTTTTGAGCGTATTTTGACAAACTAAACATATTTATAGCGCAAATGCTAAATAATGAACAAATTGAGACTTTAAATGCTGGCATAAACCTTTTTAATGCTAAAGATTTTTTTGAGGCGCATGAATTTTTTGAAGAATTATGGCAAACTGCCGAAACCGATTTAGAAAGAGCACAATTTTTGTTTTTAGTGCGCTTGGCCGCTGGTGGTGTTCACCTTATCAATTCAAATTATAGTTGTTTATTTTTATACGATTTGGCTTATAAACAGGTTTTAGAAGGCCTAGAAATTGATTTTTTAGATTTAAGCGAATTCAACAAAAGTTTGAGTCAATTAATAATTTGCCTGCAAGATTCTTCTAGAGCTGAATTACAAACCATTGCGCAAAATTTAGAACTTAAGCTTTTTATAAAACTCTGATGATCAATCACACTGACTGGCTCAGTATAATGCTTTTTATAAATTTTCAAAGATTTGGTCTATTTGAGCGGCTAAAGCAAAATCTTGATCGGTTAAACCTTTGGCCGAGTGCGTAACAAGCTGAACTATTATTTTGCAGTAATCAATTATTAGCACTGGATGGTGATTAGCTGTTTCGGCTTTTATGGCAATTTTTTGCACAAATTCAATTCCTTGCAAATAAGCCGAAAAATTAAAGCTTTTCTCTAAAAATTTAAATTCTGTTTCTTTGCATTGCCAGTTTTCAAGCTTGCTTAGGTTTTCTTGAATTTGATTTTGATTTAAATTTTGCATAAATAAATGAATCTCTTTTGGAAATTGTACGTCTTGGGTTTAATTATGCAAGCTTTAATTGAAAATTTAGAAAAAGAAATTAGCCCTTTAATTCAGGGGCAAATAGCTAAAGTTTTTTTGAATTTATGGCAAGCAAATTTTCAGGGTTTGGCTTTAAGCCAGAAAAAAAATGGCCAAAATTTTTATAGTTTTAGACCTTATATTTTAGGAGAAGATGATGCAAAGCGGATCAATTGGAAATTAATGGCCAAATATCAAGAGCCTTTTGTGATGGAAACTGAAGCCGAAAAAGATTTTGCGCCTTGGATTTTGCTTGATTCTAGCGGTTCTATGCTTAGCAAAAAAAACAAAATTTTAGCGATAATTTATTTTTTACTCAAAATTTATAGCGGTCAAAAAACTAATTTGCTTTGGGGTAATTCAAATTATTTACAGATAGCTCCCAAAAAAGGAATTGAAAAATATATTATCGACAAAGTCTCTTCTATTGAGCTGAAAGGTGAAAATAATTTAGCCAGCTTAATTTATAATTTAAAGCCAATTTTTAAAATGCCACCCAATTGTCCTTTGGTTATTATAAGCGATTTGCTTGAATTTGAGCATTGGGCCGAGCCAATTAAAATGCTTTGCCAAAAACACAATTTATTGCTTATTCATTTAAGTTCTGACTTTGACCATTTATTGCCGCAAATTGGCTATTCTTATTTGAAAAACCCTGAAACTGGAAAATTGCTTTTGCTCAATTGTTCTGATTCTAAGCTTCAAAAAATTTATAAAACAAATTCAGAAACTAAAGAACAAAAAATTTATGCCGATTTAAAACCTTTTTTAAATATTTGGAAAATTCATACCGACTTGCCTTTGCTTGAATCTGTGAAGGAATTAATCTAAATTACCAAATAAATTGCCAATAAATTTTAAGTAAATCTTTATTCAAATCGCTATAATTCGGCATATATCTTTTTTGACAATAATTTATGACTGAAAAAAATATTTTTGTACTTATAAAACAAGTTCCAGACCAATCGGCCAAAGCTGGCATTAATCCAGACGGAACTATAGACAGAGCCAAAGCAAAGCGCATGATAAACCCCTTCGATAAATTTGCTTTGCAGGCCGCTCTCGAAACCAAAAGAAATTATGGCGGCAAAATAACCGTAATTTCGATGGGACCACCTGCCGCCGAAGAAATTTTGCTTGAAGGCATTGAACACGGCGCAGATGCTGGCTGGCTTTTGAGCGACAAACGTTTAGCGGCTTCTGATACTTTGGCAACTTCATATGCTCTTTATAAAACAGTTGAACATTTAAAACCTTTTGACTTAATTTTTTGCGGCTTACAAACCACAGACGGAGACACCGCACAAGTTGGTCCTTCTTTAGCCGAAAGATTAGGCATTCCTCAAATTACTTATTGTGAAGATTTTAAAATTGAAGATGGTAAAGTGAAAGCCCGTCGTGTAATTGAAGGTGGCTATCAATGGGTGAAAACACCAACTCCTTGTTTAGTTACAGTGGCTAATTCTTATCATCATCTTGAATATAAAACCATCAGAGGAGCCAAGCAAGTACAAGACCTATCGAGGCAACCCGAAGAAAAAGCCAAAGTTATTCGGTTTTTAAATCTTGACCAAATTAATGCCGATCCTCTTTTGTGCGGCTTAAAAGGCTCGCCAACCATTGTGGCCAAAACCGATAAAGTATCCGAAATTGGCGGTAGCTGTAAAATATATCAAGGTGCGTCTGCTGAGCAGATGGTTCATGAAATGGTCAATGAAACTAATCTTCTCGAATTTGTGAAATAATTTAGTACAATTGCGTTTTAGTTTTTACAAATAAATTTATGCTCTGGGCAACCGAAAAATATAAAAATACGGCCTTAAGTTTTAAGGTCAAAGACATTCTTTTTAAGCAAAAGTCTCACTATCAATTGGTTGAAATTCTTGAAACAAATGATTGGGGAAAAATGCTTATGCTCGATGGCTTAATGATGGTTACCGAGAAAGATGAATTTTTCTATCATGAATCTATTACCCATTTGCCTATGGCTTTAAGACCGAAGGCCGAAAATGTTCTGGTGATTGGCGGTGGCGATGGCGGAACTTTGCGAGAATTGGCCAAATATCCTAGTCTTAAAAAACTAAATATTGTTGAAATTGACGAATTAGTGATTGAGGCCAGCCGCAAATATTTGCCTTTTGTTGGTTGCGGTTTTGATGATCCTCGTGTTGAGGTTACAGTGCAAGATGCGGCTGAATATATTAAAACAAGCCAAAATGCTTTTGATTTAATTATTGCTGATTCTTCTGATCCTGAAGGCTTTGCCGCTGTTTTGATTGAAGAAGATTTTTATGAAATGATCAAAAAAAGCCTAAAGCCAGATGGCCTTTATATTGCACAAAGTGGTTCTCCGCTCTCACAGCCCGAAGAATTAAAAACAACTTGGAAAAATTTAAACCGTATTTTCCCTTATACCGAAATTGCATGGTCTTTAACCCCAACTTATCCGGGTGCGTGGTGGAGTTTTGTGATTGCAAGCCAGTCCCCAATAAAAAACCAGCTTTCATCATTTTGCCCAGACAATTGCAAATTCTGGACTCCGGCCTTATTAGAAGCAATGCTTAGCAAACCAAATTATATTCAAAAGCTTTTGGGCTAAATAGACCTCTTGCAAAATAATACAGCCTCACCCCCAACCCCTCTCCACAAGCAGAGAGGGGAGTTTTTATTTTTTCTGGAAACCGCTAGCTCCTGTTAAGAGGGCGGGGGGAGTACACTTTGCGAAATTCCATAAAAAAAGTCCTCTCTTAATGAGGTGTTTCACGTTTTTATAATTTATTTCGCAAGAGGTCTAATATATATAAAAACAAATTATTAATAAGCCTTTTACTTAAACTTCAGCTAAGCTCTGACTTAAGAAGAGGTATTTAAATGAAAATTGCTCAAATTGCGCCATTATACGAAAGCGTTCCGCCCAAATTATATGGTGGCACCGAACGCGTCGTTTCTTATTTAACCGAAGAATTAATTAAACAAGGCCATCAAGTTACTTTATTTGCGAGCGGTGATTCTCAAACATCAGCTGAATTGTCTGCCATGGTGCCAGAGGCTTTGCGATTATGCCCAAACTGCATTGATCCCTTAGCACACCATATTCGGGCAATTGAGCTGATTTACCGCAGAGCGCATGAATTTGATATTATACATTCGCATATCGATTATTTAAGTTTTCCGCTTGCAAGGCTTTCTCAAACGCCAACAATTACAACTTTGCATGGTCGCCTTGATATTGCCGACTTACAACCCTTGTATTCAGAATTTAGTGAAAGACCACTGGTTTCAATTTCGGATTCACAAAGAAAACCTTTAAAATCTGTTAATTGGCTTAAAACGGTTTATCATGGTTTGCCAACTGATTTACATAATTTCTACCCGACAGCTGGCTCTTATTTAGCATTTTTGGGTCGTACTTCGCCAGAAAAAGGCTTAGACAAAGCCATCAAAATAGCCAAAGATTTTGGAATGCCTTTAAAAATAGCCGCCAAAATAGACAAAGTAGACCAAGAATATTATGAAACCGTTTTAAAGCCTTTAATTGACAATGAGCCTTTGATTGAATTTATAGGCGAAGTGGGCGGTTCGGTTAAAGATGAATTTTTAGGAAAGGCATATGCTTTGGTTTTTCCGATTAATTGGCCAGAGCCTTTTGGTTTGGTAATGATTGAAGCCATGGCTTGCGGAACTCCAGTAATTGCTTTTAATTGCGGTTCTGTATCAGAGATTATTAAAAATGGACAAAATGGTTTTATTGTAAAAAATGAAGAAGAAGCTTTGCAAGCCCTTAAACAAATACCTAATTTAAGCCGCAAAGCTTGCCGAGAATATTTTGAACAACATTTTTCCGCTAGCAAAATGGCGCAAAACTATTTAGAACTTTATGAAAAATTAATAAAAACAAAATATCCAAACAATGTCTCATCTGGTCAATTTAAAAAGACAGAGCCAAAACCTCCCCTAGAACTTATTGCTGGGTCAATTGAAAACAAACTAATAGAAAATATATGACAATTCTAAAAGACATAATTGAGTTTGAAAATCAATATTATATTTTGGCCACCTCATCCTTGGCGGAAAGTCGTGGACAAATTTTAAAGAATAATGATACCTTTGCGATTTTTGACCGTTACGGAGACATTAATCCATATGGCGGCACTGGTGAACAAGGTTTGTATCATGAGGGAACTCGTTATTTGAATTATTTGCAATTATTTTTATCCGCTTTTAGAGAAGAGGAAGGTCGAGATAATAGAAATTCAGCTTTTTTGGAGCGTACACGTAAAAGACCTTTATTATTAAGCTCATCAGTACAGGCGAATAATTTGTTTTTGGCGGTCAATTTGGCTAATCCAGATTTTTCTAATGACCATCAAATCGTACTCTCTCGAGATAATTTGCATATTAGTAATACAACTTTTTTATGGAATGCCGCTTTATATCGTAAACTAAGATTAAAAAACTATGATATAAACCCCTTAAAGCTTGAATTAGTGATTGAATATAGAGCTGACTTTAAAGATATTTTTGAAATTAGAGGCTTGCCAAGAGCTAATCGAGGGAATTATCAAGAGCCAATTATTAAGCAAAATGAAATTATACTTGGTTATACTGGCCTAGACAATGTTCTAAGACAAACACATCTTTGTTTTGAGCCAAGACCAAATATTTTAAACTTAAAGCAAATTAGTTTTCAGCTTGACATTCAGCCTCAAGAAGAAAAAAATATTTATCTAAGCATATTTTGTGATAGTTCCGAAAACCAAATCAAAGAAAGACTAAATTACAATTTGGCTTTAAAAGCTCAACAAGAGGTTGTGTCTAAAATAATACCCGAAATTTATACTTCTAATGAACAGTTTAATGATTGGGTTAATAGGTCCGTGGCCGATTTAGAGATGATACTTACCGAAACCCCTTTTGGACAATATCCATATGCTGGCGTTCCATGGTTTAGTACGGCCTTTGGTAGAGATGGTTTGATTACGGCTTTTGAATGCCTTTGGCTACAACCCGATATTGCTAAAGCGGTTTTGGCCTTTTTGGCGCATTATCAAGCTCAAAGCAATATTCCTGAAAAAGATGCCGAAATTGGCAAAATACTGCATGAAATGCGCAAAGGCGAAATGGCCAATTTAAAAGAAATTCCTTTTGGGCTTTATTATGGCAGTATCGATTCAACTCCGCTTTTTATGGTTTTGGCTAGTGCTTATTATGAGCGAACTGGCGATTTAGAATTTATAAAAACTATTTGGCCAAATTTGCAAAAAGCTTTAGATTGGCTGGAAAGCTATAAAAATGATTTTGTGCATTATTCTAAACAAGCGGCTGACGGTTTAATTCAGCAAGGTTGGAAAGATTCGCACGATTCAATTTTTAAAGAAGATGGAATTACAATTAAAGGCTCAATCGCTCTTTGTGAGGTTCAAGGTTATGCATATGCGGCTAAAAAAGGCATGGCAAAATTGGCTCTAGAATTGGGTGAAGAAAATTTAGCGCAAAACTTAAATAAATCCGCTGAAGAATTTAAGGTTAAATTTGAAAAAGCCTTTTGGTTACCAGATTTAAACACATATGCTTTGGCTTTAGATGAAAATGGTGAACCTTGCAAAATTATAAGTTCTAATGCTGGGCATGTTTTGATGGCTGGTTTAGCTGAGCCAGAACGAGCCATCAAATTGGCAGAAACTCTATTCAGTCAATCTTCTTTTTCGGGCTGGGGCATTCGTACGCTGGCTAGTGGTCAGGTCAAATACAATCCAATGTCTTATCATAATGGTTCGGTTTGGCCGCATGATAATGCTTTAATTGCATATGGTTTGTCTAAGTATAACTTTAAACCGCAAACCGCTCTTCTATTGCAAGGTTTATTTGAAGCTTCTATTTCTATGGAATTGCACCGTTTGCCAGAATTATTTTGTGGTTTTAGTAAAGTTTCAGGCCAAGCTCCAACTTTATATCCAGTGGCTTGTTCTCCTCAGGCTTGGGCAACGGGAGCTGTATTTTTATTATTACAATCTTGCTTGGGCATAACCTTTAATTGCCGCCAAGACAAAATTCCGCAAATTATATTTTCAAGGCCACTTTTGCCAGAATTCTTGCCAGAGGTCAAAATCACGAATTTAACAATTGGCACAGCTTCTTTAGATTTGCTTTTGCACAGGCATTCAGAGCAAGATGTGGGTATTAATATTTTAAAAAGGGTCGGCGAAATTGAAGTTATAATCCTGAAATAAAATTTAAAAAGCCTATTAATATATTTTTTATAAATAAACTGGATTGAATATTTATACACTTAGAATTATATTCACCTGTCAGAGCCTTTTAGCATTACTCCAGACGAGTTTGAATTGAAGGTTTTCAAGATTTTTTAGTTTTAATTTTGTGCAATCTTGAGTACAATTACAAACAATGTGTTTTATTAGTATTCATTGTTCCCTCTAAAGAAAATGATAAAGAATGAAATTTATAAGTACGCAGATAATAAAAGAGGCATATTTCGAACTGACAAATATTGAAGTCAAGAACGCAAGTATTTTTCATATTTTTCTTATTCTCAAAGGTTGCGGTATAAATGATATTACATATAAACCAGTCGAACTGATCACTGAAAAAGGTTATTCCATTGCAAGTGATTTAAGCCTTTTATTTTCTTATTTTGAACAAAAGCCTGAAAAATACGATTTTATAAATCCCTTTTCAATGAAGACATGGGGGGCACAAGCACCATCAGAAAATTTAAAGAAATGGGTGTCTTCAAGAATTAAAAACAACATCGTTGGCGGTGCAACAACTTGGCGAAAAATAATCAGGGAAGACATTTACAACAATAAAATAAAGTTTGCTAATAATTATGTCGAAGAAATTAAAAGCTTAACAATACCTAGCAATAAAATTAAGTTGTGGCCATTGGTTATTTGGTACAACCGTTTTATTAAATTTGAACGCTCTTATAGTCCTAATGAATTAATTCAAGGTTTTATTAAAGAGTTGAATATTACAGAATGCGAATTAGGAGGTTTATTCGACAAATCTGTTGTTATTGATATGAAATTTTCTGCGGAAGAGGTTAATATGGAAGAAATTAGAAATCTTATAGGCTCGCCTCCAAATACAACAAGTGAAATATGGAATAAATCAAAAGTTATCACAATCTTAGAGCCTCAATTATATTACCAATATAAAAATACAATTATGAATAATCAAAGCAATGTTTCAATAGAAAAAATTCTTAAACTACTAAAAGATAACTTTCAAATTATTTTATCAGGACCTCCTGGTACTTCAAAATCTTATATTGCTGATATTGTTTCAAATAAGTTAATTGGGAAAGATAATTCAGACTCAATCTTGAAAATTCAGTTTCATCCTCAATATTCTTATCAAGATTTTATTGGTGGATTTATTGTTAATGGCGATAGAGTAGAAACAAATAGGGGAGTATTTTTGAGATTCTTAGATAGAGTAAAAAGTTCTGGTAATAGAAATTTTGTTTTGATTATTGACGAGATTAATCGAGCAAATGTTGGAAGTGTTTTGGGCGAACTAATTCAATGCTTGGATAGAAATTATATGCTGAGTACACTAATAGCGGGGAAGCAAGAATTGCTGAATATACCCAAGAACCTATTTATAATAGCTACAATGAATACATCTGACAGAACTCTTGGTTCAATTGATTTTGCATTAAGAAGAAGATTTGTAGATATTTACATTGCACCAAATGAAAGTGTTTTAACTGACACGACAAAAACGGAGAGTGGTATTTCATTAGCTGATTTATTGAAAAAAATAAATACACAATTGAAAAATACACTTAGGAATAATGAACTTGTAATTGGACAAACCGTTTTTTATAACGAAACAGTTAAATCAGGTGAGTTATATCAGTGGAATAATGAAAACCTAGAAGATTTATTTAATTATAAAATACTATCCATGGTCGAAGATTATTGTAATAGAGAAATAAATAAAATAAATGAGGTTGTTGGAGATAAGTTATCAGGACGATTAACTGGAGTTGCTTTCGTTAATGCTTTATCAGAATATATTGCATGAAAATTTTAGAAATATTTGAAAATGAATCTATTTCTTTAGATGATGAAGATGCTAAAAGTCTTTTTCAGATAAAAAGTCAATCTCCCAATTTGCCATTTTCAATTCTTGACAATAAATTAGTCGCAGAAGACTATACAATAGGTGAAATACAACTAAAAAATAAATTAATTAGAATCAAACCAAGACATAAAGTTTTGAGTTTAAATCATTATTTTGAAATGCTTTTGTATATTGATAAACTAAATTATAATTCAATAAAATCGGTCTCATACTCGAATGAAGCATCGTTTGGTGTCAATGGGTTAATTGAAAATTTCATTACAATTTGCTTTGATTTATTAAGCTATGGTCTAACAGGATTATTTACTACTAAAAAAATCAAAAGTTTTAAGCCAAAAGGAAAAATTGTCTTTTCAGAATTTAATAAAAAACTAATTCCAATTGAAGGTGTTCCATCATTAATTGAAGATTATAAAATAGATAATTGTGGAAATCAAATTATTAAAACAGCGATACTTAAAATACAAGAATATATCCGACTAAGTAAAGATAATCACTTTGCAATTTTAAAGCTTTTGAGTCATTTTGAAAATGTAAACTCTTACAATAAAGATTATATAAATTTAAAATCAGAGGTACTTAATTTTTGTTCAAGCAACCCTTATTATCCTATTGCTTTAGAATATTCATTGAAAATCATCCTCGACTTCAAATTAGGCTATTCTTCAGAAGGTGGTATTCAATGGAATGCTTTTTTAGAAAATTCAAATGACACCTTTGAAAAATATATTCGTGAAATTTTAGAGCGGGAAATGGAAAATAAAATATGTAAATGGAACAAACCAAAAAAATTTGCTGAAATCAACTGGAATAAAGAATCAGGTCAAAAAGCATTCTCTCCCGATATTATTGTAGATTTTATTGATGGAAAAGCTAGAGCTGTATTTGATATTAAAAATAAATACTTTTCACCAGTTGAAACGAATCCAAGTGAACTCGCAAGTGTAGCCGATATTTATCAATTATTATTTTATTCTAATCAACTAAAGACAGATATTTGTGGCTTGATCTATCCATCAGGTAGCTTTTATGAGCCTATTCCCTTGAATATTATGGGAGTAGATATTAAATTTTTTCTACTCTCAATAAATATGAACGCTAATTTTGAACAAAGAAAAAAATATTTTTTAGATAGTGTAAAATATTGTCTAAAGTATACTTAAAAAACTAGATGAAGTATAAGTTTATCGATTTATTCTGTGGCATTGGAGGTTTTCGTCAAGCCTTTGATGAACTAGATTGTGAATGTGTATTTTCTTCAGATATTGATAAGTACGCAAATATAACATACGAAGCAAATTTTGGACAAATGCCTCACGGAGACATTACACAAATCGCTGAATCTGCTATACCACAATTTGACATTTTGTTAGCAGGTTTTCCATGTCAACCTTTTAGTTATTCTGGTCGAAATGAGGGCTTCGAAGATAAAACAAGAGGAACTTTATTTTTTGATATTGTTAGAATTATAAAACATCATAAACCTAAAATGTTTTTATTAGAGAATGTTAAAGGTTTAAAATCACACAATTCTGGAGAAACACTTAGAACAATTGAAGAAACATTGATTAAATTAGGATATCATGTTAGTTGGAGTATAATTGATAGTTTAAAATTTGGAGTACCTCAGAAAAGAGAAAGATGGTACTGTGTCGGCTTTGATAAAGAAATTGAATTTGAATTTCCAAAAGGAAAAAATATTATTCCAAAATTGAAGGATATAATTTCTGACGAATACAATCACGATGAAAGTTTAAAACTAACTGATTTTGAGATTTCTAGAATAGATTATCATTTTGAGTCAAAAGAAATTAGAGTTAAGCACGATAACTCAAAATATGCTCCAAATACTAAAAAAGGGAAGAATGGTATTTACTCTTTCCAAAAAGCAGATGGCTCTTTAAGATTTCATGTTGGTGATGTGGCTAAAACACAAATCCAAGAAGCTTTTTACTCATGTTTAGATACATATGCATGTACAATTATTGCGAATCGAACACCAAAGTTATGGGATTTAAAAAGAAAACTTTCAGTTAGGGAAGCAGCAAGGCTGCAAGGTTTTCCTGATGATTTTATTTTCCCTGTCTCAAAAAACCAAGCATACAAACAATTAGGTAATTCGGTGGTTGTGCCAGTAATTAAAGCTATAGGAGAAAAAATGTTAAATAGTTATCAAAACGAGAGAAAAACTTCTAATCTTTTCTCTCAAATATCAATGGCATTTAGATGATTCTTCAAACAGATTATTTTTAGTTTTAATAGACCGTAAAGATTTTGATAATTCATGAAAATTAAAAAGAAACTTAAATTTACTAAAACCTTCAATTAATGAATATTTAGATCGCTTTGCTTTGAAAAATATTAGTGATATGAAAATAGAATTTGAATATAAAGGTAAGAATAATAAATTTACAGCTCTCTCTGATATATTATTTGTGCTGAAATAAAATTTAAAAAGCCTATTAATATATTTTTTTATAAAGGTTTTTTCGCTTTAATTAATCTATGATTACGGAAAAATATGATTTATTGATTATTGGAGCTGGCCTTTGCGGTTTGGCGGTTGGCAAAGGTTTAACTCGGTCAAGTGTAAATTTCAAAATTGTCGAAAAATCACAAGCTTTTGGTGGAAGAGCCTCTACAAGACGTTTATTTGGTCAGCCTATTGATCACGGTGCGCAGTATTTTACAATTAGTAATCCAAAGTTTTTAGATTGGATTGAAGAACTTGAAGAAGAAGATATTGTCAGACCGTGGGTTAATCGGTTGCATATTTGGAATGGGCAAAAATTTTATTTAGAAGACAAGCCTTTAACCCGCTATATATGCCCCGAAGGAATGACCGTTATGTCTAAAAAATTGGCAAGTGTTCTTCCAGTCTCTCGAGAGCTTAAAATTACTAAAGCTAGTTTTAAAAACAATTTATGGCATTTGTCTACCAATGAGCTTAGAGAAATATATGCCGACAAAATAATTTGCACTGCACCTTTGCCGCAAAGCCTAGAATTATTTGAAAACTATCTTGAAGAAAGCCAAAAAGAAAAACTTAAAAATATTATTTATGATGCTTGTTTATGCGGCATTTTTGTTTATCCTTTGGCTTTAAAACCGTTCTGGAAGGGCATTTTTTGGAATAATGGAAATATTATTTCTTGGTTGGCTAATGATTCTTCTAAAAGAGATGAACCAACTAATACCGTCTTAATTGCTCATTGCAAGCCAGATTTTTCGAGACAATATTTTGAGACAGCCGAAAATAAAGTTTTAAATTTAATTTTAGAAGAATTGTCTCAGGCCATACCAGAACTAGACGGCAAACCGCAAGAAATGCAATTAAAAAAATGGCTTTATGCCCAACCTCAAAATTTATTAGGACAAAGCTATTTAAAAGTAAATGAAAACTTATATTTAACTGGCGATTGGTGCTTGAATCCTCGCATGGAAGGAGCTTTTTTGACTGGCCTAAACTTAGCTGAGCAAATATTTTAAAACCAAAAAACAACCCAATTTGGGTATAAATAAATTAATGCTTATCAAAAAAAAACAATTGCCACAAGCTTCTAGCCAAGTTGTTTCTTCTACTGGTGATGAATCTGTGAAGGTGGTTGAAAATAATGATAAAGAAATTGCCCAAAAAGAAGCCCAAAATATTTTAAATCAAGCTCAACAAGAAGCCGATTTAATTTTGCAACAAGCCGCGAGCGAAGCAGAAAATATTTTAAATTCGGCCGAAAACAGAGTAAAAGAAGCGATTGAAAAAACGATGGCGCAAAAAATGCAAAAGCTAAATGAATTAGAAGAACAAGCTGTTGATGAATTGAGGGTTTTTGGTGATTTCAAAAAAGAAATTTTGCAAGACAGTAAAGATTCGATTTTGAATGTTTCAATTGAATTGGCTAGTCGCATTATTCACCAAAAAGTTAAAGAAAATCCAAATATTCTCGAAAAACTATTCCAAGAAGCGATTCAAGAGGTTTTAGATAATTCTTCGACCGAAGCTGGCAAAATTGCAATTATTTTAAGTATAAACCCCGAAGATGCCGAAATCGCTCAAAAATTTGCCGAAAGAATGGAGCAAAATAGCCGCCTAGAAATTACCTTAAAAGAAGATTCTAAGATTTCGCAAGGAAGTTGTGTGATTGAAAGCCCATCTGGAATTTTAGATTGGAATTTCGCTTCTCAGCTTGAACTTTTTAAAGAAAGAATGCTGTCTTCTAATTTTTAGTAGTTTTTATCTTTTTGGGCTTTCTAGAACGCTTTTTGTTATATTGTTAGCCATAGTCCAATTTTCCTTCTTATGAGCCAAAGCGATTTTAGCCTAAAAGGAGATCTTCTTAAAGATTTAAACTTTATTGAAAACAAAGAATGGCTAATCACTAATGGCCTTGGTGGCTACGCCTCTGGAAGCGTCTCTGGAATTTTAAATCGCAAATATCACGGCTTATTAATTGCTTGCCAAGATGGCCTGAAAGCCGACAGAAAACTATTAGTTAGTAAATTTGAAGAAATTATTCAATACAAAAACAAAAACTATAATTTAGCGGCCAATCGCTGGGATAATTCATCAGTTAAGCCAGATGGTTATTTGTATTTAAAAGAATTCAGCTTGGAAGGCACTACGCCAGTGTGGACATATAAACTAGATGATTGTATTTTGCAAAAGCGTGTCTGGATGAAAGATGGTGAAAATACAACTTATATTAGTTATTATTTGCTGAAAGCCTCAGAGCCGATCAATATAAAAATTGCTTGTTTTATTAATTATAGAAACCATCATGAATTAACCACCAATTTAATAAATTATCAAATAGAAGCTTGCGAATATGGTTGTAGCGTAAAAACCGAAATACCTTTTTATATTTTGTCGCAAGACGCTCATCACAAGCTTGATAATACTTGGTATCAAAACTATAAATTGGCGATCGAAGAAAAGCGCGGTTATGACTTTTTGGATAATAATTGCAAAGTAATTGAATTTGAGCGTGATTTAGCCGCCAGTAAATTATTAACTATTATTGCAACCACTAATGAAAAAGCCTCATTGAATGGAATAGAAGCTTATAGCGAAAAAATAGATTCTCAAATTGAAATTTTAGATCATAGCTGGATAAGTGCTCATCAAGTGCCAAGTTGGATTAAACAATTGATTTTAACCGCTGAGCAATTTATCGTAAAAAGTCCGTCTCAAACTATTATTGCTGGTTATCCGTGGTTTGATGATTGGTCTAGAGATACTTTAATAAGCTTAGAAGGTCTTTGTAAGCCAGAAGTGATGAAGCAAGTTTTATTAAATTATAAAGAATTATTTCAGAATGGTCTTTTGCCAACCCGATTGCAAGAGCCTTTACAATTTAACAATGCTGATTCTGCTCTTTGGTATTTTATTGCTCTCAAAAGCTATTTAGACCAAACCCAAGACCTAGAGCTTTTAAGAGATTTATTTATTGATTTGGTTAAAACAATTGATTGCTATTTTAAAGGCACAGAACATAATATTAAAGTCTCTCCAGATGATGGCTTATTAATGGCTGGTGATGACGGTTTTGCTTTAACTTGGATGGATGCAAAATGTCAAAATCAGGTTTTTACTCCTCGTAGAGGCAAGCCAGTCGAAATTAATGCTCTTTGGTATAATGCCTTGCTTTGTATGGCTGATTGGGCTGGTGATTTAGAAATTGAACAAACTAAAGAAAACTATCTCGAAATGGCGCAAAAAGTTAGAGTGAGTTTTCAGAAATTTTGGAATAATGATTTGAATTGCTTGTATGATGTCATTGATACGCCCTCTGGTTCGCCAGATCCAAGTATAAGACCGAATCAAATTTTTGCAATTTCTTTACCTTATTCACCGCTCACACAACCGCAAAAAGAATATATATTAAAAGTTTGTGAAGCTCATCTTTTAACACCCTTTGGCTTGCGAACTTTGTCTTTTGAAGACCCTGAATATATTGGTTATTACGGCCAAGATTCTTTATATTTGCGAGATTCAGCTTACCATCAAGGAACTGTGTGGCCTTGGCTTTTAGGACTTTTTGTAATTGCGCACTATAAGGTCTTTAAAGACAAAGAAAAAGCTTTGCAATTTTTTAATGCTTTGCCAGAGGCTCTGAAGAAGTTTGCCATTGGCAATTTAGGCGAAATTTTTGACGGAAATAGTCCTTTTTGCCCCGAAGGTTGTTTAGCTCAAGCTTGGTCGGTCGCTGAAATTTTACGAGCTTATAAATTCGTAGTATTAAATTAATTTAATTTAGGCTTTTATTTTTATTGTCTTTACAGCACTATGGACAGTTTTTAAAATAACAAAATAAACAGGCTTTTCATCAGCAATAATGGATCGAATCGCAACAAGCTGTCAATGCGTCGTCTGCGGGCGCTTGCCCTAGGAGCGGGGTTTTAGGGGTCGGCGATGAGACCCCTAAGAACGAGGCAACTCAAGAATTCATATTTTGCAAATAAATTACTTTTTGATAAATTGTCCATAGTATTGATCTTTAGAATGAATGGAAAATTAACTAAAGATTTTTAAAACTTTCTTAGGGATTTCTTTATAATTAATTTAGTCTGGATATTTAACAATTAATATTTTTTTATGAAGTAAGCACTTTACTTATTTTATTTGATTGTTTTATCTTGGCTGTGTTTGAATATTTCTTGTTGATGCCCTGCCTGAAACTAAAATGAAATCTGTCTCTACAACCCTTGAAAAATCTTCGATTGAATCTGAGCTTAAATTGAGCGATCTCAGAAAATTAATTCCTGCTGAGTCTTTAAAACCACCAATTGCCAAAAATATAATTGGTTTTTTAATAAAATATGGTTTATTTGCTTTATGTTTTTATCTTGCTTGTTCGGCAAATTCTCTTCTCTTGACTGCCTTCTGGACTTTAATGTCTGGTGTTTTTATTTTTAGTTTAGGCACTGTCGGCCATGATTGCGGACATGGTTTATATGTTCGTCCAAGATGGCTGAATGAGCTTATTGGCCAAATTTCTATGATTACGCACGGTTTACCATATGCTGGCTGGAAGCATTCGCATAATACACATCACGCCAATACTAACCGTGGAGACCTTGATCCAGACCGTTTATGGCTTTATCCAGATGAATTTACTAATATGTCTAAAACTGGACAATTTTTGTGGAAGCTCTTTCATACACAATTATTTTGGATGAGCGCCGTTGGACATTATTTTAGATCGATGTTGCCATGGTCATTTCGGATTGAAAAATATACCGATAAACCTGAAGAAATTAAAGCTTGCAAAAAAGATAATTTAATTTTTGTGGGATCTTTAGTTGCTTTTCATGGTTTTCTAATTGTGGCTGGTTTAGGTTTTAAGCCTTTGCTGGTGCATTTTGTGGCCGTTTTAATTGCTTTTGTTTGTTTGTCTGTTTATGTGCGTACAGAGCATTATTTATTAGACAATGGCTGGGATGTTCACGATAAGCCTTGGCGTACAAGCCGTACTATTGTGCAAAGCCCACTGCTTGACTTTTTGGCCACCAACCTAAATTATCATGTTGAGCATCACATTTTACAAACCATTCCTCACGCCAATTTGCCAGCTTTAAGGCCAATACTCAAAAAAGCTATTCTGGATGCTGGTCAGCCTTACCATGAAGATGAATTATGGCACTTCTTGAAATTGGCTTTTAATAAAGAGTTTTTTGTTGTGGAACGAGGAAGTTTTCGTGAAATACAGCTCAGTGAAATGCCTAAGGCTAATTTGTAATTTATTATTTTTATTGACCGTCTCTGTTCAAGCTGAAACTAACAATATATTTTTAAATTCTGTTCAGGGTAAATTTAAACATATGCCAGAGTCTAAGCTTGAGCAAAGGCTTTTGAAAGAATATGGTAGCCTTTGGATCAATAATAATTCTGTTTTATTGCCAAACTTACTTATCTTTCCATCTGAAACCGAGACTTTAAACTATCAAAATAAGCTTAAATTAGCCAAATTTAGTTCAACCTGCGCATTGCAAGAGCCAGCTTTTAAAGCTCTTCAAAAAGCCCAACAAATTGCGCAAAGCCAAAAGCTCTCTGTAAGCCAGCGTGGGACCGATTCTTGTTTGCGTTCATATAAAACCACACAAGATCTTTGGCTGAGCCGTGTAAAACCCAATTTAGATTATTATGTACAAAACGGCAAAATCTCAACAGCGACTGCTAATCAAATTAAAAACTTAAAAACCCCCTCTCAAATTGAGGCCATCTTAAAATTAGAGCAAGAAAAAAACCTTTCTTTCGACAAGTATCGACAAGGTTCAATTTTAAATTCGGTGGCCGCTCCAGGTAGTTCTCAGCACTTGACAGGCTTGGCCTTTGATTTGGCAGAATTCAATAATCCACAGGTCAGAAAAATTATGAATCAATGCGGTTGGTGGCAAACTGTCAAAAATGATTTACCCCACTTTACTTATTTAGGCTTGCAATATGAGAGCGATTTGCAAAAATCTGGCCTTAAACAATTTAAACAAGCTGGTTTTACTTTTTGGATTCCAAATTTTTAAGAATTGAATTTACTGCATTTAATAGTCTAGTTCAGATGGTTGTGGCAAAGGGAAATTTAAGCAATTTAGGGAAAACCTAAGCAGTTCAAAGGGAATCTTGCGAATAGAACTATTAAAAGAGGAGCGATTTCCCAATGTCCGATCCTAATGTTACCGCTCGTATAAATGCGCTTAAAGAGCAAAATAAAGCTAGTGCTCAAAGCCTTAAAACGCCAGCTTATTATCAATTACGCAAAGAATTACATAGCCAATTATTGAATGAAATCTCTCCTGAAGACTTAACTGGCGAAATTAATCAGCATGAAATTAAACAGCAAATTGGTCAAATTGTAAATGCCTTAGCCGCCAGACAAGGAATTCCTTTATCGGGTGAGCAAAAAGGCTTACTTATAACCGAGCTTACGGATGAAGTTTTAGGTTTTGGCCCTCTAGAACAGCTTTTGCGGGACGATAGCATTAGCGAAATTATGATTAATAACTATAAAACCATATTTGTCGAAAAAGAGGGCAAATGTATTAAGCTCAAAGAAATTATTTTTGAAGACGAAACACATTTATTACACGTTATACGCCGTATCACCCTCCGCATCGGTAGACGTATAGACCATGGAAGCCCAATGGTAGATGCCCGCTTGCCAGATGGTTCTCGGGTAAATGCCATTATTCCGCCTTTGGCCTTAGATGGTTGTGTTGTAACAATTCGTAAATTTCCTAAAAAAGCTCTATTGATGGACGATTTGGTGCAATATGGGGCTTTAACCAAAAAAATGGCAACTTTCTTGGCTGGCTGTGTAAAAGGCAAATTAAATACTTTGGTGGCTGGCGGTACTGGCTCAGGAAAAACCACTTTGCTTAATTGTCTTTCTTCTTATATTCCCAATGAAGAACGTGTTATTACAATTGAAGATTCAGCCGAGTTGAGAATACATAGTTATATCGAGCATGTAGTGCGTTTAGAGACAAGACCAGCTAATGCCGAAGGCCAAGGTTTAGTAACTGCTCGAGATTTAGTTAAAAACGCTCTGCGTATGCGCCCAAACCGTATTGTAGTTGGGGAATGTCGGGCTGGAGAAGCGGTTGATATGTTACAGGCCATGAATACTGGTCATGAAGGCTCTATGACAACTTTACACGCCAATACAACTCGAGACACTTTAAAAAGGTTAGAAACACTTGTTTTAATGAGCGGCTTAGATTTACCTTTAAAAACTGTGCGTGAAATGATATCTTCCACCGTGCAAATTGTGGCCTTGCAATCACGTTTTTCAGATGGTAGTCGTCGTGTAAAACAAATTAGTGAAATTGTCGGCATGGAAGGTGAAACTATTACTTCTCAAGATATTTTTGTCTTCAAGCAAACTGGTGTCGATGCAAATGGAAAAATTATCGGCCAGTTTATGCCAACGGGTGTTTTGCCAAAATGTATAAATCACTTAAGAGCATATGGAATTGATTTGCCAATGGACCTGTTTGCACCAGACAATGCTCCACCTAAGAGGTAATAAGCCATGGATTTAACAATTATAATTATTATTGGTGTAGTGGCGGCCGTTTTGGGTGTGGTCTTTAAGATTTATGCAGACGGCGCTCAAAAAGAATATACCGATGAAAGAATGCGTGAAACTTTTGCCGCTCAATCTAGGGGATTAGAAGATGAATTGGTAACTGGCGAATTTGCACAATATCAAGAAGATGTTACCGACTATATAGATTCTCGTATTTCGGATAAATTTCCACTGCTTGGCAAAAAGCTTATACAGGCTGGGCATAAAATGAAAGCAATGGAATGGTGTACTGCTGTTGGAGCGGCGGGGGGGGTGGCGGCCATTTTAATTATTATCTTTTTAGGAAAAACTTTTGGAGCTTTTGTTTTTGTGGTTGCTGGTTTTATTTTATTTTTAGTGCCCGCTGTGGCTTATTTTATGATTGGTTTAGATATTGGCAAAAGAATTAATATTTTTGATGAGCAATTTGGTGTTGGCTTAGATGTTATGTCTTCGAGTATGAAAGCGGGAGGAACTTTTTTAAGCTCTATTCGTTTTATTGCCGAAGGCTCAGAACCACCATTAGGAACCGAAATGGGTATTGTATCAACCGAGCTTGGCCTTGGAACAGATATGGCAACGGCTTTAGACCGCTTCAAAGAACGTGTTCCTTCTAAAAATTTATTATTATTTGTAATTGCAATTAAAGTCGCCAATCAAACTGGTTCAGCCTTAGCACCGCTTTTAACAAGTTTATCTCATGTTATTGTAGACCGTTTTAGATTGCAAGGCATGGTGAATACGGCTGTTTCAGAGAATTTAATGGGTGTTATAATTTTGGCCGCTTTTCCGTGGTTAGTTATTCCGCTTTTGGCTTTTTCTTGGCCAGATGCATATGCTGACTTTTTCATCTGGTCTCTGGGCGGACTACCTGCAGGCAAAATCATTGCACTTTTGTGTTTTATTTGGTATAGCTTTGGTCTTTCAGTGATGTATAAAACCGTCAAGTCTATAGATACTTAAACGATTATGAGCTTAACAATTATAATTATTTTTATTGTGATTACCGCTGTAATAGGAGCGGGAACCTATATTTTTATTAGTAAGCAAAGCCAAAATAATGAAGCTTCTAGCGCAGAAAATTTAAATCAGAGAATAGCTATTTTACAAGAAGGTTTTGTTGACCAAGGTGGATTAGAATCAAGAGATTTATCTGGCGATTCAGGTTCTGCAGGCGGCGATTTCAGTAATTTTTTAGGTTCTTTTGCTCCTGTTCCAGGGCCAGCGCAATTAACAGTTTTAAATAAAGCTGGTTTAAGAACGCCAAATGCTCATGCCATAGTTTTTATACGCAAATTGTCGGGTGCAATTGTTGGTATTGTTCTGGGCATTTTAATGAGTATATTTTTAAGCTTGGGAATGGCTGGCTTTGCAATAGGGCTTTTAATTGCTTATTTAGGCTGGTTGAGTCCTGATTCTGAATTAAAAAAACTGATTATCGACCGTTCTTATAAAATAGACAAAACTTTGCCAGATATAATTGATTTATTTGCCAATTGTTGCGTGGCTGGTGTTAGTTTTGATACGGCCGCTGGCTATATTTTGAATGATCTAGAAGATGATCCTTTACTTATACCAATTAAAGAAGACTTTTTAGCTTGGCAAAGTGATGTTAATTTAGGTATAGAGAGGCCAGATTCTTGGAAGCGTTTATCTGAGCGAAGTGAATCAAAGTCTATTCGTTATTTTACTTCTTTAATGAATCAAAGCGAAAAAACTGGCGGTAGTATTGCAGAGTCTTTATTTAAAATGTCTGGCTTTTTTAGAGAACGCCGAAAACAGCAACTTGAAGCCGAAATTGCCAAACTACCAATGCAAATGTCTACCCAGACGATTGTTTTTATTGTTATGCCAATTGTGGTATTGCTTTTAGGACCTGTGGGTTTGAATATGTTTAAAACAGTTGGTGCGGTTTTTGGCGGCTAATTTTTGTTAGAATGAGAGCCTCAAGTAAAACCGCTTTTTATGTTTAATAAATTATTACAAAAAGAAATTCAAAATTATCTTCAAACAGAGCAGGTAAGCCTTGAATTGCCTAAAAATTTTTCATTCGGCGATTTGGCCACACCTGCGCCTTTAAACTTTGCTAAAGCTTTTAAAATGCCACCTTTAAAGCTCGCTGAAAATATTAAAACCCATTTAGACGACAAACTAAGCGATTTTTGCCAAACCGAAATTGCTGCACCCGGTTTTTTAAATTTTCGGTTTAAGCCGCTGGCCTTTGCACAAATTTTGCAAGCTCTAAATATACAAAACTTAATTTCACAAACAACTGAGCCTAAAAGCTTATTGATTGAATATGTTTCGGCTAATCCAACGGGTGATTTACATTTAGGTCATGGACGGGGAGCGGTGGTTGGTAGTACTTTGGCAAATATTTTAAAAGCCACTGGCAGAGAGGTCAAAACCGAATTTTATATTAATGATGCTGGCGAGCAAATTCAAAAACTTGGCCGCTCCGCTTGGAATTTGTATAAAAACCTAAATACGAACAATACCGAAGATTATCCGCCAGAGCTTATAAAGCCTTATTTGAATGATTTAGACGAAAATTTAAGCTTTGAAGAATTAACCCCAATAATTAAAGATCGTATTTTAAAAGCGCAAAAACAAGTTCTAGAAAAACTCAAAGTTGAATTTGATGCTTGGGTGAGCGAAAAAACTGATTTGCATGAAACTGGTTTGCTTGAACAGGCTTTAGAAGAGCTTAAACAAAAAAACTTAACATATCAAAAAGATAATGCTCTTTGGCTTAAATCTTCCGAACTTGGAGATGAAAGAGATCGGGTTTTAATTAAATCTGATAATAATCGTCCAACTTATTTAGCAGGCGACTTAGCTTATCATTTGTCCAAGTTTAACCGAGCTGATGAGCTTTTAGACATATTTGGTGCCGACCACAAAGGCCAAGAAATCAGCCTAAAAGTGGCTCTCAAGGCTCTTGGTAAAAATATTGATAACTTTTCTATTCTTTTTATTCAGTTTGTAAGTTTGGTTGAACAAGGCCAAGAAGTAAAAATGTCTAAGCGCACTGGCTCTGTGATTACCGTTGAAGAGGTGCTTGAAAAAGTTG
Organism: Candidatus Caenarcanales bacterium; assembly: GCA_947494115.1. Taxonomy (GTDB): domain Bacteria; phylum Cyanobacteriota; class Vampirovibrionia; order Caenarcaniphilales; family Caenarcanaceae; genus CANLTT01. Next base: position 68,225 of record CANLTT010000001.1, read on the forward strand.
GTTCTGATGCTTTTAGATTTATGCTTTTGATGAGCCATATTAATAATCGTTTGGCTTTTGATATTGATTTGGCCAAGCGCACAGACGAGCAAAACCCCGTTTTTTATGTTCAATACGCTCATGCTCGTGCTTGTAGTATTTTGCGCAATGCTTTAAATCCAGCTCCAGACGAAACCACTGCTTTGTTTAATTCCGAAGAATTGCAAATAGCTTTAAATTCGATACCAGCTTTTTTGCCAGCCTTAGACGCTAGTTTGCCCGAAAAAGAAATTGCCAGCACTAAAGAATTGATTTTAAAATTGCTTTTCTTTGACCAAGAAGTTCAAACTGCCTCTAATAAACTTAATCCTAGCGGTTTAGCCCATTATTTAATAGATTTAGCAACTTGTTTTCATAGCTTTTACAATACGCCTTGCAAAGTTATTTTGCCAGAACAAAAACCACTTAGCTTAGCTCGTCTTTGCTTGGTGCATGCTTTTAAGCGCATTTTACAAACTGGTTTGGGCTTATTAGCTGTTTCTGCGCCCGAAAGAATGTAAACTGGTTTTAAAATAAACTAAAATAAATTTAAAGGATCCCAATTACTATATTTAATTGTAATTATATTTGGCACAATCGAAACACCAATGCCAACTAAAGGCCTAGAGGGTTCGGAGAGAATTGAGCCAAGTCTGACATTATTTAAAAGGCTTTTTTGACTTTGTTTGAGGTTTATTTTGCCCCGCACAACAGACTTATTAGGTAAAAAACCATTGTTTAAAGCTACAATTTCAAGTAAATTATTTTCTAAAACCCTTAAAACAGTGCCTTGATCCAAGCTAGAGTCCATTACATTCACCTCTAAAAGATTGGCATTATCAATTAAAATTGGAATATAAAGCTTGTCATAAGAACCTTCTGGTGGCGTAAGCACAAAAAATTCTAATTCTCTCAATAATGGCAATTGTGTAAATTCGGTTTCTTGCTTGGCTGAACGGCTGGATCTTTGCCCTCTCACCAAAGGTTGCCCAAAAGATTTAATATAAAAATCATTCGCTTTGTTTTCTTGTTCCTTGCGTCTTTGCTTGAATTCACGGCGTGTCAAGTCTTCTTCATCGCTGGCGGCTAAACTTAAGCCATCAAAACCAGCCAAACCTCCAGCAACTTTTTGGGTAGTTTTGGTAAAAACCCAAGGAGCTTGCCAAGCAATAGAAACACTTTTGGGATAATTTTTAGGCGAAGCCTCAGCTGGGCGAATTGACTTAACTTTGATTATGGCTTCTAATTTATCTGGCAAACTTTTAGAACGTAAAGCTGAAAAGCTAATGCCAAGTACATTTTTATTTTTGTCTCTTTCGATATTGGCTAAATAACCTTTTATAAAGATGTCTTTGAGCTGAATTTGAGTAAAGTCTAATTCTTTGGAATTAATAGAAAGCGGAATAAATATGCTTGGCTCATTCACGGGCACGTTTACAACCGTAATCACAATCTCTTTAGGGTCAGCTTCTAAGCCAGCCCAAGAAGGTGAAATTGAAACAACTAATGAAATTAAAACAAAACTAACAAAAAGAAAACTCCTTAACTTTGACGAGCAGAAAAACTGAAAGCTTAAGGAAATTTCTTTTTTCATAGATATTATTTTTAAACTCTATAATGTGCAAACGCTCTATTTGCTTCAGCCATTTTGTGAGTTTCTTCTCTTTTACGGAAAGCATCGCCTCTTTTTTCAAAAGCTTCCATAAATTCTTTGGCTAATTTTTCTTCCATGGCGGCTCCGCTTTTGTTTCTGGCGGCAATAATGATCCAACGGCTTGCCAAGGTTAAACCAGCTTCTTCGGGAACTTCAATGGGAATTTGATAAGTTGAACCTCCGACACGTCTAGCTTTAACTTTGACTAAAGGTTTTACATTATCGAGGGCTTGCAAAAACACCTCTAAGCCAGGTTGATTAAGCTTTTGTTCAGCAATATCAAGTGCTTTATAAACTATGCGTTCGGCTGTGCTTAATTTGCCGCTCCACATTAAATGCCTGATGAAGCGAGACAAAAGATGATTATGAAATCTGGTTTCTAAATCGATTTTTTTCTTTTTATGAACAACTTTTTTACGAGACATTATTTTTTACCCTTTCCGGTTGTTGGGGCTGGTTGGCCTGGTTTTGGTCTTTTTGCGCCATATTTTGAACGGCTACGTTTGCGATCTTTTACGCCAGAAGTGTCAAGAGTTCCACGAATAATATGATAGCGAACACCTGGTAAGTCTTTTACACGACCACCACGAACTAAAACAACAGAGTGTTCTTGTAAATTATGGCCTTCTCCAGGAATATAAGCGGTAATTTCGATACCATTGGTCAATTTTACACGGGCAACCTTGCGCAAAGCTGAATTAGGTTTTTTTGGGGTTGTTGTATAAACCCTTGTGCAAACACCAGCTCTCGAAGGATTCGAAGTCAAAGCGGGCGATTTGCTCTTCTTGCTTTTAACTGAGCGACGATGTCTAACTAATTGATTTAAAGTAGGCATTAAATAAAAAAAATGAAGTTTTTACAGACTACATATATTAGACTAATATCTTGAGTTTGTCCACATAGATTATTTTCAGAAACAATTTTCTTGCCTGAATTGCAATTATAGCCTCTCAGAGAACAAGAATAAATATACAGAGCCTAAAATCTAATTTTCTAAGACAACTCTCAGAGAGCCGAGATTAATTTCTAAAGTCTTAAGGTTTTTTTATTTTTGTACCATAATTTTGCCTAAGCACGCTTGTGATATTAGTAAATTATTTTTTTATTTTAACTTATGCACAATTTTTGTCGGCAAAAGAGGCTGATTATTTAAATAAAGATTTTTTATAATGGCTTTTCCTTTATAGACCTTAACTAGAGCATATGTTGTTTTGTTTTTTTTCGAATATTTTATATAGTCTTTTTCGGCTTTTTGAGCCAACTTTTCTCCAAGAAAAAACTTATAAAAAGGAAAAGATAAATACCAAGGTGAAAGACAATTATTAATTTTAACCACAAAATAATTTGTACTATTTTTGGGTCTGCCTGAATTTAAGCTCTGTATTTGGGCAAAACCATTTTTGTCTTTAATAATTTCGGCATAAAGTTTTTGGGTTTTAGAAGTACAAGTAAAATTTTTAATTACTTCTTTATTGTATTCTTCTTGCCTAAATTTTAAAGTTACATAATGACCTCTAAATATATCATATGGGTCTACTAGAGCGGTTTCAAACTTAAATTCTTCACCTTTATCTAAAATCATTTGGCTATCAACTATTAAATAAGCAAAAAACATTAATTGCAAAACACCAATTAAAATCAAAATTTTCTTATGCATTTTAGTTTCCTTTTTCTAAGCGTTTTTTGAGAGAATAATTAAAAGCCAAAAATAAACAACCAATTACTATTAAAATTAAACCTTTAATAATTAAATTAGATTGAATAGACAAAAATTTACCAGCAGTATAAATCGCCAATAAAAAGCTTCCAGCCCCAGCTATTTTGAATATTTTATAATTATTGCCGCGTATAATTAATGAAATTGCCAAGAATATAAAATATAAATTATCAATCTTTTATAAAAATTATTTATGTTCAATTACAAAAGATGATGAGCTTGATTGTTTTATAATTAAACATTATCCATCGGTTAGTGAAAGGAAATTATATATC
>CANLTT010000002.1 GCA_947494115.1 Candidatus Caenarcanales bacterium
TACCTCTTCCTGAGACATTCCTCCCTCAAATGCCTCTATTACTTTTTTCCTTAAATCTTTAGAATATGTCATTTTATTTTTATTATTCACATATTCTAGATCTCTTTAGCGGGGGTTTGCTATAGCCGCTGAAAATGCTAAGAATAGAAAAGAACTAACAAAAAAACAAAAGAATTCTTTAAAAGTTGCGGAAAGATTAATTAGAATACACGCAAAGGCAAGAGGAATTCCTAAAGAAGCACTGCCCACACTGAATCTATTAAACCCCGAGAGATTTGGCAAATATGTTGAGGGTTGGTGTACTGCTAGTAATGATGGTCGTTGTATAGGTGTTAATAATAAGTTTTTTAAAAATTATAAAGCTCCTGATTTAGCAAAAACATATCTGCATGAATTCAATCATTATTTTTCTAACTATAATGAAACAACTGAATTAAAACTCTCGCAAGAATTTAAGGAAGAAATGGCTGATGCTTTTGGAATTCCTGTAGAGAGAATCATAAAAGCATATAATCCTGGTACTTTTGGATTGGAAGATAAAGGTCTTTCATTAAAAATAGAATTGGGACAAAAGGAGTTGGCAGACTTAATTTCTAATATTGTTTGTAGAAAAGAAGATGATAAAATTTTTGTTAATACAGCTGAAATGACAAAAAAACAAAAGAAATTACTAAATATTGTTATTAGCTATTTTGAAGATTTTCATGATTACACTCTAAACTCAGCAGAAGACAGAACTCGGCTAGCATATGACTTAGTAAAATTTATAAAAAAATATACCGAAAAAGAGAATCCAGCCCCCATAAAAATTACCTATTCTCCAGAGGAAATATATAGAGGCTGTAGAGATAATTCATTTTATATAGATGAATGTCATGTAGAGGCTCTTGCTATATTTGATATGAAACATATTGCTCGCAACTATAAATATAAGCCTTTTTATGATCAGGATGGTGATACATCTAGCATACTTACATTTTATGATTGTTTGAAAGAAACTAATCCCAAGCTTGCTAATTTGTTCAAAGAAACTGTAAGAAAAGCTCTCTCTATAAAAAGTAGTTCGACAAATACTGGGCTGATTATTACATTTTTTGATTTGTATTTTTCTAAAGAAATGAAAATGTTGAATCTTACAAGCAAGGCAATGCAAGATATTTTAGTGTCAGAAAATGGTGTAAAATTATTTTATGAAAAAGCTCTTGAATTGGTTTCAATAGAGAAAGTAAATAAGGTTCAAGAATACACAAATAAACTTAATAATTTGCTTAAGAATTTTATACCTTAATTTTCAATTGCGCAATTAAACAGTTCTTGAAAATAACCTTTGAGAACCTTTTTGCAAATAAGCGTCAAAAATCATGGCAATATTACGCAAAAATACTCGGCCAATATAAGTTATTTCGATTTGATTTTCCCTTAAAATAATTAAGCCATCAAGTTCTAAATCTTTTAACTGCAAAAGTTCTGTCGCAAAATGTTTTTCAAAATTAAGATCAAATTCTTGTTCAATTTCGGCAAAAACTACTAAACCATGACAAAGTATTTTATTAATAATACTACGCCTTAATAAATCTTCACGGGTAAGTAAAACGCCTTTCTCAATGGGAATTCCTGCTTTATTACTTTCAAAATGCTCAATATAACGATTAAGTTTTTTTTCGTTTTGAGTATAAATATTACTAATAGAACTAATTGAAGTCATACCGAGTCCAAATAAATCGAGGCCAGCTTTAGTAGTATAACCTTGAAAATTACGATGTAAACTTCGAGTGGTTCTGGCTCTACAAAGCTCATCTGTTTTTTTAGAAAAATGATCCATACCAATAAATTCATAATCATTTTCGCTAAAACTTTTTAAAGCTTCCAAGAATATTGCAATTTTTTGTTGAGTATTTGGCAAAAATTCTTCTTGAATATGTGCTTTCTGAAAAGGCCTTAATGATGGAAGATGGGCATAATTAAACAAAGCAATGCGATCGGGATTTAGTTTAATTACTTTATTAAGTGTTTCTTTAAAACTCTCTGGCGATTGAAAAGGCAGGCCATAAATCAAATCAAAATTAATACTCTCAAAACCTAATTCTCGGCAATAATCGAGCATTTCAGCGATCATTTCAAAACTTTGTATTCTATTAACCGCCACTTGTACTTTTGCATCAAAATCTTGTACGCCCAAACTAAGCCGATTAAAACCCAGAGAACGCAAAAGTTTTAACTGCAAAAAAGTTGTTATGCGTGGGTCAATTTCAATACTAAATTCACTGTCTGGGGCAAAGTCTAAATTAAAATTTTGATTAATTTGCTCAAATAAAGTTTTAAGTTGCGCCTCGGAAATATAAGTCGGGGTGCCGCCACCAAAATGCAATTGCTTAACTTTCCGCTTAGGGCTTAAAGATTTGCCAATTACTTTTATTTCTTTTTGCAAAGCCATTAAATAAGGCTCGCTAAGTGCCCCGTTAGGGCTAATAACAATATTACAAGCGCAATAATAACAAGCCGAACGGCAAAAAGGAATATGAAAATAAAGCGAAATATCATTCTCAGAGGCCACAGCCGCTTTTTGCCAACTCTCTAAACCAAAATCACTAGTCCATTCAGGCGCTGTAGGGTAACTAGTATAGCGTGGTCCAACTTTATCGTATTTATGCAAAAGTTCTAAAATTTGACTATTCATGACTACTGCTCATCATTATAGGGGCTTGTAAAAATGCGTCTAAGGCGAGAAGGTCTGGGAGGTTCTTGATTGGGCGATGGAGGAATATTAGGATTAGGATTGTCTGTATTTTCTCGAAAACGCCTAAAGAATAAACGCTTTTTTCGGGGTTCTTCTTGTCTGGGAGGTTGCTCAGGAGTTGGTTGTGCAATAGGTGGTGGTGGCGGTATTTCTTCTCGAGGAATTAAAACTGGTCTAGCAGAGGGAGTTGGCATACCATCAATTGGCGTTGGTGCTGTTTGTGCGCCTTGGACTTGCACATCGGCGGGATTACCAATTAATTCATCTTCAAAATCTTCAGGATCTTCAATTTCTTCTTCTGGAGCGGCTTGTAATCTTTGTTCTTCTCTTTCTTTTAGATATTTTTCAATTTGCTCTGGAGTTGGCGGTGGCGCATATTTATCTGGCTCAGTACCTGGCACAAATTCACGATATTCTGGTTGAAAAGTATCATTAGTTGATAAAAGCCCCGTAATCGGATCAATAAGCAATCTTATACGTGGAGACGGTTTAGGGAAATAAGAAACCGAGGTTGGATTAATTGCATAATAGCGTAGCATAAAAGTGCGCCAAATAGCGGCCATCACACCGCCCCCAGTGGCATATTGAGAAGCTTTTTTATTGGTATCATTGCCGCCCCAAACTGCCGTAACTGTGTCTGGAGTAAAACCTATAAACCAAATATCTCTTGCTTCATCGGCTGTGCCTGTTTTACCAGCAATTTGCAAACCTGGTATTTTAGCTTGCGCTCCTGTTCCATGGTCTACAACATCAAGTAAAATATCAATAAGTTCATATATAGGCCCTGGCGGAAGCACTTTGTCTGGCACGGCATTATTTTGTTCGAGGGTTTTCCCATTACGATCAGTGAGGCGTTTGATAATAACGGGTTTTAAATAAATACCTCCCCGAGCCAAAACAGCATATGCATTAGCGGCCGCCAAAGGTGAAATTGCCGAACTACCAAGCGCAGAAGATAAATAAGGTTGAACGCCCTTGATGCCAACTTTTTCGGCAATTTCGATTATGCTTGGCATTCCCACTTTTTGGGCAACTCGAATAGCTGGTATATTACGTGAATTAATGAGGGCTTTGCGTATGGTAATTTCGCCCCAAAAAGAATGGTCAAAGTTTTTCGGATTCCAAACCTCGCCTGTTTCGGGATTTTGATAAGTAAAAGGCGTATCCATAATTGTAGAATTGCTTGAATAAAGGCCTTTCAAAAAAGCCGACAAATAAACAAAGGGTTTAAATGCCGACCCAATGGTGTGAATGCTAGTTGCTCTATTCCACTGGTGTTTCCAGAAATCGCCAATGCCGCCCACAATTACCCGCACTTCATTACTTGCAACATCAATGGTTACCAAAGCACCTTGCGAAATTCCAGAGGGGGCTTTTTTGATGCCTTCGCTTAAAATCTTTTCGGCTTGCGCTTGAGCTTCTTGGTCTAAGGCGGTATAAACCTTAAGGCCAGCATGTCTCAATTCTTGTTCACTAAAACGAGATCTAAGTTCTTCAAGCACAACGCTCATATAATAAGGAAACTTAGACATATTGCCAGCATCAGATTCAAATTTTAAAGGATAAACCAAAGCGTCTCTGGCTTGGACTTTGGTGATATAGCCGTAGCGAACCATATCTTTGATAATTTGCTTTTGAATTTTAAAAACTCTTGGCGTATTATGCAAAGTGCTTGGAGACGAAAGCAAGGCCACCAAATAAGCCGATTCAGCGACATTTAAATCGGAGGCATGTTTATTAAAATAACGCTTAGACGCTCTCTCTACACCATATGCGCTTTTACCCCAATAAACCTGATTTAAATAAATTTCAAGAATTTGGTCTTTAGAATATTTTTTTTCTACTTCTAAAGCCAAAAACAATTCTTTAACTTTTCTTTGGGTTGTTGCCCATTCTTTTGGCGAGAAAAAAATGTTTTTGACTAATTGTTGCGTAATTGTACTTCCGCCTTGCTTCAGCTTGCCAGACTTTAAATTAATTAACATAGCCCGAAAAATGCCCAAAAAATTTACACCGCTATGCTCATAAAAATTGCGATCTTCACTAGCAAACAGAGCTTGTTTTAAAGGCATAGAAACATCTTTGAGCAAAACTACTTGGCGATCTTCTTGGCCTTGTAAAACTGCCACAAATTGGTCATTTTTGTCATAAACTTCAATCGAACTTATCGGTGAGTAATTTTCAAGATTATCAACTTTAGGTAAACCAAATAAACGATTAATTGGCGAAATAAAAATATTCAAAAAAATCCAGCCAATCATCATAGCAAGCAAAAAATACCCGAATAAATAAATTGGTTTTTGCGCCAAAAAAGCTTTTACTTTTTCAAGGTCAAACTTACCTTTAGGTTCGGGTGATTTAAATGACGGAGAAACACGACTTTCGGTTTTGTCGGTTTTAAAACTCCAATTTTTTGTATTGCTCATAAATTTAAGAGAAACCTTAGATAATAATCCAAAATCTTGCAAACTTAAATTTTACTTTGTTTTTTATTTAAAGTTCAAATTAGCTTTGCGTAAGCGTATAGATTGTGGAGTAACTTCAAGAAGCTCATCGGCGGCTATATAATCCAAAGCAAATTCTAAGGTTAATTTAATTGGGGCGGCCAAGGCATCTAAAGATTCGGCTCCCGCACTGCGCATATTGGTGAGCTTTTTGGCTTTACAAATATTAATAACCAAATCTTGAGGCTTATTGCTTTCACCGATTACCATGCCTCTATAGACCTTGGTTCCAGGAATTACAAAATAAACTCCTCTGTCTTCAAGCCCTTTGAGAGCATATTCTGTGGCGGTGCCGTCTTCATGCGAAATTAAAGCTCCGTCTCTTATTCCTCCGATTTCACCAGCCATGGGCGAATAATCCGAAAAACCACTAGACATAATGCCTTGGCCTTTGGTTAAACGTATAAAAGTGCTTCTAAAGCCAAGCAAGCCTCTAGAAGGAATTCTAAATTCTAATGTAGTGCGCCCCTGAAAAGTATGCATGGTTTGCATTTCGGCTCTACGTCTGCCCAAGGCCTCAATACAAGCACCAGCCATTTCTTCTGGAACATCAAGTACCAACTGTTCAAAAGGTTCACAAGTTTTTCCGTCAATTTGTTTTAAAAGCACTTGAGGCTTGCTAACTTCAAACTCAAAACCTTCACGGCGTAAAGTTTCAATCAAAATGCCTAAATGTAATTCGCCACGTCCGCTCACCAAGAAAGAATCGGTCGAATCTGTTTCTTCAACTTTCAAACTTACATTAGTTTTAATCTCTTTAAATAAGCGATCTCTGATTTGTCTTGAAGTTACAAATTTGCCTTCTTGGCCTGAAAATGGGCTTGTATTAACCGAGAAAGTCATTTGCAAAGTTGGTTCATCAACCTTAATACTTGGCAAAGGCTTTGGATCGGATGGATCAACAATTGTGTCTCCAATTTGAGCATCTTCAAGACCAGCCAGAGCTACAATGTCTCCAGTTTGCGCTTCTTCGGTTTCTATGCGTTTCAAGCCCTCAAAAGTAAATAGTTTAGAAACACGAGCTTGAGTGATTTTACCCTCTGAGTCAGACAAGCCAATCGATTGACCAACTTTTACTAAACCATTGCTAACCCGTCCAATGACGATGCGCCCCAAATAATCGCTATAATCAAGCGTTGCAACTTGTAATTGTAAAGAATTTTCACGTTCGCCTGGTGGTTTAGGAATTTCTTTAAGGACAGTTTCCAGCAAATCATAAAGAGTATCTTTGATATTATCTAGGTCTAAACCAGCTTGCCCAGATAAGCCACTAGCATAAACAATCGGAAATTCAAGTTGTTCTTCAGAGGCACCGAGTTCAATAAATAAATCTAAAGCTTTGTCAATTGCTCGATTTGGGTCTGCGGCTGGGCGGTCAATTTTGTTTACAACCACAATAACTTTTAGATGACGCTCTAGAGCTTTGCGCAAAACAAAACGAGTTTGAGGCATTGGTCCTTCTACGGCATCAATAACCAATAAAATGCCATCAACCATATTTAAAACGCGTTCAACTTCACCCGAAAAGTCGGCGTGGCCAGGTGTATCAAGAATATTAATTTTATACTCTTTATGAGGAATGGCCGTGTTTTTTGCTAAAATCGTGATTCCACGCTCTTTTTCAAGCTGATTAGAATCCATAGCCCTTTCTTCAATTATTTGGTTAGAACGAAAAATGCCACTTTGCCTAAACATACTGTCTACAAGAGTGGTTTTGCCGTGGTCTACGTGAGCCACAATAGCAATATTACGAATAAAATCAGTAGAAAGAGCTTGCGAGATATTCATTAATTAAAATAGTTCTATAGACATATTGATTCTAACAAATTAAAGTGAAAGAAAATTATGTCTTAACGTAAAACAGTTAGAGGATTTTGTGGTTTTCCTGCAAGGCGATATTCAAAATGCAAGTGTGGACCAGTTGAATAACCAGTAGAACCGACATGACCTATAACTTGACCTTGATAAACTTTTTGGGCTTGACTGACAGAAATACGTTCTAGGTGAGCATAAAGAGTAGATTTGCCATTGCTATGCGAAATGATAATAGTTTTGCCATAACCACTATACCAACCAGCAAATATAACTAAACCACCATTAGAAGCCTTGATTGGTGTTCCATAACGTGCACCTAAATCTACGCCGCTATGAAAAGAACGTACATGAAAAATTGGGTGCATTCTATAGCCAAAAGGTGAAGTAATGGCCGCTCTAACAGGAAAATCAAAATAACTCTTAATTAAATCTTGCAAACCAATACCATTACCATCAGAAAGAACTAAAATTTTCTTAGTTAGCTCAGTCGATTCTCTCTCTAATTGTCTTTCAGCTGATTCATATGCTAGTCTTTCTTTTCTTAAGCGGTCTACCAAGCTATACTGTTCGTTTTTCTTTAATGAAATAGCTTGTTTTAATCTTTCAGATTCTTGCATGGAAACAGCCATATCTTCTTGTTTTTTGCGCCAAACAGTCTGCACGGCTCTTAAATTGTTTTGTTTGTATTTTATTTGTTTTATTAAAGAGGTTTCTTTATTTATGAGCTTACGCTGATAGTAAATAATATTTAAAAACTGCACTATACTACGGGATTCAAATAAAGACTCCGCTAAAGTAGAGAGCATACCAGCTTTATGCATATAGATATGACGAAGATGTCTACGTAATAAAGCCGATTGATTATAAATTTGTTTGTCTATATTGCGAATTTGGCTTTGAGCGGTATGAATTTCTTTTTCGATTCCAAAAAGTTTTCTTTGGGTTTCGATATAGGTAGATTGAACACGATAAAGTTCTCTTTGCGTTTTTTGAAGTTGCGCTAAAGCTAGTCTCTCTTTTTGCCTAGCAGAATTAACTTTTTTTCTTATGCTGGCGGCATTTTCTTTGTTTGCGGTAAGCCGACTATGATAAGAATTTAAAGATATATGAGAAGTATCATTGCTAGCCAGTTCTGTGTCATCACTTTGAACAGCTCTAGAAGATTTACCGAAAGCGATTAGCGAGCTTAATAAATAAAAAGAGAAAATGATAAGGAGTAATAAAACCTTGTTCTTGTTCGCTTTACTCGCTTTTCCTTTACTCATACTATATTACTCTTAAAAATAAACTGTGAGAGGGCGCATCTTAACTTCACTTAGTCAGACGATCAAATTATGTTGTTATCTTACCCAAGATTTGTAATTATTGCCAAGATTATTAACCAACGATGATCTTATTGACTAAGATAAATACCTAAATGTTTCCTACCCGATAGTAGTTAATTTGTTTCATTTATAAGATTTATTTTTAAGTTTTAACATTCTATTTACTTGTTTTTTGGTTTAATAATTTAGCCAAATATGTGATTTACCAAGATATAAAAGGGTTTTAAGACTATTTATTTAATTCTTCTTCAATTGCGTTTGTTATTTCTTTAGAAACTGGATTAACCCAAGGTGCAAACTTTTTGACCACTTGACCTTTTTTGTTTATTAAATATTTTTGAAAATTCCACTGTGCTGTCCCTTTAGCTGAAGAGAGTTTTTCATACAATTCAAGTTGGTTTTTTCCTTTAACATGCACTTTAGCAAAAATAGGAAAAGTTATATTGAATTCTGTTTTGCAAAACTTTTGAATTTGCTCATTATTGGCTGGTTCTTGATTAGCAAAATCATTAGATGGAAAAGCCAAAACCTCAAAACCGTTCTCTTTATATTTATTGTAAAGATTCTGTAAGTTGGTATATTGTTTTGTAAAACCACATTTTGAAGCTGTATTTACAATTAACAAAACCTTACCTTGATATTGACACAGATTTACCTCTTGACCGTTTATGTCTTTGACCTTTGTATTTAAAATATGAGAGCATTCATTGGCATTCATGGTTTGGCTTAAGAAAAGTGCATTAAAAAAAAGACAATAAATTATAAAAGTTTTAGACATTATATTTTGGCGGCTTTAATTAAGGCCGAGAGTTTACGACTTTTTTGTGGATCTATAACTTCTAGCATTTTTTGGCGATTTAAAGCTTCTTCTTTGTTTTTTGTATGAACTAAACTTATAGCGGCAATATTAAAATGAGCTTCTGGCAATTGAGGATTAAGCTCTAGAGCCTTTTTATAAGCTCTTAAAGCCTCGTCAAATTGTTTGATTCTAAAATAAGAATTGCCTAAATTATTGTAAGCACGGGCATCTTCCGTAAATTTTAAAGAATTCAAACAAGCAGAAATGGCCTCATTATAACGGGCGGCATAAACATAGGCGGCGCATAAATTATAATTAGCTTCTTTATAGTTTGGTTCTAACTGAATTGCTTTTTGGTAACTTTCAACCGCTTTTAAATATTGTTTTTCATCAATTAAAGCATTACCCAAGCCATTATGAGCTGGTGCAAAACCTGGTTTAATTTCGAGAGCTTTATTGTAAGCCTGCACTGCTTGCTCATGTTCGCCTTGCACAAAAAAAACATTGCCCAAATTATAATAAGCCTCGGCATAATTTGGATTAAGTTTAATGGCCGCTAAATAATGTCTAATTGGTTTGCCATCACGACCTTCTTCCCAATAGATGTTTCCTAAATTTAAATGCGCTTCGGCCACCCGAGGATTTTGAGAGATAAATTGCTTTAACTGACTTTCTTTGGCTCTTAATTGTTGCTTGTCGGCTAAAGTTAAGTCTTTTCTTTCTTCTTGATTAGAAGGCTGAGCGCAAACACCCAAAGTATTTAGGCTAAGCAGAAAAAAAGTTAAGGTTAAAAAATTGTTTTTTAAATAAAGCATAGTTTGTTTATATGGGAAGAATATATAAATTACAAAAAAGTTTCCACTTAATTTTTATTTTACTAAAATTATTCCACTGTCTTTAAACATTCCCATGATCAATTCTAATTTAGTTAATTTGTTTTTTCAGATTGCTGGCCAAAAACCTACCGAAATTTCTGCTTATTTTAAAAACAAAGAAGAAGAAAAAACTTTTAGTCAAATTACTTGGCAAGAAAAAGCCCAAAAAGTACGCAATTTATCGGCTAATCTTAAAAACTTGGGTTTGCAAAAAGGCGAACAAATTGGCATTCTCTCTAATACAAGGCTAGAATGGACAATTAGCGATTTAGGTATTATGGCAAATGGTTGTATAACCGTTACTTTTTATCATACTTGCACACCAGAAGAGCTTATTTATTTAATTAAAGATTCTGGTATTAGCTTTTTATTTGTGGAAGATAAAAAACAATTCAAAAAAATTGCGCAAATTGCCGACCAAATAAATCTAAAAGGTCTTTGTTTAATTGAAGATTTTGAACCCGAATCCGAAATTAATATTCCAATTCACTCATTCAAAAAACTAAGCGAAAACCATTTGCCTTTTGAAGAAACCTTAATTGAACCTGAAGATATTGCAAGCATTGTTTACACTTCGGGCACAAGTGGCCAATTAAAAGGGGTTATTTTGACCCACAAAAACATTTTACTTCAAATGGAAGCCATAGCCGACCGTGTTCCACTGAGTATGCCACAAAAGAACAAACAAACAGACCCTGACGGACATTCACTTTTGGCTTTTTTAACTTCGGCACATATTTTTCAGCGCATTGCTGGCCAGTGGTATTTTATGAGTCAGGGACGGCCTATTTATTATTGTAAGCGTTTAGAACGTATTGGCCAATATTTAAAAGAAGGCCAAGCCACCATTATTTTGAGCGTGCCTCTTTTAATGCAAAAAATCAAAGACAAAACTTTAGCCAAAATTGAAGAATTGCCGCAGGCGCAAAAAGTTGCAATTCAAACTGCTCTCAAGGCGGCTATAGAACTTAAAAAAATCGAATTAGAAGCTAAAAGTTTTACCTTGCGCTTTGCGGCCAAAATGGCTCATATGGCTTTATACAAATCGGTTTTGCATAAAATTAAAGAACAAATTAGCCCAAGTTTAATCGCCGTTATTTCAGGCGGAGCACCGATAAACCCCGAAACTATATTGTTTTTTCAGGCCATTGGTATTTATTTAATTGAAGGTTATGGCCTCACCGAAACAACTGGCATTATGACCGCTAATTCAACAAAGCTTTTAAAAATAGGTAGTGTTGGCAAGCCGCTTAAAAACTTGCAAATTAAAATTGCCGAAGATGATGAAATTTTGGTAAAAGGCGAAGTGATTTTTAAAAACTATTGGCAAAAACCATCAGCCACCAGCGAAGCTTTTACCGAAGACAATTGGTTTCAGACGGGCGATTTAGGACGTTTAGATGAAGATGATTTTTTATATATTATTGGCCGCAAAAAAGATTTAATTGTAAATGCAGGTGGCAAGAAAATTTCGCCAGTTTTGATTGAAGAAGGTTTAAAAACAAGCCCTTATTTAGACCAAGTAGCGGTTTTTGGTGATAAACAAAAGTGGTTGATAGCTTTAATTACGCTTCAGAAAGCGGCTGTGCTTAAATTTGTTTATGGTAAAGAATGGGAAAGCAAAATCGATAATTGGCTAGAAGTAATCGAAAAGGACGAAGTAAAAGAATTAATTGAAAAAGAATTAGAAAAATATTGTGCTCATTTGGCTGAACATGAGAGAATTCGCAGATTTAAAATTTTAGCTGAACCTTTCAATCAAAGCAAAGACGAATTAACTCATACCATGAAACTAAAAAGGCGCATTGTTGAAAAAAACTATGCCAGCGAAATTGCCAAACTTTATGAAATTTAAAAAATAGTTTGTAATAAGCTTGGTTTAAATTATTAGACCTCTTGCAAATAATACAGCCTCACCCCCAACCCCTCTCCACAAGCAGAGAGGGGAGTTTTTATTTCTCCTAAAAACCGCTAGCTCTCTCTGTTAATGAGATGCTTCACGTTTTTACAATTTATTTTGCAAGAAGTCTATTATCATTAGGTTTTATGTGTCTTGAATGATACAATGGGATAACTCATAAATTTTAGGTTATGTTTAAAAAGTTTTTAGTGACTTTTAATTTTGTTTTTGTTTTCTCTTTACTGGCTCTGGCTGATAATAATTGGGAGATTGATGCTAATCAACAATATGAAAACCAAAATGCTCAGCTGCAAAGCCAAGAACCAATACAACAACCAACTGAAGAATTAAAAAAACAAAATAATAGTTGGTGGCATAAAAATGATAATGACAAAAATAAAAATGATAATGATAAAAAATTCAATTATGAAAACTTCAAAAAAGACCATAAAATCAACCGAGAAGAACGCAAACTAGAACAAGAACAACATAAGCGTGAAAAACAAAGATTAAAACAATTAAAAAAAGAAAATCAACTTCTAGAAGAACAAAAAAACCTCAAAAATAATTTATACAATAATCAAATCGATTTATCCAAGCTCAATCAAAAAAAGTCTTGGAAAGATAAATTAAAGTTTAAATCGAAAAAAAAGCAAAATCCTTTCATTCTTTACCCTTAAAATAAAACAATGCAAAATCTTAATTTATTTGTTTCAGCTGGTGAAGCTTCAGGAGATTTACACGCCGCCGAGGTTATTCATTTTTTGAAAGAATATTTGCCCGAAAATTGTACTTTAAAAGCTTGGGGAATGGGCGGCCAAAAGCTAAAAGAATGCGAAATAGAGCTAATTCAAGACTCTTCCGAAATGGGCATTATTGGCATTGCCGACATTATCAAAAATTTGGGGTTTTTATATAAACTTGAACAAAATTTAATTGCCCAAATCAGAGAGCGCAAGCCAGATATTGCTTTATTAGTTGATTATCCCGGTTTAAATTTGCGCCTTGCGAAAGCGATTAAAAAATATGTGCCTTTTTGCAAGGTGGTTTTTTATATTGCACCGCAAGTTTGGGCTTGGAATAAAAACCGCATTAAGAAATTACCTTTTTTAATTGATCGATTATTAACAATTTTGCCTTTTGAAGAAGATTTGCACAAAACAGCTGGAACCTCAACCCGTTTTGTTGGTAATCCTTCGGCTTGGTCTATGCAAAACTTGCACCCCGCCACACGTGCCCAAATTTTAACCGCTTGCAATTTAAACCCAGAGCATAAAGTTATCGGTATTTTCCCTGGTTCACGAAAACGCGAAATTGATTATATGTTGCCAACTTTATTGCAATCTGCCAAACAACTCAAAGAAAAAAACCCAGATTTACAATTTGTTTTAGTGCGGGCAAATACCATTAAACAAGAGCAAATTCAAAAATATATTTCAAAAACTGGTTTTCAGCCAATAATTGAAACCTCCGAAAAAAACCATTATTTGCTTAAAGCCGTAGATATTGCTTGGCTTACTTCTGGGACAGTTACGCTTGAAGCCTCTTGCACCGAAACACCACTTATTTTAGGCTATAAAGAATATCCGTTGTTTTTTAAAGGTTATTTATTTTTGCGTCAAATCGATAAAATCGGGCTACCAAATATTATTGCAAACGAATTTATTTGCCCAGAGCTTTTACAAGATGATTGCATTCCCGAAAAGTGGGTCGCAATTACGCAAGAATGGTTGAATTCACCCGAAAAACTTGAAAATATAAAACAAACTTTGCGCCAAAAAGTCAAAGAGCCGCTCACAACCGAAGTAAACCCAGCGGCCAATGTTGCATATGAGATTTTAATGATTAATCAAATTAATAAAATTAGCCAAGAAAATCAAATTCATATGCGTCAACAAGCTCATAACAACAGCAAAAAAACCAAACAAGAAATTAGTCAAAAAGGCATAATTTATAATTAGGATGCAATAGACCTCTTGCGAAATAAATTACAAGAACGTGAAACACCTCATCAACAGAGGGAGCTAGCGGTTTCCAGAAGAAATAAAAACTCCCCTCTCTGCTTGTGGAGAGGGGTTGGGGGTGAGGCTGTATTATTTTGCAAGAGATACAATACATAAATACGCTCAATTTATCTAGACAAATGCTTTATAATGACCAAATATCAAATAAATAAATTGAATGAAGGCTATTTACCCTGGCAGTTTTGACCCGATTACAAATGGACATTTAGACATTATCGAAAGAGCGGCCGTTTTTTGCGATGAATTAATTGTGGCTGTGCTTGAAAATACAGAGAAACGCTGTTGTTTTACGGCGGAAGAACGCATAGAAATGATCAAAGAATCGGTACAAAAATTAAATAATATAAGAATTATAAGTTTTAATGGTTTGGTGGTTGATTTGGCTCGCCGAGAAAAAGCCAATTCTTTAATTAGAGGAATGCGTGATATTGGTGATTTTCGCTTTGAGTGGGAAGCGGCGCAGTTAAATAAAATTGGCGGTGTCGAAACCTTGTTTTTAATGACAAACCCCAATTATGCTTTTATTAGCTCTTCACGCATTAGAGAGATTGCAAGATTTGGTGGAAATGTGGCACACTGGGTACCAGAATCAGTTTATAAACGTCTGCAGATTTTTTCGAGGAGATCTTCTTGAGCATTTACAAACTACTTGACCGAATGCTGTCATTAGTGGAGAGTGCTCCTATTATTCCGTTTTTTGGCATAAAGCTGGTTGGTTCTAAAGATTTACAAAATTTAATTGAACAATCGGTCGCAGAATTGCCCGAAGAATTAGCCGAAGCAAGGCAATTGGTGTCTCATGAAGAGCAAATTTTATTTTCGGCTCGTAGACAAGCAGAAGAAGTAGTTGCCAGAGCCGAAGAAGAATCTAGACGCATAGTTGCTTCCGCTCATGAACAACTGCGCCAAATTGTAAATGAATCCGAAGTTATAAAAGCCATCAATGCCGAAGCCGAAAGAATTAGACTGCAAGTTAGAAATGAAGCGCAAAAAATTTACCAATTAACTGAGCAAGAAATAGCCCAAGCCGAAGATGCTTCTCGCCGCCAAATACAAAGAGTTTTGGACACAGCCATCATTGAAGCTGAAACAATAAAGCGTGGAGCCAATTCTTATGCTGAAGCGGTTCTACATGAGCTTGAAAGAACAACAGTTGGTGCAATGTCTATTATTCAAAATGGCCAAAAACAATTAGACCAAGTTTCTAAACAAAATTTGCGTGCCGAACAGCTGGGGCGTTTTCAGGGTGCTTTAGGTGAGTTAAAAAATATTCATAGTAATCTTTTAATCGAAAATCCTAAAGGCGATCAAACAAGTATTCCACGCCAGAGTGATCAAACAAGTATGCCACGACACGGTGATCAAACAAGTATTCCACGACAAAGTGATCAAACAAGTATGCCACGACACGGTGATCAAACAAGTATTCCACGACCAAATGAAACTTCTAGCTTTCCAGACGGAAATTCTAGACAGAAATTTTAAAGTTTTTCCAAGATTCTAAGGCTTGCCCCGAAACAATTAATTCTTTGGCTTGCGCAAAACCTTTTTGAATGCTTTCAGCACGGTCAGAGAGCCATAAAATTAAGCCAGTATTCAAGCAAATAGTATTTATTAAAGCTGGATTAGCTTGGTTTTGTAATATTTTATAAAAGATTTCGACATTTTCTTGGGGCGAGCCACCTTTTAAATCGCTCAAATTACAATTTTCTTCTAAGCCTAAATCGCTTGAATTTAGCTCTAGATAAGTAATTTTATTATTTTCTAAAAGCCAAATTTGATTCACTCCACACAAACTAGCTTCATCTAAACAAGGAAAACCATGCACAACAATTGCTTTTTGACGACCTAAAATTTTCAAAGCCGTAATCATTAAAAGCCCCCATTCTGGCTTTGAAACACCAATTAGCTGATGTGTAATGCAAACTGGATTAGTGAGAGTTCCGATTAAACCAGTTTGCCCCGAAAAACCCAGTTTGCGGCAAGTGTTTTTCCATTTTCCTAAAATATCATGCAAAGCTGGAGAAGCAATAAAACAAATTCCTTTTTTCTCTAATTGGTTTTTAATTTGCACACAATCGGTCAAGCAAAGAATTTGTAAAGCTTCCAAAAAATCAATACTTCCCGAAGCACTAGTTGTTTTGCGGCCGCCATGTTTAGCAATTTTCACTCCCAGAGCCGAGGCCAAAAAAGCACTAGTCGTAGAAATATTAAAAGTATTTGAGCCATCGCCTCCAGTGCCACAGCAATCAATAATTTGCCCTTCTAATTTGATTGTAGGCAATTTTTTTAAAATATTTTGGGCAATTAAGGCTAATTCTAAAGAAGTTTCACCTTTGGCTTTCCAACCAGCTGTTAAACAGGCCAATTCAATTTCTGAACTTTCCGAATCACTCAAAAAATCAATAAACTTAGCTGTAAATTCTAAATTTAGCTCTTTTTTTTCTTTCAAAAAATTTATTAATTCAAAAAAATTATTCATATTTAATACCAAGAAATACTAAACCAAATTTAAATTAACTATTCACAAGTTTATAATAATGGCCTTTTTGTGCCATCAAATCAAGAGGTGAACCATCTTCAATAATTTCTCCTGCTTGTAGATAAATAATGCGGTTAAAGTCTTTAAGGCCAGAAAGTTTATGTGTTACTAAAATTACAGTTTTATTCTTTTTTAATTCGGTAAGACTGGCTTTTATAAGTTCTTCAGAATGCAGGTCTAATGCGCTTGTTGGTTCATCCAAAATAAGCAAAGGACTGTCTTTCAAAAAGGCTCTTGCAATTGCTATTCTTTGCCTTTGTCCGCCCGATAAATTGTTTCCACGTTCAGTTACAAAGTCTTCTAAAGAATTTAAAAAATCCACTTTGGCAAATTCTAAAGCTTTTTTTAATTCGGCTTCGCTAGCTGATGGTTTGGCTAAAAGCAAATTATCTTTCACCGAACCACTGAATAAAAACGGATCTTGAGGCACAAAGCTGATTAAAGCCCGCAAAGAAATTAAATTCCAGTTTTTAACATTAATATTTTTTATTTTGAGTTCCCCCGCTTTTAAATCATAAAGCCGAGGTATTAATTTTATAATTGTACTTTTTCCGCCACCTGAAGAGCCAACTAAAGCAATTTGTTCGCCTTCTTTGATGTTTAAATTTATATTTTGCAAAACTGGCAATTGGTGAGCGTATTCAAAGTAGGCATTTTGGAATTCTATTTTTAATTCAGGGCTAAAATTGCAAAAAGCCAAAGGAATAGTTTTAATTTCGCTCTCTGAATCAATTAAGTCAAAAATACGATCTGAAGTTCCGATAATTTGATTAATTTGAGCTTGCACTCGAGAAAGCCTTTTAATCGGCTGATAAAGCAAAATAACCGCAATTATATAAGAACTAAAATCGCCAATTGTTTTATGTCCAGCCAAAACCTCACGCAAGCCAAACCAAATAATTGCTCCAATCGCTAAAGAAACTATAATGCCCAAAAAAGGTCCAATTAAAGCATCTGTCCAGAGTTGTTTGCGCAAAACCTGAATTACTTCTTTGGTTTTATGCTTAAATTCATGGTGTCTGTTTTCTTGAATATTAAATAAATTTACTAAGTCTGCGCCCTGAATGGTTTCAGAGATAAAACTTGCCAAAACACCAGTTACTTCTTGGCCTTTATTAGAGAGCTTGCGCAGTTTTTTGGTGAATTTAGACAAAAACAAAAATAAAGCGGGCAAAACAATTAAACCAATTAAACTCAGCTTCCAGTCAGTGAATAAAAGCCATAAACCTAAAACCAAAGCCGAAATTGAATCTTTGAGTATGGCGGTTAAAACTTCAGCAATTAAGGCTTGAACAGTGTTTAAATCGCTAATTAAACAAGAAATTAAATCGCCAGAATTTTTTTGCCGTATTTGGTTTAAACTCAAATTTATAAGCTTTTTATGGGCTTCTTCTCGCAATTCATTGCTAATTAAAACTCCAAAAAACCTTGTATTAAAAACCGAAATAAAATTAAGCAAGCCGTCTAAAGCATAAATGCCAAGCAAAATTAAAGGCATTATATTTATGGCTTTTTTAGGGCTAAAGCTTAAAACAAAGTTTTGTAAACTCAAATAGTTTTGTAATTGTTGCGGAATTGGATTAAAACTAATATTTTCGGCAAACAGTTTTCCTTGAGCCAAAATGTCAATTATAATTTTAAAAACCAAACTTGGCCAAGCCGACACCAAGCCAGCCAAAAGCATAGCGATAAAACCTAAAATCAAACGAGGCCAATGTTTTTTACCCAGCAATAAAATGCGGCTCAAAATATGCTTTTTCATTAAAAACTATTATTTTCCTCGGGGAAACGTTCACTACGAACATCGCTAGCATATGCCAAAAGAGCACGGCGCATTTCTTTTTCAAGATCTAAATATTTTTTGACAAATTTCAAATTCAAATCGGTTTTGCCAAGCATATCGTCAATTACCAAAATTTGGCCATCACAACCTAAACCCGCCCCAATACCAATAGTTGGAATTCTTAATGATTGAGTAATTTGACTGGCTAATTCTTGCGGAATCAATTCTAAAACTAAAGCAATTGCGCCAGCCATTTCTAAAGAACGAGCTTGTTCAAAAATATCTTGTGCCGAGCTTTGAGTGCGACCTTGAACTTTGCCAATTCCTAAAACACCCGCCGATTGAGGCGTATAACCTAAATGTCCAACAACTGGAATACCAATCTCTGTGAGCTTTTCGACAATTTTTAAAGTTAATTCGGTTGCGCCTTCCAGTTTAATTGCTTTGGCTCCCGCCTTCAAAAGCTCGCTAGCATTTTTTAAAGCTTCTTCAACTGACACCTGAAAAGACAAAAAAGGCATATCAGCCACCAATAAAGCTTTTTTTATGCCACGGGAAACCACCTTCGTATGGTAAACCATTTCAGTCATACCAATTTCATATGTATTATTACATCCAGCAAAAACATTAGCCAAGCTATCTCCAACTAAAATAAGGTCTATTCCAGCAGAATCTACAATTTGAGCGGTTCTAAAATCATATGCCGTTAAACAAACAATTTTTTCGCCACGACTTTTATAAAGAATTAAATCGACTGGCTGTATTTTAGAATCTGCGCTTTTTACCACTGGTGTTTTTCCGATAAGAGAATTGCCTAAATCCTACTTTATCATCAAAGAATACTGTAAATCCACAATTAAATTGTCTACGCACTGGATCATAACTAAGTAAAAGCTTAAAATCTTCAGGACCAACTACTAAGCGAGCTTGTTGGGCAACCCAGTTTTTACGGGTAAAACTATAAACACCAAAGCCACCAACACTAAGCCAATGAGTAAGATTTAAATCTCCATTTAGATAAGTACTTTCTTGTCCTTGAATAACTTGGTCAAAGCCAAAAGGAGAACGCCCTTGATTGACTAATTGATCATAACCAACTTCTAAATCAGCTAAACGATTTGCGTGAAGACGAATATTAGGGCCAAGTGAAGCAAAAGAATGAAAATTACCTGTTGTATAAGCTCTACCCACCGCAAAACCCCGAGCACGCAAACCAATATTATATTTTTCGGTTCCCATTTCGATAATTGGTTTTGTCGTAAAAGAAATAGATTCTTGCAAACGAAAACCACTTTTATCTCGATTACTAGAAATATTATTGCCTAAAGAATCTCTCTGCAAGCGGCTTAATAAATTGTTTTCTTGATCCCGTAATTCTTGAGAATCGTTTATAAAACTAATATCAGCCAGAACATTTAAACTATTACCTTCCAAAAAAGAACCAAGCAGAGGCACTTTTAAATTGCGCCTATCGTTTAATTGCAAAAATTGTTTGGTTATACCGCCACCTAAATAGCTATTCCAGCCATAGTTAAAGTCATTATATCTTGTAATATGAGAAGTTACTTCGGCTAAACCACGTTTTTTAGCGGAACCATATGCAATTAGAGCATTGTTTCTAGGATCTGTATATTGCAACATTCCGCCAAGGCCACTAGAACTACCCATCTGAAAAAAAGGTGCCGCCGAAATAGCTCTTTTCTTTTTTGGATCGCCCAAAACTAAACTAATTTTAGGACCCAAATTAAAATCTCCCGCTCCTGTTCTAGGACTATTACCAATAACGGCTCCAAACATTTGTTGTGAACTTTCACCCGCCGTAAAAATACCAAAAGGCAAAGGCAAAACCACAGGCACTTTTTTAAACTTTAGACTGCCACCATAAATATATAAATTATTTTGAATACGGTCTGGATAATAGATTAATTTACGGGCTTGTAAAGTAAAGCTTTGACCGTTTTCTAAAATTTCTTCTGAGCTTTCTGCGAGGTTTTGCATTAGCCTAAAAGAATTTATGCCATTTGGCTTAGCTCCTAGCCGTATAGGTTGTTTTAAATCAAAGGCACCATTAGTGTAGTTACCAGTACGAAAAGCTTTGCCCGATTTTAAAGATGCTTCTCTGGCTTCGATGGAGGCTAAAGCAATTTGGGATTTTACATTTCCAAGCAAAGCATTATTGTCTTTTAGGTCTAGGTCTAAGTCTTCAGAAAAAGTAACTTGGTCTTTTCCCGTAATCATGACATTGCCAAAAGCTTTTAGGCGGTCTTGCTTAGGTAAATATTCAATGCGGTCGGCGGCAAGTTTTGTGTCTTGTTTTTTTAGATATAAGATAGCCGCTCCTTCAATCACAAAAAACCCTGTCTCTGGGTCATAATCAACGCTATCACCTTCAAAATAAGCTTCATCATCTTGGGCTTTTTTTAGTGAAATCTCCGAAAAATCTCGATTGTCTTTATCATTTTCTGGGGCGGCTGTTGAAAGATTGTTTTCAGTTTTGTCTTCATCTGAGACGGCCATAAGAGGAGTGCAACAAAAATTTAAGCAAAAAATTATGCCTAAAGAAAAATGTAAAGAAAGTTTTTGTCGAGAAAAAGTCAATTTTAAAAACGTATTTTAACAACTAAAGAAGAGAATTAGAAATTGTACCTTCAAATTCTAGAAAAGACAATTGTCGCTCTCAGAGCAAACGTGCATAAGAATGCTTAACTCAAAGATTTATTAATTTTCCTAAATAAAAATTATAGGTCTCTACTGTTATGGGATGAAGCAAAAAGCCTTTTTCGGCAACTTCTTTAATTGTAATTTGACAACTTTTAACAATGGCCGAGGTTAAACCTCTTTCTTTTAATTCCAATCTAATTGGCTCCGCCCACTCCATCGGACGATTAGGCTCAATCGCATCGGCTAAAAATAATATTTGCTCAAGCAAGCTCATATTTGCTTTGCCAAGTGTGTGTTGGGCTATGGCACTTAAAATTTCGCTATCTTTTATATTAAACTGTTCACGGGCAATACAAGCTCCTACTCTTGCGTGCAATAAATGCGGAGAAATTCTATCTATATTACTAATCACAATACAAAATTTTCGGGCTGATTCTAAAAGTTGTACGGCTTTATATTCTTTAGCAATATCATGCAATAAGCCAGCCAGTTCAGCTTTTAGAGGATCAGCTCCTAATTTAATCGCCAATTCACGGGCAGTTTGAGCAACACCTAAAGTATGTTTAAAACGATTAGGAGAAAGAATAAAAGAAACTTTTTCTTGAATTTTTGAAATATCCATAATTAAAAGCCATTATAAACATAAAATCTTTGGTTTTTTAAAGCAGATTTTTTGACATTTTAGAATGAATTAAATCTAGCTCTAGAAAAGGCTCACCAAACTTTTGATAATTTAATTTTGTATAAAACTCAAAAGCTGATTCTCTGGCATAAAGTATTATTTGAGCAAAGCCACTTTGTTGAAGATAGTTTTCGCTAAATTGCATTAAAGCTTTGCCAATGCCTTTTCCTTGCAAACCTTCATCAACAGCAACATGACGAATACGTGCAACATTATGATCCAAAGGCATAATCAAAAGACAAGCCACCAATTTTTGCTTTAAATAAGCCGCCACAAATTTATAATCTTTTTCGGCTTTCAGTTGTTCTGGGCTGTAATCAAGGCCAAGCGGTTTGCGCAAAATTTTTCGTCGCAGTTCAATTAGCTCTTTATAAGCAGAAGAATTATATTCAACAAAACAAAATTCTAAATTCATAATTGGTTTAATTCTTTCTGTGCGCCAAGTTCTATTATAAGGCTTTCAGCAGATGGGCGTTTTTGCATTGTTTGAATTTATTTTTAATATTGCCCTAGCATAGAAAGTCTAAAAATTTTATAGTAGTATCTTCTGAGTTTAGTTAAGTCTTCTATTGCCCAAATTACAAAATAATTTTTTTCTGATTAAGCAAATTTTGCCTTTCTTTCGCCCATTTAGAAAGCAAATTATTGGTATTTTATTATTTGTGCCTTTTATTGCTTTTCTGCAAGGAGCACAACCTTATTTACTCAAAAAAACTGTTGATGAATACGCTCATTCTAACCTTAATCATGCTTGGCCACAGTTATTAGGAATTACTTTAATTGTTTTAATTATTTTAAGAATTTGGCAAAATATTATCGTGCAGGCAATTGGTCAAAAGCTGGTTTCAGACATCAGAGAGCAACTTTTTAGGCATTTGCAAAATTTATCAATTGACTTTTTTGAAAAAAACCAAACAGGAAAGCTTTTAACACGTTTAACAAATGATATTGAAGCTTTGAGCGAAATGTTTGCTTCTGGCTTGGTTGGTGGCGCAAATGACTTATTTTCTTTAATTGGAATTGCTACTTTTATGCTGTTTTTAGAACCTAAATTTACTTTGGCTCAATTGGCTTTGATTCCAGTTTTATTATTGCTGACCAATCTTTTTGAAAAATTTTATCGTGAAGCCAATGCCGCCTCTAGAAAAGAATTAGCTCAAATTAATAGTTTATTTCAAGAAAGTTTATTGGGTTTAATGATTATAAAAATTTTCAATCGGAGCGGCTTTTTAAAAGAGCGATTTGCGCAAACCAGCGATAATTATATAAAGGCAACCAATAATTCAATTACGGCTGATTCGGCTTATTCGGCTTTAATTGAGTTGATTGGAATTTTAGGAATTATTTTGGTTATTGTCGTGGCCGCTTTTATTCTGAATGAAACCACAATTGGAAACTTGGTGGCTTTTGTTAATTATTCGCAAATGCTCTTTGGACCTATTCGTTCTTTAAGCGAGAAATTTTCAACTTTTCAGTCTGGTTTTACAGCGGCCGAACGCATAGTTTCTGTGCTTGAAGAAAAACCTTCGGTGCAAATCGAAAATGCTGATTTAGAGCACACTGAAAGCAATATTAAGCAATTTGATTTAGAAATGAAAAATGTTTCTTTTAAATATAATTTGCAGGCCGAACAAAATGTTTTAAGTAATATTTCTTTTAAGTTACCCGCAGGCGAAAGCTTGGGAATTGTTGGCCAAACTGGCTCTGGGAAAAGCACTTTAATTAAACTTTTATGCCGCTTTTACGATCCAGTTTCAGGTGAAATTTTAATTGGCGGTCAAAACCTTAGACAAATTAATCCAAGCGAATTGCGCAAAGAAATGCTCATGATTCCCCAGCGTAGCTTTTTATTTAGCGGTTCTATTTATGATAATTTGGTTTTAGATAAAAAAATTGCGCCTGCTTTGGTGGAGAAAATCGCCGAAGAAATTGGCTTATTTGAAGCAATTAATAATTTACCAAACGGTTTACAAGCGCAATTAAACGAGCGAGGCCTAGATTTATCGAGTGGACAAAAACAATTAATTTCGCTAACACGGGCTTTAGTACAAGAACCACAAATTTTAATTTTAGACGAAGCCACGGCAAGCCTAGATCCTTACACGGAAGGCTTGGTTACAAATGCAATCAAAAAAATTCTCAATAGCGGCAAAACGGTTATTTTTATTGCTCACCGCATGAACCTTGTCGCCGAATGTAAGCAAATTATGGTTTTACAAAATGGCATAATTAAAGAATTGGGCATACACAATGAGCTTATGAATCAAAATGGTTATTATGCGCATTTGGTGAGTTTAAGCACTTTAATTTAAAAAAAACGCTAGCCCGAGATATTTGGCTAGCGTATAATAGTAAGCATTAACAATCTATCTAGAAAACAGAGTGAACCTCTTTAACAGAGGCAAGTGAGTGATTCACCTAAAATTCATTCTAACTCTTTGCCTAAAAAAATACCAAAAACCAATTATAACAATTTGAAATGTATTACTATATAGCAATTCCTGATTTTGTCATAACCTAAAAGACAAGAAGCAAAAAAATAAGCTAAAATGCCGAAATAAATTTGTTGTTTGTTTACAAGAATTTAATGAGAAATATCTTTCAGGTTTTAATTTTGTGTTTTGGCTGTTTAAACGCTTTGGCCGCAGAAGATACTTTAATTGCAATGTGTTATGGCCCTGGCTTATATGGCAATAAAACGGCAAATGGACAAGTTCTAACACGACAAACCACAGGAGCCGCTCACCGCAGATGGCCTTTGGGCAGTGATTTGAACCTAAAATGCAATGGTAAAAATGTTAATATCAAAATAATTGACCGTGGACCTTATAGCCGTATTGGCTCTTTAGATTTAACGGAAGCCACCGTCAGAAATTTAGGTTATGCTAATTGCTCTCATTTTGGCGTACGCCGAGTAGTGGTTCAAAAGCTTCATTAGACCTCTTGCGAAATAAATTATAAAAACGTGAAACACCTCATTAAGAGAGGACTTTTTTATAGAATTTCACAAAGTGTACTCCCCCCGCCCTCTTAACAGAGGGAGCTAGCGGTTTCCAGAAGAAATAAAAACTCCCCTCTCTGCTTGTGGAGAGGGGTTGGGGGTGAGGCTGTATTATTTTGCAAAAGCTTCATTAATTATTTTTTCAGCTTGCTTAGCTTTTGCGGCTTAAACTGGAATTGATATTTTGAATAATCTCCGAAAAATTAGCCTCTGGTAGCCACTCTGCACGCACGGCTTCATCTTCTAATCGAATGCCAGCAAAAACCACTTTGTCCGAATCGGTTGAAGGATTAGCGGTAATGGTGATTAAACCAGCTAATTGGGTTTCGGTTAAGGCCTTTAGTTTTAGCAATAAGCCCTTATAAAAGGTTGTATCAAGGCCAGTTCTGATTATATATTTGTCGCTACCAGCCTTAAGATGAATATCAAGTTTGTTTTTGGCTTCCACCTTTTTGCCAGCTTTTACTTCAACTTCTTTTAATTCGAGCTTTTCTAGTTTGCCAGTTAGAGCTTTTTGGGAAATATATTTTTTGGCAGTTTGTCCATTTTCACCCTCGGCAAGCGTATACCAAGGAAATCTACCTTCGGGTGTGCTTTCATTGCTGATAAACAAATAAATGGGCGTTTCAATATCGTGCAAACCTAAAGTTTTATTCATCTCAAGAAAAGGTAAGTACTTTCATTTTACTTTATTTAAAAATAAATAGGTATTTTTTGAGAAATCAGTAAAAGCCTAAAAGCAAATTATTTTGCAATTAAACCACTATGTCTGAGTAAAGCCTCGGTCTGCGGTTCTCGGTTTCTAAACTTTTTAAAAACCACCAAAGGATGTTCGCTACCACCTAAGGCCAAAACCGTATTTTTGAACAATTCACCCTTGAGAGCTATGGCTTTTTCATTTTCTAAACCAGCTTCTTCAAAGGCCGCAAAAGCGTCTGCACTTAAAATCTCGGCCCATTTATAGCTATAATAGCCAGCTGAATAACCACCAGCAAAAATATGGCTAAATGAGCATAAAAAAGCATCCTCTGGTAAAGGTTGTATTAAAAGCGTATTTTCTCCAATTGCTCGGCGTACACTTTCTGGGTCTTTGACTTCGCCATTATGAAGCTCTAAGTCAAGCAGGCTAAAATGTAATTGGCGTAAAATACCGCTACCGCTCATAAAATTTTTAGAAGCCAGTAATTTTTTATAAAGTTCTTGTGGTAATGATTCGCCTGTTTGATAATGCTTGGCCATGTTTTTGAGAGTTTTTTCTTCATAACACCAATTTTCCATAAACTGGCTTGGTAGCTCCACAGCGTCCCATTCAATATTATTAATGCCAGCGGCATCTGAATAATCTATTTGTGTAAGCATATGTTGCAATCCATGCCCAAATTCATGAAACAAAGTTTTAACTTCCATAAAAGTCATTAAGCTAGGCTTGTCTGCAACGGGTGGAGTCTGATTGCAAATTAAATAAGCGACTGGAAGCCTGATTCCATCGGGAGTTTTAGAACGTCCAATACAATCATCCATCCAAGCACCACCACGTTTTTCAGCTGGGCGAGTATAAGGATCAAGATAAAAATAAGCTATGGCTGTGCCCTGTTGATCATTTACCCTGAAAAATTGCACATCTTTATGCCAAACAGGAGCCTCGGCTGGAATAATATTAATTTGAAAAAGTCTTTCCGCTAAAGAAAATAAGCTCTCTAAAACCTTTGGAAAAGCCAGATAAGGCCGCAATTCTTCCTCCGAAAAAGCAAAATTAGTCTCTTTTAAACGCTCGGCCCAAAAAGCTAAATCCCAGTGTTGTAAATTAGGGTTTTGGGCAAAAGTTTTTAAAGTTTCTAATTCTTGGCTGG
The DNA here is from genome assembly GCA_947494115.1 of Candidatus Caenarcanales bacterium. Lineage (GTDB taxonomy): Bacteria > Cyanobacteriota > Vampirovibrionia > Caenarcaniphilales > Caenarcanaceae > CANLTT01. Next base: position 26,499 of record CANLTT010000002.1, read on the forward strand.
CCGCTTTATAACTAACTTTGCGTAATTCTTCAAGTTTTTCATAAATATTATTGAGGCTGGGAGCCATTTTGGTTTGCAAGCTCAGCTCGGCGTAATTGGCAAAACCTAATAATTTGGCTTTTTCATGGCGCAATTCTAAAATCTTTTTCAAAATTTCATGGTTGTCAAATTCACCACCACTGGCTCGAGTTATATTGGCTTTATAAATCTGCTCACGCAAAGCGGCATTTTGGCTATATTGCATAAAAGGTATATAGTACGGCGAATCTAAGGTTATTTTCCAAGGAGCCGTATTATTTTCGCCTTGAGCCGCCAAGTTTAATAAGCTATTTGGTAATCCAGCAATTTCTTCGGGAGTATTTAATATTAGACTAAAGGCTTTGGTAGCGTCTAGAACATTATTAGAAAACTTATTGCCTAATTCAGCCAATTCCATTTGAATTTGATTAAATCTTTCTCTTTGCGCTTTCTCAAGGCCAATTCCAGAAAGTTCAAAATCTTGAATAGAGGCGGTTATAATTCTTTTTTGAGCTGATTCAAAGTTTGCCCATTGAGAGCTAGCTTTGAGAGCCTTAAAATTATCATATAAACTTTCGCTTTGACTGAGCTTATTATAAAATTGTACAATTTCGGGCTGTAGTTTTTCATATGATTGGCGCAAAGCTGGGCTATTCTGGACACCCATCAAATGGCTCACGGCTCCCCAAGCCCAAGCTAATTTTTCTTCTAATTTGTCTAAAGGTTCAACCAACTCTTCCCAAGATGGTTTTGCATTTTGTTCAAGTTGGCTTAAGTTTTGATAAGCTTCTTCTAAAATTAATTTAAGGGCTGGTTCAATATGTTCGGTTTTAATTTTGTCAAAAGCGGGCAAACCTTGGCCTATCAAAAGCGGATTTTCAGAATTCATAAATTTTTAAATTATAGTAATGAACTTCGATTATACCTATAAACAAGGTCAAACAATCAACACTATGGACAGTTTTTAAAATAACAAAATAAACAGGCTTTTCATGAGCAATAATGGACTGAATCGCAACAAGCTGTCAATCCGTCGTTTGGGGGCGGCACCCCGAGAGCGGGGTTTTAGGGGGCGGCGGCAAGCCCCCTAAGAACAAGCCACTTCAAATATAATCAATTTGTAAAATTAGAACATTTTTTAAAATTGTCCATAGTGTTGTAATACAACAAAACATTTAAACTTTAGAGGCCGTAGATTTGGCTTTTAAAGCGGTGGCCGCTGAATCGAGTCGAGGAGTTGCTGTTTCAATAATTGGTGGTTTATTTGGTTTATGTGCTCCGATTAGATTATTACCAACAGAAAGAATAAAAGGAATTATTTTGGCGGTCAATCTTTCGGGTTGCGAATTCCATTTTAAAACTGACTGATTATGAGCTTGATTACGCATATCATTTAACATTAAATCATTGTTTTTTTTCATTAATGCCGCTGGCGTGTTCAAGGCAAAATCGGATAGTTCTAGCTGAGATTTTGGACAAATTTTATAAGCATCATGCTGAGCCGCCAAAGGCAAATCTTCACGTCGTCTAAGTTGAGAAGAAAAAATTTGTGAATTAAAACCAATTGGGTAAGTACGACACATAATGGGTCTGTTTTCATAAACTGAACAGCGCGCATCTGTGGTACTACCGGGGTGTTTATCATGCTCTGGTAAATCGGCATTTATATTTGGCTCGGCTTTTTTTTCTTCACTCAAAAAGGTACATTTTAAAGTATTAGGAAAAAGCGTCGATTCATCTCTTTTTAAAGACAAAGAATACATAGAACCTTTTTTATCTTCATCATCAAAAACAAAAGGATGAATGCCATGATTATTAACTAAATAATTTTCATTAAAAGGCATAGCCTCAAAACAAGTTCCTTGCACGGCTTTTTCCATGCCAACAGCGGTTACTAAATCTAAAAAATCAAAAATAGTAATTACCAAACGATAAGTGCGGCAACACCCAGCATGACAGCTATCACAAATTGAACTCATTATAGGTCTCTATTTAAAGGAATATATATTTTTATTTCCCATTAAGTTCTTTTAAGTTTCAGTAATCGGTTAAATAGCCGATAGAAAAAATAAAATTAATTCAATATAGCTTTTGCAAAATAATACAGCCTCACCCCCAGCCCCTCTCCACAAGCAGAGAGGGGAGTTTTGATTTCTTCTGGAAACCGCTAGCTCCCTCTGTTAAGAGGGCGGGGGGAGTACACTTAGTGAAATTCTACAAAAAGTCCTCTTTTAATGAGGTATTTCACATTTTTATAATTTATTTTGCAAGAAGTCTAATATATTTTTTGCAAAAACGATTAAATTCTTCGCTTATAGTTTGGCAATTGATATTAAATGCCTTTGCCTTCAAAAATCAAAATAAATCTTGCAAGGCTTTAACTTCAAAACTCATATTGTTGGCCGCCAAAGATTGAAGAGCCTGAACGGTAATTTGCGCTCCAGCTGTGGTTGTAATTAAAGGTAAATCTAGCAAAACCGCCAAGCGCCGCAATGACATATTATCCTGCAAAGCCTCACGGGTATAAGGAATATTAATCAGTAATGAAATCTTTCTCTCGGTCAGGAAATTAAGAATATTTGGTTCTTTTTCTTTGGCCTTGCGCACCAAAATAGATTTCAAGCCATTTTGTTTTAAATAATTAAAAGTGCCTTCAGTGCTGTAAATTACATAATTTAATTTTAAAAAGTTTTCGGCAATACTCAAGACTTCATGCTTTTCACGGTCATTAACGCTTAAAAATACCGTTTTATTCCCCGATAAAATATTTTGACCAGCCGCCAATTGGCCTTTGGCAAAAGCTAAACCAACATTTTTATCAATGCCCATTACTTCACCTGTTGAGCGCATTTCTGGGCCTAGCGTAATTTGACAACCCGCAAACTTTTTAAAAGGCAAAACCACTTCTTTAACCGATATATGGCTGGTTTTGGCAAATTCTTTAAAATTAAAAGGTTGTAGTATTCCCTTTTGGCGCAGATCTTTTAATTTATTACCAACCATAAGCAAGGCTCCAATTTTAGCCCAAGCAATACCAGTCGCCTTAGAAACAAATGGCACAGTTCGAGAAGCCCGTGGATTCACCTCAAGCACATATAATTTACTATCTTTAAAAGCATATTGCACATTCATTAAACCAACCACTTCAAGCTCTCTGGCTAATAATTGAGTGCTTTTAATTAATTCATCAACTTGTTCTTCGCTTAAGGTGTGCGGCGGCAAAACGGTTGAACTGTCTCCGCTATGAATGCCAGCTCTTTCGATATGCTCCATAATACCAGCAGTTAAAACCTCTTGACCATCAGAAACAGCGTCTACATCAATTTCAAGAGCATTATCCAAGAATTTATCAACCAAAACTGGCCAAATAATACCAGACTTTTGCATATCTTGAAGCCAGCTTTTCAGCTCAGAATCGTTATAAACAATTTGCATAGATTGCCCACCAAGCACATAACTTGGCCTCACCAAAACAGGATAACCAACCGATTCAGCCATTTTAAGAACCTGTTCTGGTTTGTCGGCAATTGCGCTCGCTGGCTGATTTAAGCCTAATTTACTGACAATTTGATTAAATTCATAACGGTTTTCGGCGCGCGCAATTTGTTTAACCGAAGTTCCCAAAATTTTCACGCCTTCGGCTTCAATCGCCTTGGCAATATTTAAAGGAGTTTGTCCGCCAATTTGTACAATTAGACCCATCGGTTTTTCTTGTTGCCAAACTGCCAAAACATCTTCAACAGTTACAGGTTCAAAATAAAGCCTGTCAGAGCTGTCAAAGTCGGTAGAAACAGTTTCGGGATTAGAATTAACCATAATTGTTTCATAGCCAGCCTCTTGCAAAGCCATACTAGCGTGAACACAACAATAATCAAATTCAATTCCTTGGCCGATTCGATTGGGGCCGCCACCCAAAATAATAACCTTTGGCCTCTTAGAGGGAAGAACTTCGTTTTCTTGGTCATATGTTGAGTAATAATAAGGCGTGCGAGATTCAAATTCGCCAGCGCAAGTATCAATCATTTTAAAAACTGGCAAAATTCCAAGTTCTTGTCTTTGTTTGCGGATTTCGGTTTCACGACAGCCTAAAATTTCGGCAATTTGACCATCGCTAAAACCTAAGCTTTTTAAATATTGTAAATAATTTTTCCAGTCAGTTTTTTGCAATTTATTTTTTATTTTAGTAACAAACATTTTAAACTTTCTGGCAATTGTCTTGAGAAATTGTTTTAAATTTTTCGAGAAATAAAAAATTTTTGGTTATTAGACCTCAATAAAGAAAGTCTGATTTCTCTTGTGAAGACGACAGAAAAGCAAAACAAAATGAACGAATTGGATTTATTGAATGCCTGTTCTTTCCAGATTAATAGCCTGCAATAAAGTAGATATTTCTTCAATTCTTCTTGATGTCAAGCCTTTATAATTTCCCAAAGAGGAACTTCTTGGTGAAGGAGGCCTTATGCTGTGCCTTACCAAAATGTCATATAAAGGGGATTGTATTTCCATTTTTCCCAACTGTTTAGCTTGTTGATCTCGTAATTCTAGAATATCTTCATTATTAATTCTGCTCAAAGACAAGCTAGAACCATCCTTAAAGTTGATGATTATACCCTTGCGATTTTGTTCGCCTGCATATTTATTTACATCTATTCTTATGGGAATTCCAGAAATAGACAAAGTTAATTTTGCCGATCCTTCCGCCGTGCTCCAATCATTAGACTGAATTGGCTTCCCATATTTATCTCTCATATCTTCTATTTTGATCTCAAGTTTAGATTCTTCAGATCCCATTCCCGTTAATATTTCTCTGATAAGGGCCAATGGATGTGTGGCCGTATCAAGAATAACACCATCTGGATAGCGAAAAGTTCTTGGGTCGGGTTGTCCAGTTGCAAAATTTAAAGCGAGTGGCTCTCCCGTCTGAGTATCAGCAGTGCTTTTTTCAAGAAGAAACCCCTCAATACTTTCTATATCTGAAAGATTACAATCTTTTATAGATTCAAGAGAACCGCTTTCTTGTATAGAATTAAGATAAATTTTTCCATAATTAGGAAAATGCTCCTGAACATATTCCTTTCCTTTGAGAGCTAGGTAAAATAAAGGAGATCTGACAGTCCAGTGGTCTATAGCATAAATATTATGTATTTTTCTTAGATTCTTTATTCTTTCTATATCCTCTATTCTTGTACAAAGAGGCTTTTCACAGAAAATTGATGGATTATATTCATTAATGCCAGTTAATCCATGAATAAATTTAATATATTCAGCCAGTGTACACAAATTGGGTCTGTGTGCAGATGGCGGACTAGCAACAATTATAATATCGCTTTGATTTGATCCTTGAAATAATTTTTGCAAAGGAGGTCTTTCATTAGGATTTTTCCGTACCGCAAAAGGTTGTATACCAACACGCTTAAAAGCTGGATTGTATCCTGTTTGTACAATAGCGCCAGCACCAACAATCCCTACCCCTACGCTTTGAATCATTTTGATTTTGTATTATCTATCGTATTTTCTTATGAGTATTATTGTATATTTTTATAGTACTTTTAAACATTAAAGAAGAATTAAGCTTCAAAGGCAAGCGGAAAAGCAAAACAAAATGAAACGACCTCTTCTTTACGGATTAATATCGGTAAATTTTTCGAGAAATAAAAAAAATTTTGTTATTGTATATTTGCTTTATGGTTATTTATAGCTGGCTTTGCAATTTATTTTTTATTTTGGGCGCACCTTTTATTATTTTAATTTGTCTGCTGAATCCCAAATGGCGGCAAGGTTTATGGCCTAAATATGGTTTTACGCCCAAATTGCAAATTGCGCAAAATGGTTTTTGGTTGCATGCGGTTTCTTTTGGTGAGGTTAAAACAATTGAGCCTTTAATAAAAGCACTGCAAAATATTTATCCTGAAACGCCAATTTATTTGAGCACGGGCACCAAAACTGGCCAAGATTTAGGTAAAAAACTTTTTGAAAATATTTTAGTTTTTTATTGCCCTTTTGATTTTTCTTTGGCAATTAATGCTTGGCTCAAGTTTTTAAAACCACAAGCTTTATTTATCGCCGAAACCGAAATTTGGCCAGAGCTTTTATTTAAATCTGCTGAAAACCGAATTCCTGTTTTTTTGATAAATGGCCGCTTAACCGATAAATCAATCAAAAAATATAAATTAATTAAGCCTTTAATTCAAAAAGCTTTAAAAAGTTTTAGCAAAATTTTGGTGCAAACTCAAGCCGATAGAGAGCGTTTTTTGCAAATTGGAGCCAGCCAAAAGCAAATAGAAGTTTTAGGAAATTTAAAATTTGATTCTCTGCAAAAAATATCAGAGCCAGCCAAACAAGCCCTAAAACAACAATTAAGCTTACAAAAGCAAACTATAGTTTTAATTGCTGGTAGCACGCACTCACCCGAAGAAGAAATTATTTGCGGTCTTTTTAAAAAACTTTTAAATTATTTTCCTCAAAAAGACTTGCGTTTAATTTTGGCTCCAAGGCATTTAGAAAGGCTTTCAGCGATTGAAACTATTTGCCAAAAAGAAAATTTGTTTTATCAGAAAAAAAGCCAAATTGACAATTTTAAAACCCAAGAAGTGCTTTTGCTTGACACCATGGGCGAACTCACTAATTTATATGCGGTTTGCCATTTGGCTTTTTTAGGCGGAACTTGGGCAAAAGTTGGTGGACACAATCCTCTAGAGCCAGCTAATTATCAATTGCCTATTTTTGTAGGGCCACATACTTATAAAATTGCCGAATTGGCCGAACAACTAAAAGAAATTAAATTAATGCAACAAATTGAAGACCCAAATTTGCTTTTTGATGAGGTTTGCCACAAAATAAATAATTTACAATTTGAAACAGGCACAATTGCATCGCCAGCTGTTTTAAAGCGCAGTTTACAAATTATTCAAGATTATTTAATTACAATACAAACACGTCAAGCGTAATAATCGACTTCCTCTTTTATAATTAGCCGAAGGCTGTTTTTTTTATAATTGGGTATATGAATTGTAGCTGATTAATTTTTAACCAAAATATGAAAACCCTCGTTGCTCTAGAAAACTTTGAAATTCAGCAAAATGTAATTTCGGCTTTAAATGAGTCTGGAATTGAAGCTCAACACATTATTCCGTGTTCTTATAAAGATGCGGGTTTATTTATTAAAGATACTGATATTCAATTGTTCTTAGTGGAAGTAAGCGATAATAGTACAGAAGAAGCCTTTAAAATAATTGACCTTCTTAAATCGGCTAATGGTTTTGCCACTATTGTTCCAATTCTTACCAAAAAAGATTCAGATTTAATTTTACAACTGATTAAACGGGGCATTTCAGATGTTTTGCTTAGTCCAATTAATATAACTGAATTGCAAGGCATAATTAAAAAAATCTCTTCAGCTTCTGGTGGTAGTTCAGCTATGCAGGGTCATCAAGGACCTAATTTTAAGGGCAAAGTTGTTACAATTACTAGTTATAAAGGTGGAACTGGCGTTAGCACTATTGCCGCTAATTTGGGTTTTTGCCTTGCAGAGCTAGATGCCGTACGTAAAAAAACTTTAATTCTCGATTTGGCCAATCAATCTAATCATTGCTCTATTTTATTGGGGGCTCAGCCTAGTAATTTAACTATTCATTCTATCTGCAAAGACGTAAATCGAATGGAAAGCTCTTATATTTTTAGTAGTTGCGCTTGGGCTACACCAAATTTGGCAATTATTGGAACCGACCCAGATATTGGCGGCGTAGAAGAAATTCGTTTTGAACCTTTAATGAAAGCCATCAATTTATTTACGGAATCTTTTGAATATGTAATTATTGATTTGCCAACACATTGTTTTGATGGTAGATTTTTGGCCGCCGTAGATAAAGCTGACCAAGTTGTGGTAGTTTCAACAATTGATATAACCGCCATTAGAGATAGTCGTTTATATTTATCTATGCTACGTAGCTTGGGTGCGGACACCAATAAAACTCGCTTGCTTATTAACCGTTATGATTGTGAATCTGGAATGTTTAAAACCAAAGATTTAGAGCAAGCTTTACAAAACGCCATTTCTTTTTATGTGCCAAATGATTTTAAATCAATGGTTGAATCTGTGCAAAACGGACAAGCAATTCTAGAATGCAAGCCAAATTCTATGATTGCTGAAGCCTTGGCTGAGCTTGCAATTGGAATTGACAATGGCGCAATGTTTGTTCCTCCGAAAATGGATACCAAGAAAAAGCCTACTGGTAGTGGTTTTGGTGGCTTGCTTATGAATCTCAAAAAATAATTAATTTTGCTTCTCTCTGATTGATTCAGTAAACTCCTAGGTTAATCAGAAATCAAATTTAAAGCCGAGCTAGTGCCAATACGCTGAACACCAGCTTTAATAAATTCAAGGGCTTGTTGTTTGGTTTTAATGCCAGCACTTGCTTTAATTTGAATATCAGGAAAATCACGCAAACCTTCTTTTATAAGCTCAATGTCTTTAATTTGGGTTGGTCTGGTGTTCAAAATTCCAGTAGAAGTTTTAATCATTTGCGCACCCGCTTGAGCACAGGTTTCTGAGGCTTTAATAATTTGTTCTTCGTTAAATAAAGAAACTTCGATAATTACTTTAAAAAAACCACGAGTACCGATTAACTGTTTAATTGCACGAATATCCTGAAACAAAGAAGACCAATCGCCAGCTTTAATACGGTCAAGAGGGGCAACTAAATCAATTTCATTAGCTCCTTCTAAAATAAAATGCTCGATTTGCTTTAAGCGCACCAAATGGGGGCTAGCACCAAAAGGAAAATCGGCCACAGTTGCTACATTATAGCCAGTTTGGCGCAAATAAAAGCTAGCTGACGAAACCCATTTAGGATGAATACAAACGGCCTTAAAATCATACTGAATGGTTTCTTGGCAGAGCTTTTGAATTTCTTCTTCGCAAGCCAAAGGATTTAAAAGTGTATGGTCAATATAACTATTAATTTGCATTAACTTAATTCGGTTAAATTGTCTTTTGCGTCAAGAACATGAAGTTTGATAATATTGGTTGAACCTGTAACCGCTCTTGGAGAGCCAGCGGCAATTACAACGAAATCACCTTTATGAAATAAACCAGTTTTAATGAGCAATTCATCTACTTTATTGATCGCATCTTCGACATTATTGACTTCATTCAATTCATCGGTAATTATAACTGGCTGAACGCCCCAGTATAAAGCCATTTCTCTTTGTATGCGTGGGTAAGGCGATAAAGCTAAAATGCGGCAATTAGACCGACACTTAGAAATGCGCTTGGCTGTAACCCCCGAAGAAGTAAAAACCACCACCGCTTTAGCGTCAATTTCACGAGCACCAATTGAAGAAAGCAAGCTCAAAGTTTGAGGGAAATACCCAGCATATTCTTTAGGCGGAGCGGCTGGTTCATCTTCAAGATCAGAAGCAGCACTGCGTGGATAGGTAATTGCTTTTTCGGATTCTTGGATAATGCGAGACATCATTTTAACAACCTCGACTGGAAAGCTACCACTGGCTGTTTCACCTGAAAGCATTACGGCATCTGTATTATCAAAAATTGCATTCGCCACATCAGAAGCTTCAGCACGAGTCGGACAAGGGTTTTTAATCATAGATTCGAGCATTTGCGTGGCGGTTATTACCAAAATGCCTTTTTCGTTTGCTCTCTTGATAAGCCTTTTTTGCACAACTGGCACTTTTTCAGGTGTTAATTCAACGCCCAAATCGCCTCTGGCAACCATAATTCCATCGCTAGCGTCCATAATGGCATCTATGTGGTTTAAAGCTTGTGGTTTTTCGATTTTGGCAATTACCGAAATATTGCAGCCAGCTTTTTTAATTAAATCTTTCAAAAGCAGAACGTCAGCGGCTTCACGCACAAAAGAAAGTGCAATATATTCAACATCATATTCAAGACCAATTTTTAAATCTTCTTTGTCTTTTTCGGTTAAAGCTGGTGTTGTGAGCTTCACGTCTGGAATATTAATGCCTTTATTGTCTTTTAGAATGCCGCCGTGCACAACTTCGCAAATTAATCTAATACCATCAGATTCTAAAACTTTGAGTTCAAGCAATCCATCATCAATTAAAATTGCATTACCTATGTTTAAATCTTTAGCTAAATTGGTATAGCTGGTCGAAACCATTGAATCTGTGTTTTCGATATTTTCAGTTGTAATTGTAAATTTTTGGCCTGGTACAAGTGTGAGAGGGCCGTTTTTAAGCTTGCTTGTACGAATTTTAGGACCTTGCAAATCTTGCAAAATGGCAATAGGTTTTCCAACTTCCTTTGAAATTTCTCGAATTAAATGAATTACCTTGATATGGTCTTCATATGTGCCATGTGAAAAATTTAAGCGGGCAACATCCATTCCAGCCAAAATTAGGCTTTTAATCATTTCGGGCGTATTGGAGGCGGGTCCAATGGTACAAATTATTTTAGTTTTACGGTTTGCAACAAAAGTTTCAGTAGAAATCATTAATTTTAATTCGAGTTAATTGTTTATTATATTTTGCTACTTTTTTGCCTTTTTGATCACAATTCAGTTTTATTGCTTCAAAATTAAAGCTTTAGTTAGGAAATCAAGCATCTTCTTTAAAAAAATTGAAACCAACTATTGAACCAACAGATTTATTACTATGCATTCTCATTTCACTAAGTGCCTCTAAAATTGAAGCTTGATCGACCGATAAATTCAAAGAAGAAAAATTATTCTTTTCAAAAGAGAATTGAATTGTTCTCTTCACAAGTTCTTTAAGAAATGCCTGTGAGACAGATCCTGTTTTTTGTGCAATAAACTCTAGATCACAGTCTTGGAGGGTATAATCAGCGAAACTAGAACAGGCCACTTCAAATATAATAAATTTGTAAAATTAGAACATTTTTTAAAATTGTCCATAGTGTTGACTAACTGAGAAACATAAAGACTTTTTATTAAGCATTAAAACTGATCTGAAAAATATTGAAGACTTAAGAAACTGTACAGCTCACAATAGAACACCTTCTAATCGAGAAGAAGAGCGCAAAACTAGCTAAATAAACTAACCAAGTGCTTCAGGCTAGATTGAACAGTTTCTTTATCCAATGATTGTAGAGTACCCAGTTTAAGCTTTGCAAGGGTTTTTTCAATAGTAATTATCTTGTGAATTCTCACATAAGAAGGCAATGATAAACCTGCTTTTTCCCATTCAGTCAGCTCAATATCATAATCCGATTTAACTTTCTTACTGGTAATTCTGGCTATTAATAAATCGCTGTCTTGAGTATCCAATAAAACCAAAGAAGGCCTCAGTTTAGATTGAACTTGGTTTGTATAGGGAAAATCAACTAGGACAATATCAGCAAAATTAAATTCTTTGTTCATGCAATGAGCTTTCTGTACTTCTCATCATAAATTGAGTCAGCTTGATCATCATCTTTGAGAAAGTTTTCAATGCCAGCTTTTTTGAAAACCTCTTCATCTGAATCAAGAGATTCAATCGTTATTTGAACTTCCTTGCCCTGAAATACATCAAATAAAGCCAAAAGATCATTCACATTACCTTGTTCAATTTTTTTAATGGCCTTAACTTGTTTCATAAGATTAAGAAATGAATTAGACCCGCCACTATCCTAATCAGGATACCCTGAGACGACATTGGTCGACTTTCAAATAGAGCAGGTCATTTATAAATATTATATACCCTTTATTAAACTATTGATTAACTTTTTAGGGATAAATCTAATTTAAAAGTAGTTATATCTTGTATTTTGATTGTATTCTTGCAAGCTCGTCTTTTGTATTTTGTGCAGCATTATAACGAACTTCGGCACTGATAAAAACTTTTCTCAAGCGAGTTTCTAGTGCGGAAAATTCTGAAATCCGTTGAAGAGTTTTTGTTTCATTGCGAATAGCCCAACATCTAACATTCATTTGCCTAAAATTTGAGTCACAACAACCCGTTAAAAAGCCTAAAATCAGTAAGCTGTGGGCAAATTTTTTTACAAATTCAGCTACTGATCTTCCTTTATCAGTATGTTCTGTCCATTCGATTAAGTAAATGGTTTTGCTACTTTCATCATAATAAAAAGCGTCAGCCGACTTAGCAAGATCATTTTCGCCAAATGCAAGAAAACCACAAAGAATCTCTTTTTTTGCACAATCAAAATTATAAGCATTTATAGAAATTTCTTCATTAATTTTCAGGTTTTGAGGAGATTGGAATCTTCGGAGTATTTCAGCTAATTGAGAAATGTAAGTTTCCGTATTCTGCATTGCTTTTTCAATCATCAACTTCATTGTTTATTTTATCCATAGCCGCTGACATTTTTTCAAAAATAGGAAATGGATCTTCGTCGGTTAAGTTTTTCAAAATACTCCCGTCATCTCCATCTTTTTCTAGATAGTAAAGTCTAAAATCTTCTTTAATGATATTTGAGCGGTTTGCATAAGTATAAAGAGCCTCAAGCATATAAGGGCTATGTGAATTTATGAAAATTGGTATACCTATTTCGGCTAATTTGACTAAAAGCTTAGCTAGCTCTATTTGCCATTCAGGATGTAAATGAACTTCTGGTTCATCAAATAAAAGCAAAGAGTTTGGCACAATTAAACCTTCAACTCCCAGCAGTAATTGTAAAATACCAAAAGCTTTTATGCCTTCTGCCGTATTTGAAACTGGTAATGAAACTTTTTTCCCTTTCTTCTCAAATCTAAAAACAAAGTCTCTCTCTTTATCATCATATTCAAGGTAACCACCTGTCAACTCCTTAATTTTCTCCATCAAGAAATTAGAAACTCGCCCTTCAAGAGGATAAAAAGAATCTGAACTTAAAATCAATTTGCTAAATAAATCTGCAATAATTGCACCGAGAGATTTACTAATTTCATATTCTTGTCTATAAGAATTTCCAAAAGAGGTCAATCCTAAATATCTTCGACTTGTTGTTAAAGAAATGAATTTAAAGAATTGCAAAATCACTGGAGAAAACAAATAAGTTATCTCCTTTAGAGGGAGAGTTGAAGCATTTACAAAATCTGCAACCTTATTATTTTGAACTTGTACACTAATTAATTCGTTATTATTTTCATCTGAAACCTTAACGGTGGCGGCTGATTGAGAAAATAAATTATTAAAGTTTTTCTTGAAAGTTGTATTAAGAAAGTTATCAAAACATTTCTTGTGGGCAATATTCGCTTCTGGCTTTTCCAAATCCCTTTCAAAAGTTTCTATCTCTTCCAGTAATTCAGTGAATTTGGATTTATATTCATCTTCTAGCTTTGGTTCTATAGTAAGAGAATAGCAAAGCTCTTTTAAGCTATTTAACTTTGTAGAAATAATATCGTCATTTTGCCTGTCAATTATTGAGAGTTTGTCTTTAAAATCACGCAGAAAATCATAATCTTTAGAAGCTTCTTTGATTAATAATTTTTCCTGATCCTTGTCAAGAATTAACCTCTTTGGTCTTGTAATAGATCTAATAATTAAATCTGTTTTACGAAATAAAAACTCTAACTGTTCTTCTTGAGAGCTTTCTAGAAATTGCTCGGAGTCTTTAACAGTCTTAATAAGCGAAAAGATTGTTTTAGAAATAAAGGTTTTACCTGTCTTATTTAAACCAGCTATGACTGTAAGCCCACCAATATCAAACTCAGCAGATTTAATCGGCCCTGTATCGTTTAACTTAATTTTTATCATCTCTCCATATTATTCCATCTAATATAATAAAAGTTTGACTCAAAAAATAATTTAATGTTTCCATTAAGTTAGAAAAGTCGCAAATTGCAAGTACAACTAACTGGAGCTAAGGGGATTCGAACCCCTGACCTCTTCAATGCCATTGAAGCGCGCTACCAACTGCGCTATAGCCCCGTGAGTGTTTATATTATCAGAAATTTGACAATAAGGGAACTAGCTAGTAAGATTAAGTTTCAGTCCAGAAAATGGATTCCGCGGGATGGAGCAGCTTGGTAGCTCGTCGGGCTCATAACCCGAAGGTCGGAGGTTCAAATCCTTCTCCCGCAAATTATTTAAGAAATCACATTGTAGGCTTAATTGTCTGACAGAGACGCTCAATTCAACTTTCAGGTTATATGGTTTCTTTTTGCTTTTGCTATAATCGTGTTTTTGCAAAATAGAAATTTAATGAAAAATATAAACTTTTCGCCTTTAAACCGTTTAATGGACAGTTTTGGTGTTTTGCTTGGTGTTTCGGCTTTAACTTTTTTGGTGATCAGATTAAATATTACAATTTCTCAGATTAAGCCTTTATTGCCAGTTTTAAGCTTTTTAGCTATTAGTATAATTTTAGGTTTTAAGCAAATACGTTCTAAATTGTTTTGGGCTGGTTTAATGGCTTTTGTTTTTATTATTTTTACGCCCCTTGGCAAAATTTTTCCTTCGGCAATTGAGCCAAGTGCAGTTTTTTTAGAGCTTGCTTGGAGAAAGGCTTTATTCCCCATTTTATGGGTTTTGGTTTTGATAATATTTGCCGCTCGTTCTTATTTGACCGAAAAAAAGATTTTGCTTAATTGTTTTGGTTTTATTTTTTTATTGGCTTGTGTTTTTAATCTTTTTGGGGCAATTTTAGGCCAAAGCAAATTAAATTTTATAATTCCTCTGAAAACGCCTATTGTGCTTAAAGCTGGCGATCCTTTGGCTGATTTAAGGCTGAATCCTTCGATTAAACCAGAGGCACTAGAAAGAGAAGAAAAAAGATTAGGCCTGAAAGAAAATTTATTTAAACAATATTTGCTTTGGCTAGATGGCATTATGGTGCGTGGCGATTTTGGCCTAACTCAACAAGGTGAACCAGTTACTTCGGCTATTAAAAGCCCACTGCGTAATACTTTAATTTTAAATATGGTGGTTTTGTTTTTTACTTGGTTTTTGGGCGTGCCTTTGGGTGTTTTGGCTGGTATGCGCAAAAATGGCTTAATAGATAAATTGATTTTAACTTTTTCGTCTTTGAGCTTAACCACGCCTTCTTTTTTGCTAACTATTTTTATTTTGGCGGTAGCCGTTAAACTTGGTATTGGGCAAATTGGTGGCCTAACGAGCGTAAACTTTAATGAACTTGGTTTTTTTGGCAAATTTCTAGACTTGGCAAGCCATTTATTTTGGCCAGTTTGTATTTTAACTTTTGTAAGTTTAGGCGGCTTAATTAGGCAAATGCGCGGAAATCTATTGGATATTTTAAATGAAGATTATATTAAAGCCGCCCGTGCTAGAGGTATTCCAGAGCATGTAATTTTATGGAACAATGCTTTACAAAATGCTATTAACCCCTTAATTACACTTTTGGGTTTTGAGTTTGCGGCTTTGGTCTCTGGGGCGGCACTTACCGAAATGATTTTGGCTTATCCAGGTATTGGAGCTTTAACACTTGAAGCCGCTAAAAGATTAGACATAAACTTAATTATGTTCAATTTACTGCTTGGTACAATTATGCTTATGCTTGGTAATGCCTTTGCAGACTGGCTTTTAAACAAAATTGATCCTCGAACGAAAACCAATTTAGCTTAAAGTATCATAGTTTTTGCGGCCATATTCAGTGCTATAAAACCAAATCGTGGCTATCAAAGCACCAAATAAAGCGCCAGCCATAATATCGCTCGGAAAATGAACACCTAAATATATACGGGTATAGCCAACATAAAGGGCAAAAGCAATCGAAATAATATTTAAAAGCCAATTTTTACGGTTAAATAAATAAATCAAGCTTGCCATGGTGCTAGAGGTAATCATATGTCCAGATGGAAAAGAACCCGAAGTTGGCTTAAAACCATAAACACAACTTTCTTTAATTACCAAAAAAGGCCGTGGAACATTAAATAAAGGTTTTAAATATTCGTCGGTTAAATACCAAGCAATAAAAAAACCAGCCAAGCATATACAAAAAGAATAAATGCCTCTTTTGCCTTGAACCAGAGAGGTAAATAAAATTATCAAAATCCAAATATGAATACTATTATTAGAAATAAACAAATTAAACTTGTCTAAAGGGCTTCCAGAGCACAAAGTAACCGAATGAAGAGTCTGGAAAATATTTATATCGATCGGTAGAGAAGACATTTTTTTAAGATAAAAGCAAGTTTGTAGATCATAGCAAAAGAAATTTTTTTATTAAGAAAAACAAATTTGCCCTAAAACTTTTTAGAAGAATTGCAAAAAACAAGTCTGCAAAATAAACTTAAAGAATGTTTAAAAAAATTTTATTAATTGGCGGTAATGGCTTTATTGGTAAATATATTGCCCAAAAGCTTAGCAAAGGCAATTTTAAAGTTTTAAGCCGCCACAAAGCTCATTCTGAGGGTTTTATACAAGGTGATTTGCTCGATGTAAATTCACTGATAAAAGCCGTCGAAGATATTGATTGTATTATTCAGTCAGCGCAATTTGCGGGGCATCCAGTTGAGAGGCCTTGGCTTGGCTCTGAATTTACATATATGGGCTTTGATGCTAAAGGAACCCAAAATATTATAAAAGCGATTCATTATGCCAAAAAACAAGGTCAAATTAAGCAATTTATTTATTTAAGCGGAGCGGGAGCCGATTTAACTGACACCAATTTTGACTGGCTAAAAGCTAAACAAATCGCCGAAAAAGCAATTCAAGAAAGTGGTATTCCTTTTACTATTTTTCGGCCTTCATGGGTTTATGGCAAAGGCGACCGTTCTATGAGTAAATTTATCTGGTTTGCTAAATATTTACCTTTTTTTCCCGTTATCGGTGATGGCAATACACCAGTAAATCCAATTTATGTAGAAGATTTAGCCCAAATTATAGTTAATGCAATCGGTCAAGAAAAAGCCTTAAATAAAATTATCGAATTAGGCTCACCAGAGCTAACAATGAAAGAAGTGGCCGAAATTGTTTTAAAAATGACGGGCAAACAAAAACCTTTAATTTATCATCCAAAGACCATGATGAAGCTTATAGGCTTTTTTGCACAATTTATTCCTTTTTCACCTATTTCGCCCTCGGCTATTGATTTTTTAACCATGAAAGTACATTTAGCAAACCTAGAGCCAGAGGTTTTTGGTGTAAAAATTAAAAGCTTAGAAGAAGGAATTGCAATATAATCTAAAACTTATCTTGAAAAATATTACTAATACTCTCTTTAAGCTTTCCAAGCCCAAATTACTTCATAACGAGAAGTCCAATTATTAATTTGAATTTTATCAAAACCACATTCTTTAAGTAGTTCAGTAATTTGTTTATTTGTTTGTTTGCGCCCTAAATAAAGCCAAGCCATATATTCAGGTGGTTTGGTTAGCAAAAATAAACCATTTGTTTTAAGGCTTAAAGCCGCCCTTTTCACAACTTGAATAAAATCTGGCAAAAATTCACCCGCTTCCATCAAAGTAATTGCCTCAAATTTTTCGGTTGTTTCTTCTTTAGCCCAAATTGCTAAATCTTTTTGAATAATTTCAATTTGCTTTTCGGAAGATAGTTTTTGTAAAGATTTTTTAAATTGAGAAAGCATTCCTTCCGAAAAATCAAGAGCTTTAATTTGGCCTTTAAACCAATCTTGTTGTAAAACCATTAAACTAATACGGCCAGTTCCACAAGCCAAATCGAGCATTTTGCTATTTTGATTTTGGCCTAAAGCATCTTTTAAAGGTTGCAAAAAAAGTTTATTTGTAATTTTGGGCGAAGTATAATTTTTATTTTTCCATTTACCTTGATAAGCCCAAGAAAACCAATTATATAAATTTCTTAAACCATGTCGGCCTAAATAGCTAAATTCGGTAAAACCCAAAGCCCAAATAATAAAACAGCCCAAAGAAAACCAAAGCAGTGCCATTAAAACTAACCAACATTGCAAATCATTTATCATCTAATTTAGGTTCTCCTTTTAATTTTTTGGTAAAACTTTTTAGCTGAATAAGCCCAATCTGTAAGCTGATGAGATAAACTCCCAATATAAGTTCCCATTAAAAACAATAATAGTAGCCTTAAATAATCAATAGAGAAACTATTATTCAGTTTATTTAACAAATCAAATAAATTAATTTTGGCAAAATAGCTTATCAGTAAAGCCAGAGAACCAAAAATACAAAATAAATATAAAAAACGCAAAATTGGCCCAAATAAAGAATCATGGCTTTGATTCAAAAATGAGCGATGCCCACCAAGCTTTTGATAAGGAATCCACAAAAAACGCAAAAAACCCCATCTTTTATATTGTTTGCTTTTCGTATCTAAATCAGGGCCAAACATTAAACCCGAAAAAATAAAACTACAAGTACAAAAACTGCTTTCACCAAAACTATTTAAAAAAGCCCAGCAAAAACCAAAAAAAGGAATAGCCAAATACCAAGTAACTTTATCGTGAACTTTACCACTAGACATAATTCTTTTTGACGAATATTATCGCTTTTGGATTCCAGCTTTATTTTTTATTATTTTTTGTTTTGGCGACTCTTCACCAACTTAAACGAATCTAAGAAAAATTCAAAAGATTTAAAGCCAATTTGCTATAAAATTGAGAACACAAATCTTGCTTTTTAATGAATAATTTTGAAGAAATATTGGCCAAGCAAAAAATAATTGGGGTAATCCGCTCCCAAGATTTTGCAGAAGCCCAAAAACAAATTACGGCTTTACAAAAAGCTGGCCTTGGCTTAATCGAAATTTCTTTGAATAGTGTGGACGCTTTTAAATTGTTTGAATGGACACGCCAAAATTGGCCTAATTTATGCCTTGGAGCGGCTAGTGTTTTAAGTGTAGAACAAGCTCAAAATGCTCAAAGAAAAGGTTTTGATTTTTTGGTTTCACCGATCACCGATTGTGCTTTAATGCGTTTTGCAATTGACCAAGGTTTGTCTTTTGTGCCAGGTGCTTGTACGCCAACCGAAATTGCCCAAGTACTTAAATTTTATGAATTCTCGCTTATAAAGCTGTTCCCTGCTTCTGAAACCTATTTGGGCATACAAAAAGTTTTTCCTAAAGTTTCTTTTTTGCTTAGCAGTTTTCCTCCCGAACAAATTAAAAAGCTTTCTTTGGCGGGCGCAAAATATTTTGCCATTGGTTCTTTTTTCACCGAAAACCTTAATTTGCTGTCCGAAAGAATCAATTTTATCAAATCAGAAATTGCACCTATTCCACCTTTAAATCGGCTTTAATTGCCAATAACCGAAAGTGCATATTCACGAAATTTTTTAAGATTAAGTCTATCAATTAAACCCATAAATTCTTTTTCGACTGTATTATCCGAAACAGCCTCCTCAAAAGCTTGAAAGCCCATAATATGTTCACTTTGATAATAAACCATAATTTGGCTTTTTCCTTCATCCAGAGCCTCTACTAATAATTGACATTTTAAATGCGCAATTTCACAATCAATCCGTAATGGTCTAACTCCTCTTAAATAGCGGCTAAATGGCTCGGCAATTACTCTTTTATTTGGGCTATCTTTGAGACCATATATTTCTAATTCTTTTTTAAAATATTCGGCCGCATTAGAAGAAATCTGTTTTTTATTTCTTTCTTCTTTTTTATAACCCTCTGAAACTATCACCAAAGCGTGCCGCCGCTTCATTAAGTGAAAAGCAATTTCTTCCATAACTTCCTTGGCAAAGTCAAAAACTGGCATAATAATTAAATGTGCTCTGGCGGCCGCCCCCGAATGAAGAGCATGTCTGCCACTACGATTACCCATCATTTCTAAAAAATAAATTCTTTGGTGCGTATAAGCATCTTCATAGAGGCCACGGGCAATTTCGGCTCCATGTTCAGCACACGATAAAAAGCCTACAGAGCGGTCATTCAGAATATCAGAATCGGCTGAAATATTAATAAAACCCGTTTTGATATTTTCGGGCAAAAATTTAGCCAAGGCTTTAGCCCCACGCAAAGTGCCATCTCCGCCACAATAAATTACAATTTCAAAACCTTGATTGACAATTTCTTGAGCGGCTCTTTTTTGATTGTCCTCATCGGCAAACTGCGGGTATCTCTCAGAGCGGAAATCAGAACCGGGGTAAAAAATACGCCTGCCCATCATTTCGGTTGGATAGCCTTTATGATTAAGTTCAAAAGCTTTAATCGGGCTTATAACGACCCTAACCAAATGTGGTTCATCCGAAAACCCCTCACAAAGCGACCTAAAACCAGAACGAGCCGCCCAACATTGCCAGCCCAGTCTTTCACCTTCTTCGGTTAAACCAACGGCCACGGCTGTATAACCGGGTGCCAAGCCGCCATCGAATATAAAAAGTGCTTTTTTCCCTTTCTCTTCTTTTTGCATAATTTATCCAGCTATTTTTAGTTTCTCGCCCAGCCCTTGTCCAATTTCGCGGAAGTTTATAATTTCACCCACTTCTTCTGCTCTATAGACAGCACTACCTTCTTTGTTCCCAATTAAGGCTTGTAATTTTAATTTATTATTGATAATTTCAGCATATGCCGCAAAAGGTGTTTGACAGCCACCATCAACTGCCGCTAAAGCCGCTCTTTCACAAACGGTTGTTATATAAGTTTCTTGATGATTTAATTTTAAAAGTTGTTCGGCAAATTGTTTATTATTTTGAAATGTTTTTAAATTAACTTGTATTGCTAAAGCGCCCTGACCGGGAGCAGGTAAATAATTAGGCGGAGCCAAAACTTCGGAAATATGTTTATCTAAACCCAAGCGTCTTAAACCAGCCACCGCCAAAATACCAGCGGCCAATCCTTGGGAAGATTGTTGGATTTTTTGAAGACGTGTATTTATATTTCCTCTTAGAGGCAAAACCCCTAAATCTGGCCTTAGACTTTGCAATTGAAGTATGCGTCTTAAACTGCTTGTACCAATTAAACTGTTTTGAGGAAGGTCTTTATATGATTTTAAATGTTTGAACTGGTCGGCAAAAACAAAACAATCCCAAGGTTCTTCACGTTTGGTTATGGCTATTATTGGTAAATCTTCGGCTATTTTGGTGGGTAAATCTTTTAAGGAGTGTACCGCTAAATCAATGGTTTCTTGGCGCAAGCCTTCTTCCAGTTCAGCCGTAAAAAGCCCTTTATCACCAATTTGATGCAAAGGTTTATCCAAAACAAGATCTCCTTTGGTTTGAATAATTACAATTTCGCATTCAAAATCTTTTAGTTCTTGCTTAACCAATTCGGCTTGTTTGAGAGCCAGCTCTGAACCACGTGTTCCAATTTTGATTGTTTTCATGCAATTTCAAAAACCTCTCTCAATGAACTCATAGAACTTATAATGTCTTTGGCTGAAACAAATAAATAATCAAAAGAACAAAGTCCGCTCACAATGGGAATATTGCTTGTTTGACTGGAAAGCCATTGATATAATTTTTTTCTTTCCTCAAAATCATCGCCCGAATAAGTAATACGAATAGTCCGCATCAATTCACTTACTCGTAAATCCATAATATCTTCAGCATCATTAAGGCCGTCAGTTGGTAAAAATCCTTCACCCATTTGGTCTTGCCATTCAGACTCCAAAACCACCGAAATAACTTCATCTTCTGTTTGTAAATGCAAATTAAATTCACTTAAATAATCCGAAAATAAATTTTTGTCATCTGAATGTAATTTATTACGGATTTCAACAATTTCTTCTTCTAAAAGTGATTCTATTTGCAATAAAGCTTCTTGTGGCGACTCGGCTATGGCACCTTTTGGTGAAGCAGATCCTACTATCAAAATCGGCTGGTCTAATAATTCAATCTGCATATTTTATTGTCATCGAGACTAAAATTGTTCTCAATATTACAACTTTTTTTTAAAACTTTCTGGCTTTTACAAACAAATTATTTATTAATGGCTGAAATCAGAGAAACTTGCGCTTTTTTGAGTATCGCTTTGTCTTCCTCATTCATGGCTTGTCCTTCATTTAATTTGCTATAAAGCTCTGGAAGCACTTTTCTGAATTCAGCAAGCCAACTTCTTTTAAAAGTTTCGGTTTCTTTTTTGTCTAATTCGTCCAAAAGAGCATGCACGCCAGCAAATAATAAAGAAACTTGTCCAGCCAATTCAAGCGGAGAGTTCTCGGGCTGAGTGAGCAACCAAGTAAAACGTTCGCCTCTAAGTAATTGCAATTGCGCCGATTTATCTAGGTCAGAGGCAAATTGGGCAAAGCCTTTTAATTCACGATATTGCGCTAAATTCAGGCGAAGCGGGCCAGCTACTTGCTTAATTGCTTTGGTTTGAGCCGCACCACCAACCCGAGAAACCGAAATTCCGACATTAATTGCTGGTCTAATGCCCGAATTGAATAAATCAGCTTCTAAGAAAATTTGGCCATCAGTGATAGAAATAACATTGGTTGGAATATAGGCCGAAACGTCCCCAGCTTGAGTTTCTACAATAGGCAAGGCGGTAATAGAACCACCACCTTTTTCATCGGACAATTTAGCGGCACGTTCTAAAAGACGAGAATGCAAATAAAATACATCCCCAGGATAAGCTTCACGACCCGGAGGTCTACGCAAAAGCAAGCTCATTGAACGGTAAGCCCAAGCGTGTTTAGATAAGTCATCATAAATAACTAAAACATCTTTGCCTTGAGACATAAATTCTTCAGCAACCGCAACCCCGGCAAAAGGCGAAATAAATTGCATAGCTGGTGAATCGGTTGAAGAAGCCACTACCACGACGGTATAATCCATAGCTCCTTGTTCTTCGAGTAATTTGCAAATTTGAGAAACCGCACCCTGACGCTGACCAATCGCCACATAAACACAAATTGGTCTGTCTTTAAGGGTTTTTTGGTTAAGAATTGTGTCAATTGCAATGGTGGTTTTGCCCGTTTGGCGGTCGCCGATTATAAGCTCACGCTGGCCACGACCAATTGGAATCATCGCATCAACAGCCATAATGCCAGTTTGTAAAGGTTGATGCACCGATTTACGGTCAATGATCCCATATGCAGGGCTTTCAATTGGGCGGGTTTTGCTTGAATTAATAGCTCCCTTGCCGTCAATTGGTTTTCCAAGCGGATCAACAACACGGCCAATTAAGCCGTCCCCAACTGGAATAGAAGCGATGCGCCCTGTAGTTGTAACACGTGTTCCTTCTTTGATTTGTGAGCCTTCTCCTAGCAAAACAATACCAACCGAATCTTCTTCGAGGTTTAGAGCCATGCCGACTGTATTTTGCGGATCTTCAAATTGAATAAGCTCACCAGACATAGCGTCAGAAAGGCCATAAACACGGGCAATACCATCACCCACCGAAATAACAGAGCCAATATTTTTTTTGACTATATCTTGTCCGTAATTTTGAATCTGCTCTTTGAGTATCGAAGTAATTTCTTCAGGTTTAAGTGCCACTATAATAATTTCCTTAATTTAGTTGATATTTTCTAATGTAAAAATATTAACGCATTCTAGTTAAGCAAAACCAGTATTTTTTGACAATTTATAAAGCTTATTGATTGGGCGAGTCTATTACGTAATCATGGCAAAGTTGCTAACTGTCTCTAAACCATTAAGAAAACCTTTATGCTTGTCTAAAAATGCTTGTAAGTCTTTGCTATGAATTGGGGAATTGTCAGAGGTGCATAATTTAAGAAGGCTTACTGCAATCATCAAACCCGCAAAAGGAATTTCTGCCCAAACCATAGCGGTTCCTAATTTTCCTGCAAAGTGAGAAATTTTATTATCGCCTTTAAAGATTTTAGGTGGTGCAATTAAACCACCCAAAGGACCAAATCCACGACGTAGTTTGTCGCTATTCATAACTTGTCCATATGCTTTAGCAAAGTTTACAATATTATTCTTGCCCTTAAACCTATGAGGCTCTTTGTCTATCAATTTACCAGCCTCTGTAAGACCAGCTAAAGAGCGACTACAAAGCATAGTTGGTAATATGCCCATAAACGAAATTGTTCCAATCGCCTCTGACCACCAAGAAGCATTAGAAACACCTTTCATTTTGCCCTGAATTAAGGCAACAATTTGATTTAAAAGGTCTTCGAGTTTTGTACTTAAGCTTTTTTCTTTGGCTTCAAGCAATTTAGTAGCTTTTTCTGGAGACAGCTTACCAGCCTTGAATTGAGCTATTAATTGATCTTTATACTGGGTCATTTCTTTCATTAAAATATCTCTTTGTTTAATGAATTGAAGACCTAAAGTTTTGGCTTCTGGGGAAAGTTGGCTATCTTGAATTTGTAAGATTTCAACATTATCACCATTTATTAATTTAATTAAAGGTTCTAATTGTTTATAAATATGTTCTTGTTTTTGCTCTATGAATATATTTGCAATATTCGAGATCGTAGAACCGACAGTTGCAAAGGCATTTAAACCAGTTTTAGCATGAAGAACTCCCAATTCAGTTTTATAGGCAAATGAGTTTTTATCAAGTGGGCTATTTTTTAATAAATTTAGCTCTGAAAGGTCTTTGGCCGTAAACAAAGCAAAAGACGAAGAATTAACAAGACGAGAAATAGTATCTGTAGGTTTAAAGAAAAACTTAGATAAAAACTTCTTGATGCCAGTAAAAGCATTTGGTTGTTTTTCTTCTTCTGGGGGTACATCAAAAAATACGCCACCAATGCGAGCAAAACTTGCAAATATATGTGAAAACCAAGTTAAAAAGAGTAATGGTGCAATCAAGGGTTTTAATTTATTACCTAAACCAGAATAATTAAGATTTGTAACAGTTTTACCGATTGCAATCGATTGTGTAGAAAAGAAACCAAGAGCCAAAGCCATAAAAACTTTGCTTAAACCATCAACACCCATTTGCGAGAATAATCTAGCCTTGTCTAAAAAGAAAGGTCCAATTAAAGAAGGAAAAATACCAAAACTAAAAAACTGGGCAATTCCTTGAAAACCTTGCTTAGAGTAAAATTTAGCCAGTTTTGCAATATCTTCTTTATTGTTGGTTGTGTTATCAAGCCCTTGAGTTTTTTTATCGATTGCTTTAGAAATTTTAGAATTGGGGGTAAAAAAAAGTTTAAATGCATTAAGTTCTGCAGATTCTCCTTCAACTTCAGCTGGCTTTAAAAGACCTAAATCATTTGCAACTTTAAACCAAACTTTCTCAGCATCTCTGCTGTTCACTAAAGTTTCAATTTCATTTTCATTTATTATGTTTTCAGGTGTTAGGTCTTGGGAATCTTGAGCTTTAGTGCGCCATATATACATTCTTTCCTCTATGGCTTGAGCGGAATGAGCTAATTTTGCGGTCTCATCTGGTAAAAGACCAAAAGATTTACCAATATCGCTTATCCATCTTAAAAAGGGGTTTTTAGAATCAGAAAGCTTTTGTTCAGCTTGTTGTAATTTAGTTAAAGGCAATTCTAAAAGGTATTCTATTTGTTCAAGGGCTGTTTTTTTACCACTATCTGCTCCATTGCTACTAGGAGCATTTATTGCTGGCTTTTGTAAAGTTGGGTTTTGAACTGTACTAACCATGATTTTTTATAAAATAAGAATAAAATAAGAAGCTAAAAATAAAGTTTAATAATATATTAATCTATTAATAATAATTCCATATAATGCCTAATTCGTCAAGCTAAAGTTGGTAAAAATTTGCTTCTTTAAAACTGTCCTTTAATTGCTCTTTTGGTTTCGAGTTCAATCGCTTTATCTTTTAATTCTTTGCGCTTGTCATGCTGTAATTTGCGCTTGGCTAAAGCAAGTTCTAGTTTAACCCAAGAATTACGAAAATAAAGTTTTAAAGGAACAATAGTTAATTTTTCACGCTCTACTCGGGCACGCCAACGATCAATTTCTTTGCGGTTTAAAAGCAATTTACGAATACGAGTTGGATCGTGATTATAACGATTACCAAATTCATATTGCGGAATTGTCATGCCAAATAAATAAACTTCGCCTTTTTTATCGATGCGCACAAAGCTTTCATTTAATTGTCCTCGTCCAAGCCTAATTGAGCGAATTTCGGTGCCAGTCAAAATCATGCCAGCATGCAAAGTGTCCAAAATCTCAAATTCGTGGCGAGCCTTACGATTATAAAGAGTTGGGGTTTCTTTTTTGCCCTTAGCGGCTTTTTTTTCTAGTTTTTTCTTGGCATTGCCCATATTGTTCTAAATTTTAAACCAAATTATTTCAGAATAAACATTAATTTATAATGGTTGCGATTATGCTTATAAAACTTGTATTTGTAAATTTAAAATGCTTTTAAGATTAATTGTAATTTGTTTATTATTCTTCAACTGCGCTTGCCAGAAAAAAACCTTAAGCGAAACCAAAAGCAAAAAAATCAGCCAAATTATTTTAATGCCGAGCGATATTGCCGAAGTTAAAACGACACAAATTTATGATTCTTTTAAGGCAACTGGTGAGCTTAAACCAATTACCGAATCAATTGTTAGTTCTCAGGTCGAAGGTATTGCTTTGCAGGTAAAAGGCGAAGAGGGCGATTATGTTAGAGCTGGCCAATTATTGGTAATTGTAGATAATAAAGATCCTCGGGATCAATTAACAACTAATCAAGAAGCTCTTCAAAAGGCAATTGCCCGAGCTAATTTAGCCAAAACAACTTTAAACCGCAAAAAACAAGGCTATAAAGAAGATTTAATTGCCAAACAAGAAGTTGATATTGCCGAAACTGATTATCAGGTTAATTTGCGTGAAATTGAAAGTGCTAAAGCCCAAGTTAGTTTAGCGCAAACTGCCATGCACAAAGCCAATGTTAAAGCACCAATTAGTGGCATTATTAGCCAAAAGCTGATTAAAACTGGTGAACTCGCTCAGCCGGGGAAATCTTTATTTGAAATTGTACAAATTAACCCTCTTAAAGTCGAACTGGCAATTCCAAGCAAATATTTAAACCAAATTTATCTTCAACAGAGCGTCAGCTCGACCGTTAATGGCGAAGTTTTTATAGCCAAAGTAATCCGAATTAATCCAATCGCGGACCAAGCCACACGTTCTATTATTTTAACGGCTCAAGTTCCTAATCCAGAGAGTAAATTAAAGGCCAATTTATTTGTAAACAGCGAAATCAAACTTACAAGCCCACGTCAAGCGATTATTATTCCCCAAGAAGCCACTTATAAAGTTAATGAAGAAAATAATAATAAATTTTTTGTTTATATTTATTCCGAAGGCCAATTAAATAAACGCCCTATAACTGCCGAGCCTCTTAGTGCGATTCAATACGAAGTTAAAACTGGCCTAGAAGTTGGCGAAAAACTAGTAATTGTACCCTTAAATATAACTTCAGAGACAGCTAAGGCTCAAATTAGCAAAAGTTTATAAATTATAATGAGTTGGCTCTTGTAGCCATAATAAACTCGGTTTTTGCATTTCGCCCAATTCGCAAATTCTTACTTTATAAAAAAATTCTTTAAGTAAACTTTCGGGCAAATTAGTACCAATGGCTCCGATTCTACCGTCAAGTCTTGCGGTCGCAGTATTTAAGGCCGATAAATCTTTAAGCGGCTTTAGCCAAACCAAACCAGCCATTGGAATATATTCAAATTGAGAGTTTTCAGAAATTATAATATTTTCTCCAATAACTTTATTTTCGCCGCAAAGATAAATTTGTTCTATTATATTTTGCTTTTGATAGGCTTCGGCTGGGCTTAAATTGAAATTAACTTTTTTTATGGCAATACTAAGATTTTGCGCAAAATTCAAAATAGATTCTTCTTTTTCTAAATAATAAATTACCTGCGGCGATAAACAACCTTTTTGGCCAAAAGCCTCTATATCAGAGACAATTGCCGAAATACAACTTAATTCAGGTTTGCAAACTATAAAACTAGCTTTATGTCCAAAACCCAAAAAATGTTTACCCAGCGACATTTGTTTAAGCAAATTAATGGTTTCGTCCTTGCCATGCACAATTATGCAATCACTTTTATTAATATATTCTTGAGTAATTTTTAAATCATTACTTGTCCACGAAATAAACTTAACAAAATCTTTTAAATTATTAGGGCAAGCAGATTCAAATAATTTATAAAAGCTTAAATCAAAGTCTTCAGGTAAGCGGCATATAATGGGTGTTTTAAGCAATAAAGAATTTAAGATTTCTTTAAAAGGTGTAATTGGTATAGTACTAGCGGCAATAAAAAGATTTAAACCAGAATTTTGAGGATAAAAAACATTTTTTTCGAGCTTGGCTTGCAGAGCTTCCAAATCAGCAAGAGAAAGCTTTTGATATTCTTCTAGTTTATACTCGGCTTTTTTGCAACTTGGAACTTTTTGAAGCCAATTATGCCAAAGCAAATAAATCAGTTCAAGGTGTTGCTTCTTTGATAAATTAGATAAAATATTAGGCTGATTCATAATATATTTAATTTAAATTTTTGTTTAATATTATCAAATTGTTTTAAGCTAAAGAAATCTTGACTATTAAAACCATGTTTCAAAAATCGCAAGAATTGTTTTCTAAGGCTCAGCAAATTTTCCCGGGTGGCGTTAATTCTCCAGTGCGGGCTTTTAAGGCGGTTAATGCTGTGCCAGTTTATATAAAGTCGGCTTTGGGTGCTTATTTAGAAGACGTTGATGGAAACAAATATCTTGATTATATTGGTTCTTGGGGGCCAGCCATTTGTGGGCATAATCACCCCGAAGTTTTAAAAGCGATTATTCAAACGGCACAATCTGGTTTAAGTTTTGGAACTTGCCATGAGCTTGAGCTTGAATTGGCTGAGCAGGTTTTAAAGTTTATGCCAAATTTGCAAATGTTGCGTTTTGTAACCTCGGGAACCGAAGCTTGTATGGCCGCTATTCGCTTAGCAAGAGCTTATACCGCAAAACCTAAAATTATCAAATTTGCGGGCTGTTATCATGGGCATTATGATTCTTTTTTGGTGCAGGCTGGCTCGGGGGTTGCAACTTTGGGTTTGCCAGACAGCCCCGGTGTTTTACCCGATTTAGCCAAATATACAATTACTTTGCCTTATAATAATTTAGCCGCTGTGCAAAAGGCCTTTGATGAAAATCCAGCTTCGATTGCCGCCATTATTGTTGAGCCAGTAGTGGGCAATGCTGGTTGTATTTTGCCCCAAGACGGTTATTTGGCTGGCTTAAAACAAATTTGTGAAAACAATAAAGCTCTTTTAATTTTTGACGAAGTAATGACTGGCTTTAGATTGGCTCAAGGTGGTGCTCAAGAAAGATTTAAAATTAAACCAGATTTAACTTGTTTAGGTAAAATTATTGGCGGCGGTTTGCCAGTTGGTGCATATGGAGGCCGCTCCGAGATTATGCAAATGATAGCGCCCTCAGGGCCAGTTTATCAGGCTGGAACTTTGGCTGGTAATCCTGTGGCAATGTCAGCTGGCTTGGCAACCTTAAAACTGCTAGAACAAACTGATTTTTATAGCAAACTTGAAAACACTGGAGCAAAGCTTGAGGCTGGCTTAAAGCAAATTTTCAAGGAAAAGAATATTCCAATTGTTTTAAACAGATGTGCTTCGATGTTATCGGTGTTTTTTAGCCCAGAAAAAGAAATTATAAATTATCAAATGGCTCAAAGTTCTGATACTAAGCTTTTTGCCAAATTTTTTAATTCTATGCTGAAAAAAGGTGTTTATTTGCCTCCCAGCCAATTTGAAGCTTGGTTTTTTTCCTCTGCTCATCAAGAAAAACAAATTGAACAAACACTTGAAATTACCCAAAATTGTTTAACAAGTTTAAATTAATAGACCAAACCAACCAGAAACAACACAACCTAAAAATTAAATTGAGCCTCCCTCGCCGAGGGTTTAATCCAGAAATTGAAGAGTTTGTTTATCATTCAAAAACTCACTCAAATAAAAAGCCATATTCATAAACTTTAGGTTGTATTTTTTCAGCTAAATTATTTAAACTTTCTCTCAAATCACCGATTAATTCAGTGTATTTTTCATCTTGGCTTTTACTATTCATATTACCTTTTTCATTTCGTCCCTGAAAATGTTCTCTAATATCATAAAGTGAAGCATTTACATTGCAGTCTGGCTGGGCGTGATAATAAATATAAAGTTTTTTTCCAGCATCAAAAACGGCTTTTGCACAGTCTGAAAATTCTAATGGTTCTTGATTTTGTTTAGGTAATATATCAAATAAATCATTTGTAATTTCAGTATTCACTTTTCCTTTAATAAAATTTGTCATAAAGTTACTTTCAAATTTATCTCTGGCATTTACTTCTTTTTCTGTGAAAGGAATCCAGTGATTTATGCCATATTTGCTTTGTATTTTATTGCTAAAAAGTGTAAATGCTAAACAATTATTTTTTAATTCAGTATCAGTTTCCCATTTTTTCTTTGGATACAAAAACTGGTCATTATTATTAAGCCAAGTCATTTTCATACACTTTCTTATAGCGAAATAAACACAAGCGTAAATTACATTTTTTTGATTGATTAAAAATTGCCCAGCGGCTGTGTTGTAATCCATTTTTTGATGAACGATTTGTACCATATCTTGGTTTTGAAAATCATTACCTTTAAAAGGAAATTTACCAATAAGTTGATTTTTGGCTGGATCAGCTCTAAAAGGCTTAATCCAATCATTCATATATTTTTTATCGTGATAAGAATAAAAGGTCTTTTGTTTTTGCTTTTCTCCTTTGCTCAAGTAAATATCACACTTAATTTTTTTAATTTCTTCTTTTTTAGCTAAATCCCAAAGCATAAAACCAATCGGAAATTGTCCTTTTACATTGTCAAAAGTGTCTGCTGGCATAATGAAACCTCTATAAAATTTGGCTTTAAAGAAAGATCTGAAATTTAGAAAATGTGGTCCATTAATATATTTCAAGGTGGAAAAACTTGCCAACTTACAGTCTGGGATTTCAAAGTAAATTCTTGTGAAAAATTGTACAAATAACTCAGCATTACCTTGTCCCAAATGTTTTGAGTATTTTTGATTAATATAACTTTGTTCTACCGCTCTATTTCCTTCAATTCCTTGTTTTAGCGTTTTTTTATTACTAGCTTCAGCATAAGGCGGATTAATATAAATAAGTAATTTTTTGCGTTTTTCTGAATTATTAATAATTTCTTGCAAGCCCTTTGGAACTTTGAAATCATTAAAATCATCATTCAAAAAATCAAATTGAAAAACATGACTCTCTAAAAGATTTGCTCCGTTTTTAATGCGGTCTTTCATCACATCAACATCTTGCTGGTCGAGCGTCGAAGCATAAACATTATATTTATTTGTCAAACCAGTTAATAAGTTTCCAGTTCCAGCGGCACAATCCCAAATATAATATTCATCTTGCCAATTTTCACCTAGCTCATCAGTTAAGTATTTTTGAGAAAGTTCAACCCAAATTTGTGGCGTAAAAAAACTGCCCTTCCTCTCCCTAACATCTTGCGGGACAAGTAAATCTCGTCTTTCGACAATATAATCCCAATATTCCTCTTTGGGCGGACGGGTGTATTTATTCCAAAATTGCTTATGTGCTTTTTGATTATCATTAAATCCAGTTGTTTTTGAGCCTAAAAAGCCCATGTCATCAAGCTTACGGTCTAATTCATAACGGTCTTGTTTTAGTAAAACATAAAGTTTCTCTTTTAACGATTGATTTTCGCTCGAAAGTAAATCCGCCAAATAAAAGTCTCCGTCAAGTATATTATTTTTTTTAGCAATATCCCAATCTAAAATAATGGTGGATTTTACGACTGCAAGCCATTTTGTATAAATCGTAATAAAATTATTTTTATCAATTTGTATTTTACTGCTCTCAGAGTTACCAATCACAAAATTAGTTTTGATAAATTCTCTTATTTCCTCGTCATCATCAATAAATTTAAACAAAAGAGAATCATTTTCGAGAATATTTTTTACTTTTTCAAAAATTAATTTAAATTCTTTAGTTTCGTGATTGGATGGGGTAACATTCCAGTTAAAATCATTTAAATAAAAAATTTCTTGAATTTGATTATAAGCAATAAAAGCAATTTGTTCTGCGTCAAAAGCCCCTAAAAAAGCGGGCGGTAAATATTTATCAAATGTTCTAGCTTTGCCAATAGTGAGAATTAACTGGACAAGCGAATTATAAATATTAGATTTGCCTTTTTTGGCTTCCGCCCAGAGAAGAGAAGTATTTTCAAAAAGAGAATTTTGTATTTGTACACCTTTTAAGGGGTCGCTTACAGAGCGGGGCTTTGTATTATTACTTATACAAAAGTCAATATTTCCGATAATTTTAGTTGTATCAAAATCAGCAAAATAATCTTGGGAAACCTTGTTCTTAAGCTCTTCTTCACGGATATTTTGATATTTCATATTTGCTTAACTTTATTGCCATTTTGTTTAATTATTCTCAATGACAAATATCTTAACAAGCCTAAGCTAATATTAAAACTTTAGGCTGTATTTCAATGTTTTCTTTCATAATTTTGTCCTTTAGTTCTTGCTTTTCCCCCA
>CANLTT010000003.1 GCA_947494115.1 Candidatus Caenarcanales bacterium
AAAGAAAGCATTCAACCTTGAATTATCTGTCCCCTCTTCAATTCGAGGAGCTTTACAATATCTCTAAAAAGTTTGTCTCCTAAATCGGATCAACTTCAATCGATCAGGCTTTTAAGCAGCTTATTAATTTAGATCCGTCAGGTTATTTTGAACACTTTTTTAAAATTATAAATAGATCCTTTTAGTCTGGATTAGCTATAGCATAATCAGCCCTTCCAATTCCTCATCATAACTTTATTAAAAACTAAACCCATTCAATTTGAACTTGTTTTTGAGCTTTGGCACAGTCTTTTAGATAAAGATTCATTAGACTTTGATAAGGTATTTCTTTTTCGGTAGCGATTTTTTTAAAATAATTAATAGTGTCCTCGTCTAGTCTAATGGTGATTTGTTTTTTAAGTTTTTTTGTATACGGATTAGGTTTTGATTGAGAAAAATCATATTCGTTTTTCATTTTTGAAACTCCTTGTATTGTTTAGTTTCTGTTTTGGTTGCTTTACGAGCGGAGATAATTCTTATTATTTGCTCATTTTCTCGATAACAATGACAAACAACTAATATTTTCAATTGAGAACTAAGACCTAATAAAATAAATCTGTTTTCTTCCTCTAAATGGGCTTGATCAAGTATTAATCTGGCATTATCATCGTAAAATACAGTTTTAGCTTCTTCAAAAGATAAACCATGTTTCTTCTGATTTGAAGAGTTCTTAGACTGATCCCAAGTGAATTTTATTCCGCTCATAATTATATTATAACTACATTGTATTAAAACTACTAAGTGTTAGCAAAACAGTTGAGAACTCAAAAAACCAAGCCTATTTCTTTTCCAATAAATCTAATTTGGTGCTTGAATAAAAACTTGCGTGAAATAATATTTGTCTTGCTTTTGCCATATTCCCAAGCCCGCATGCGTAAATCTCGAATTTAGAATATTCTTTTTATGTCTTGGGCTATTCATCCATTCATCGGCGGCTTTAGCTGTTGGTTCGGCCAAATTAAAACTCATAAATAAATTTTCTCCAGCCAAAATATAGTCTAGGTCGGTTTTCTCAAGGCGGTCGGCTAAATTTAAACCGCTTGGACTTTTATGCTCAAAAAAATCTTTTTCCGACATCAATTTGCTATAAGCTCTGGCTGTCGCTGAAAGCTCGGGTTTTTCTTGCAAAGGTTTTAATTTGTATTTTTTTCTAATTTGATTAATTTTTTCAAACAAATTTTCTTCCATTTGCTTAACAGAAGAAGATTGCGCTTGTTTTTGCAAATTAAAATCTTCACTTGAATGAACCGAACAAGCCGAAAGAAATAAACTGAGCCAAAATAATAAATAAATCATAGCTTAAACTTTTGCCAAAATTGAAGTTGTTGAATAACCATCATGAAAAGGTAAAAATATTGTTTTAATATTCAAACTTATTAGCATTTTTTTCTCTGGAAGTTCTTCTAAAGAATAATCTCCGCCTTTAACATAAATATTTGGTTTGGTAATTTGCAAAAACTCATCGGCCGTTTTCTCTTCAAAAATATAAGTAAAATCGACAAAACTTAAGGCTTGCAAAACTTCGGCGCGGTCTTCGGCTTTATTTATTGGGCGTTTTGAACCTTTTAAAGCTTTAACCGAATTATCTGAATTTACACCCACAATTAAAATATCTCCTAAACTTTTGGCTTGCCGCAAATAACGAATATGGCCAATATGCAAAATATCAAAACAGCCATTGGTTGCGACAATAATCTTATTTTGAAAATTTAGATTTGAAGTAAAATTTTTGTTTGCCATAGTTTTGCAAAAAATTTTAACAGGGAATTAGCCAATTAGATTGAATTTGCGCTCTTTTTTAGTTGCAATTGGGGTTATTGCTATAAAATATAAAAAACTTGGAGTAAAAAATGGATAAAAATAAAGAAAATATTGGTTTGGCTTTAGGGCGCATTCCAAGCGGGCTGTTTATTGTTACTTTTTACAATAATGAGTTAAACGAAACCGATGGAATGCTTATGTCGTGGGTTCAGCAATGTTCTTTTGAGCCGCCCATGGTGAGTATTGGAATAAAAAAAGAAAGAAAAGGCCTTCATTTAATTGAGCAGGCTGGCCATTTTGTGGTGAATGTAATGGGCAAAAATAATTCTGGTTTAATTAGTAAATTTTTTAAAGGCGGTCTGGGTGCGGCTAAATTTGCTGATATGCAAACTTCTTTATCTTCGGCAACTAAAGGTGTAATTTTGCAAGACGCTGTGGCCTATTTGGAATGTAAATTGCTCTCTACAACTGAATTGGCAGGCGATCATAATTTATTTATTGGGCAAGTTTTAAATGCAAACCTGCTTAGTGCATCTTCAGGCGAGCCATCTGTGCATTTACGTAAAAATGGTTATGATTATTAAAATGAATAGACAATGTACAGTTGAGCTATTTAAGGAAGATATGAAATTTTCAGCTGGACATTTTACGGTGTTTTCGGCGACTGAAAGAGAAAGATTGCATGGTCATAATTTTAGAGTGCGTGCACATTTAACTGCTGAAGTTGATGAAAACGGCCTAACCGCTGATTATCGTATTTTTAAAAAGAAATTACGTTTATTATGCGAAGAATTAGATGAGTATTTTTTGCTTCCAGCTAATTCGCCTTATTTAAGTTTTGAGCATACCGAAGATAAAATATTAGTGCGTCATTATAATGATGAAATCAGCTTTCTCAAAAAAGATATTAAACTTTTACCCATCAAAAATACGACAGTTGAAGAATTTTCTTATTATTTAGTGAGCGAATTAATTAAAGATCAAAATATAATAGAAAAATGTAAAATTACCGAAATTGAAGTTAAAGTTGGCTCTGGTGATGGCCAAATTGCGGGGTATATATGGAAAAAAGATTAGCAATTATAACTGGTTCTTCTAGCGGTATTGGAGCTGGTATAGTACAAAGTTTTAAGCAAAACAATTGGCTTACTTTAGGCATTTCTCGCTCTTCTGGGCAAAACCACAAACCAGACCACGAAATTTTAGGCGATATTTTGCAAACTAATAATATTCTAGAAAAATTAAAAACTAAAATTAAAGAATTAAATATTAATCAAATTTGCTTAGTACATAATTTTGGTTATATTCACAGTTCATCTATTCTAGAGCTTGATGACAAAACTTGGGATTTAACTTTTGAAGCTAATATTAAAATTCCTTTTTTGTTCACGCGTGAAATTAGTCCTTTAATGGGCGCAGGAAGCATACATTTATTTATTGGTTCTACTTTGAGTACAATAGCTGTTGCTGATTCCTCGGCTTATATAGCTTCTAAACATGCTTTGGCTGGTTTTATGAAAGCCACTGCCATTGAATTTAAAGAAAAAGGTATTAGATCTAATTTAATTTGCCCCGGCTTTACCGAAACCGCCATGGCAGATAAAGTACTTCAGCATTCGGCGCAAAAAGCAAATATAAGTTTAGAACAAATGAAAAACCAAATTGCCGCTGATAGTCCTTTAAAAAGGTTTTTAAAACCCCAAGAAATTGGTAGTTTGGCTGTTTACTTTGCCGAAAACCCAGCGATCAATGGTGAAATTTTACATATAAATGGTGGTTTTGGTTTATAAATAGAGCTTTCGGCCTATTGAAAAGGGATTGTCCCCTGTTAGAGATAGGTTAAATTACCTAGAATATAAATATGAAATAAATAAAACTTATAGTTAAAGTATAAATTTGATCTACTCTAAGTTTTGTTTTGGCGGGAAATCTCGCTTGAATTTTATTTAAAAATAACAAACTCAAGTTTTATCCTTAAATTAATAAAATCATGCAACGTGCCATATTTATAGTTTTGGTAGTATTTTCTTTGCTTTGTAATAAGGCGAAAGCCGTGGCTACCAATTTTACGCAAAAAGAATTATTAGAAGCCTCTGATAAGCTTAGTGGTTTGGGTAAATCGCTTTGCAAGTTTTTAGCCCAAGAAATGCCCGAAAATTATGATGCCCAAGGAATTGCTTCTATTAAGTGGTTGCAATTTGGTAATAGTTTTCAAGGTAGCAATACACCAATCAAAGCTAGCGAAATAACTCACTCTTTAGAAATGCTAAAAAATACTCAATCTGGGTCAGCTTTGCTTGCTTCTTTAGAAAATGCTGGTATTGAACAAAGCTATAAACCTTTAACTTTGCATTTAGGTAGTATTTCTAGATTATTAAATACAAATGCACCTTTGGCTTTTAATACCATTGTACAAACCAAACCTTCAAGCAAAGCTCTTCCTTTTGTGGTTTTAAATTCTGATAACTATAAAAAACTTAAATCTTCCGATTCTCAGCTTGCAATAGTTTTGGCAAATGAACTTTATGATGTTTTGGGTCGTATTGTGGCTGGCGAGAGCATTACAGCAACTTCGGCTTACCAAGCTTTAGGTATTGTTTTAAGTGATATTACTTTAAATAAAGAACTTGGCAAAAAAGATGTAAGAACCGATAAAGCACAAATGATTTCGGTTTATCAAAAAGCTTTACAAAATTACAAAAATGATGTTCCAGCTATTAACTATTCAGCTTTGAATACTAAACAACAAAAAACCTTAAATGATTTAACCAAATTAGCTACCGCTGGTAATTTTACAACTTTTAAAGCTTTAGATTCTGCAACTGTAGCGATTGCTGTGGCTAACTAAGACAGATACTATGGCAAAATGGTTTGGGAAATGGTTTATATTTTATGCAATAGGATTAGCCCCAGTTTGGAGAAAATAGTTATTTGGCATAAATCCTTTGAAGAGGAAAAATGAATGTTAAGTAAAGCCGAAAAATTAAAATCAGCTGGCAAAAGGGCAAAAGAACTCATAGCAAAGCTAAATTTAAAAAATCCTAAACAATGGGATTATAAATTGATAGAAAGTGATATTAAGCAAACTTATAAGGCTCTAAAGCAGGCTTGGCTTAATGGCGAAAATCTAGATTCAATTAAAGATTATCTTTCGGAGCAAGGTTATAATTTGCTTTTAAGTGATTCTCGGCTTGGCAAAACCGATTTGAAATATCTAGACTTGCTTGATTGTTTTGACTGTGAACTTGAAGATTTTTTAATTATTTCGGTTATAAACTTTCCAGAAGCGGAGGAAGATTATTTTGTGGTTTGGTTAGATAATGAATACTCCTCAACAGAAACAAACCTAGAAAACATAAAAGGCGATGAATTGAATAGTTTTGGTTTACTTGATAATTTATCTGGCGGTTTTAATGTTTTGAATTTAAATATATTCAAGCTTGCAGTCAATGATTGCTGGACTTTTAAATGGTCTAGCCAGCAAGAAAAATGGGTTTTGCATAATATTGCCCTTGATAATGTAACTAATTCTTATTTGCAAGTTTTGGGCAAAAGCTTTAGTTGCGAATAGAAGGGGAGCGTCCCGATTTTGAATATTAAAGAAAATCAATCTTCTATAGGCTCGATTCGTGTAAATTTAAAACTAGAAAAACCCCCTCCGCCCCCTTGACAGGGGGAACTCAAGGTTTAATAGTTTAGACTTTGTGTTTAAATTAGCACATTTATTTAAAAAATCATGCCTAAATAAGAGCGTTAAAGCTTAATTTTATTATTTAAAAACATGGGAGAAAAACACTTAAAAAACCGCTAGTTCCCCCTGTCAAGGGGGCGGAGGGGGTTTGCAAGCAAAATTCCTTAGCAAATAGTGCTTTCAGAGAGGCATTACATAAAATCATGGAATAATAAGCGACATTGACCATCATCCAGAAAAGTAAAAGTCGAGGCGATAATTTAGAAATTTTTTAAAATCGGGACGCTCCCAATAGAAGATATTTTAAATAATCAAAGTGGCATTATTAATATTTTTAAAACCTTGCAAAAAGCGGGCTTCGGCAATTGACCAATCTATATTTTGCATAAAACCATCAATATAAGCTTCCTTATTGGTTCCATGGTCAATCATATAAGCGTGCTCATAAACATCCATTACCAAGACTGGCCAAATAAAAGCTAAAGCAGTTCCTTCATTATGTGAATCAAGGCCATAAATATTCAAACGGCCATCATATAAATTTAAACCCAAAATTACCCAACCACGGGCGGCTTTGCCAGCTTCTTTAAAATTATTAACCAAACCTTCATATGCGCCAAATTCTTTTTCAATGGCTTTCATCAGCTCAGAACGATAATTAAGGTCGGTTGGATTAAAAGTTAAATTACCAAAATAAAGCTCATGTAAAATTGTGCCGCCATATGCAAAACCCTTATTAATTAAAGTGTCATGCGTGATTCCAGCCTTTTTTTCGGTTTCATTAACTTTGTTTAAGGCCGCTACATATTTACGATATAAACCCAAATGTTCATTAATTTGTCTTGAACTCATTCCCTTAGGCGGGCGTGAAACTAAAGGCGAAAAATCTTTGCTGTTTAAAGGTTTTACTGCGCTTTCGGCTTTTAAAGAATTATTTGAACCCAAAAAAAAGCCAGCGGCCAGCATAGAGCCAGCTTTCAATAAATCACGTTTGCTATTATTTAAGTTTTCTTTTTCTGACATGGTTTTCCCTCGCTAACAATAATATAATTTAAAAAGAATTCCTCTGCATTTGTCAATTTATGAAGCATTTTCTTAGCACTAAAGATTTGGATAAAAATTATATTTTGCAACTCATTCAAAATGCCCGCCAATTGCAAACAAGCCAAATAAGTTCAAAATTATTAAGAAATAAATTTATTGCTTTATTCTTTTCTGAAGCCAGCACTCGAACCAAAACCAGTTTTCAGTTGGCAGGTATGCGACTTGAAGCTCAAGTTATCGATTTAAACCTCAATACTTCTTCTTTGCAAAAAGGCGAAACCCTGATTGATACAGCTCGTACTTTGGCAAATTTAGGAATTGATTGTATTATTTTAAGACATTCTGCTTCAGAAGCGGCCTTAGAACTTGCAAAAGCTTTAGAACATACCAAAATCAAAATTATAAATGCTGGAGACGGCACAAATGAACATCCAACTCAGGCTTTTCTTGATTTGTTTACGATTTTAGAATGCACAGACGATTTAAAAAACAAGCAAATTAGTATTGTCGGAGATTGCTTGCATAGCCGTGTCGCTCGTTCGAATATTTATTTATTAAGTAAATTTGGCGCAAAAATCAATTTAATTGGCCCTCCTAGCCTTGTTCCTGAAGAATTAAAAAGTTTAGCTGAAAATGTAACTATTCATCATTCTTTAGAAACTGGCTTGCCCAATACTGATTTTTTGATGGTTTTACGTTTACAAAAAGAAAGACAAGCTAAAGGTTTAATTGAAAGCCTAGAAGATTATAGTGAGCATTATAAAATTTCGGAAAATGCCTTAAAAAAAGCTAAAATTAATATAGACCGAATTAAAATTTTGCATCCAGGGCCAGTTAATAGAGGCCTTGAAATTGATTCTGAATTGGTCGATCATGCCAAAATTTCTTTAATAAATAGGCAGGTTTTTAATAGTCTTTACGTAAGAATGGCTGTATTGTTAAATTTATTATGGGAATAACTATAAACAAAACTTAATAGCCCAAAACAATAATAAATATATTTCTAGTAGGTAATTTTCATGGACGATAAAGATAATTCAGAAAATTTTAAATTTGAGGAAGATTCTAAGCCAAATTGGTTAGGGCAAAAACCTTCGGATAATCCTTTTGATAATAATCCTTTTTTAGAGTCTAGCGAAAAGCCAAATACATTGCCACCAAAACCAGAATATACTATAGATAATCCAAGTATTAGAGCCAATCGTTCTGAGAGTAATAGTTTAGCTAAAGTTTTATTGGCTTTGCTTGCTAGTATTGGTTTATTAATTGCCGCTCTGTGGGGCTTAACACATTCTAATAAAAATAATATTTCTAATCCAGTTCCAATTCAAGCCGAAAAGCAAAATACTACAAAATCGCCTCAAAATACTAATAATAATTCTGAAAAACCTAATAATTCTGTCGCAAAACCCATAGGCAAAGAAGGCCAAGATTTTTGTTCTTTGAGTTTAGAAAATGAATATAAACAAAAATATTTGCCAGTTTTGTCAGCCGAAAGAAAACAAGTTGAAAATCAAATAATCGCTCTTGAAGAGCAAGAAACTTTAACGCCTCAAGAAGAAATAGATTTTGAAAATTTACAAGCTCGTTTAGACACAATTGATGATGATATTGACCAAATCACAGAAACTGAAAATCCCTCTTGTAAACTAAGCGAAGCCCAAAAATATATAAGTCAATCAATCAGCAATTTAGACCGAATTACAACTAAAATCGAAGAAAAAGTTGAAGAAACTAAAGAAACCAAAGATAAAAACCAAATTCAGTTTTTAAAAGACAAACTCGAAAATTTATCTAGAGCAGAAGCCGAAATTAGAGCTTTTTCAGAGCCTTATTTGCAAAAAGATTTAACAATTGGTTTTGGTGAAATTATGGCTCCTTGCAAATTAAAAGATGCGCCCAAATATTTAGCGGCTTGGCTCGATGGAATCAAAGATCGCATTAATTCTCTTCAAGCTGATTTAAGCCAAGATTCAAATCAAGAAGAAATTAAAGTTGCTGAGAATATTAAAGTTGCCGAAAATATAGAACAAAAAGTTGTAAAACAAAATCAACCACAAAATAATACTAATAATTCACCAGTAGTTGTCAAACAAAACAAATCTCCAAATACTACTAATTCACCAATAGTTGTGAAACAAAACAAACCACAAAATACTAAGAATTTGCCAGTAGTTACAAAACAAAATAAACCAAAAAATATTAAAAATTCAGCAGTAATTTCAAAACAAAACAAATCTCAAAATACTACTAAGAATTCACCAATAGTTGTAAAAGAAAATAAACCTGAGAATACTAAAAATACTTTACCAATAATTTCAAAACAAAATAAACCTGAGAATAGTAATAAAGAAAACTTAGCAATCGAAATAACAAAAAAAGATAATATTACAAAACAAAACAATAATCATCATGCAGAGCGACCTAATAATGCTCGTACTAATAATCGCAGAAATGATGTTTGTTATGAAGAAGAATACTATTACGAAGAAGAAACTAGTTATTGTGAAGATGAATACTAGTCTCGAACTATGATTTTCTTTCAATTCTGAAAACCACAGTTCGAGATACTAACGAGACTATTCGCCTTGGCCTAAAGAATAAGCACGTTGGCCGTCAAATAGATACAAACCTTCAAGTTTAATCCATTCCAAACCAGCAGATTCAATACGGCTTAGTAAATTACGAATATCGGCATGGGTGGTTTTACCATTTGCACCCAAAAAGCGGCATCTCCAGTGATCGGTACAAAAAGTTTCGGGCAAACCGTTTGGATAAACCTTGGCTCCACGATTACTGATCATGCCGAGCTTAAATTCAGGCCCAGCTAAAGCTTCGAGTTTTTGGCCAAGCGCATTGGTTTCACCGACATAATAAATAAATACATCTGCTCCCTGTAGTTCACGGTTTATATTGGTGATTTTGCGCTCATATTTTTTCATTGTCTGAGAGGGCGCACCAGTATAATCAACCGCCTTTAAAGTATTTGGTTTTTGGCCTAAACGCTTCACAACTTCTTCAGCAAATTCTTTAGTTCCTACTGAAGCTTTACCTTTAGCAATATCATACGTATAAACTCCATCTTCTAGAGTGCGCAACCAAGCATTATGCACAAGGCTAGCAATTTCATTTTGGTTTATGTGTTGTAGCATTAAAACGGAACCCAAAAGTAAACCAGAAGGATTAGCGACATTCTGACCAGCCCTGCGGGGAGCACTACCGTGAATCGCTTCAAACATAGAACATTCTTCACCGATATTAGCC
The DNA here is from genome assembly GCA_947494115.1 of Candidatus Caenarcanales bacterium. GTDB lineage: Bacteria > Cyanobacteriota > Vampirovibrionia > Caenarcaniphilales > Caenarcanaceae > CANLTT01. The sequence continues at coordinate 9,800 of CANLTT010000003.1, forward strand.
GAACCAGCCAAGCCAACACTACCAGTTATTTGAGCGGCCACGTCAGAAGCAATATCTCCATAAAGATTTGGCATAATAATTACATCAAATTCTTGTGGTGAATCGGCAATTTTGGCCATTCCAATATCAATAATCCAATGTTCTTTTTCTAAATCTGGATATTCAGCACTAATTTCGTCAAAAACTTTATGAAATAAACCGTCAGTCATTTTCATAATATTGTCTTTGGTCATGCAAGTAACTTTTTTGCGTTTATTGCGCATGGCATATTCAAAACCATAACGTACAATTTTTTCGCAGCCGGGGCGAGTAATGAGCTTTAAACATTGCACAACTTCGGGTGTTTGTTGATGTTCAATGCCAGCATATAAATCTTCTTCGTTTTCACGGATAATTACCAAGTCCATTTTGGGCTGTTTGCTTGGAATGAACGGATCGTAAGAAGTGCAGGGTCTAACATTGGCATATAAACCCAAAGCCTTGCGGGTCGTTACATTTAAACTTTTAAAGCCGCCGCCTTGAGGAGTGGTAATTGGGGCTTTTAAAAACACTTTAGTTCTTCTTAAAGATTCCCAAGAGCTAGCAGAAATTCCAGCTGAATTACCAGCCAAATAAACTTTTTCACCAATATCAATAAATTCTGGCTCTATTTGAGCACCAGCCGAGTTTAAAATATGCAAAGTGGCATCCATAATTTCAGGGCCAATTCCATCGCCTTTAGCAACGGTTATAGGACATTTTTGAGTCATAAAATTTATAAGATCTAAACTAGAAGAGCTTTAATTGTAATATTTTGAGCCAGTATTGGCAAATCAGTTTATTTTGTATTAAGCAATTAAAACTTCTAAATTGGCAAGATTAGGTAATTCTTCAATATTTAAACCTTTTTTTCTATCATAAGTTTTTTTGTGAGAATCTTTGCTTAAATCTATTATTAAGCCAAGGTTTTCATCATAAAAATCTGAATTAGCATAAAGTTTGTCTAAAATAGTTTTATTAATTTTTTCGCTTGGATAAATATTTACGGTATATCTTTGTAAGCTTTTTTTTAGTTTTTTTAGCTCTATGATTTTTTGTAAATTGCTCAACTGAGGCTGTTTTTGGTGAAAATTATTAAATTGTTTTTGAATTTTTTCATCATATAAAACAATTACCGAAATAGTATTTTCTTCAATTAGTTTAAATTTAGTAGCAGTATCTTCAAAGTTCCACTGAGAGCGAGAAGTATTTATACCACAACAATCAAGTTCCGAAATAGAATATAAACTTTTAAAATAATTAATAAAGTCTTCAGGCTGATTATTAAAGTCTTTTTGTGTTTTTAATAAACATTCTGCAATATTTTGGGCTGTTTGCAAAATGCCTTTTGGTGGCTTTTCGGTGGCTTTATAAATAAAAACTTGGCCTTGTTCTAATTTGCCTTCTCGGTTGCATCTGCCCGCCGATTGTGCGATTGAATCAAAGCCAGCTAAAACCCGAATTACTATTGGAAAATCAATATCAACACCCGCTTCTACTAATTGAGTTGCAATTACACGACAATTTAGGCCATCATTCAAACGGGCTTTTATTTGTTCTAAAACTGTTTCTCGGTGAACGGGGCACATTAAAGCCGATAAATGAAATAAAGAATCATCCGCTTCGTCTGGCTTGAGAAGCTTTAATTCTTCATAAATTTCTTTGGCCGAATTACGTTTATCGGTGATTAATAAAACTTTTTGATGCTTGGCCGCTTCTAAAGCTAATTGAGCATTGGTTTTTTCGGTTTGATTGTCAATTTGAAACTTGACTCTTTCTAAATCAGAAAATAATTTTTTTTGTTCTTCATGGCAAATAATTGGTTCAATGTCAAAAGCAAGCTTAGAAATAATGCTATTTGGATCAAAGTCTTTTAAATCGCTTTTGCTGAAGGCTGGCTGAGTTGCTGTACAAAAAACAGGTGTAATTCCAAAAAATTCTTTTAAATCGTTTAAAACTTCTAAAATTGGCTCTAAGACTTTAACTGGAAAGGTTTGTACTTCATCAAAAATAACAACTGAATTTATAATATTATGCAATTTTCGGCATTTAGAGGGCTTATTAGAAAATAAACTTTCAAAGAACTGAACACTTGTTGTAATTACAATCGGGGCATCCCAATTATCAGTTACCAAGCGGTTAAGCTCATTTTCTTTGGCTGGATCTAAATTTGAATGATGCTCTAGAACGTTTTCTTCGCCAAAAATTTGCTTATAAACTTTGGCATTTTGCTCAATAATGCTCGTATAAGGAATTACAACAATTATTCTTTTGATTTGCTTTTCTTCGGGCAATTGGGCATTTTTGTTTAAAGCATAATCAAGTGCAAATTTCATAGAAGCTAAAGTTTTGCCGCCACCAGTTGGCACAGTTAAAGAAAAACATTTTCTGCTTATTTGCTTAGCGGCTTCTAGACAGTGTTTTAAGACCAATTGCCGAGCATTATGCACTTGTTGAGCTTTAGCAATATTTTGTTTGTTCAATTGCATCTCTTTAAGGCGTTCTTCAGAGCTAATTCTTTTTTTGCTTAAATCTTTTTCGAGTTTATTTTGTAGCTCTGCTAGGGAAGAATAATTGTTTTGTAATTGTTGAAGAACTTTTATTTTATCGGGTTCGCCATCCAAAACCGCATCTAAACGATCAGCATCTATCAGACATGAAAAACAAAAACGAATCCATAGTTCAGTTAATCTTTGTGTTCTGTCTTTTCTTTCAGATGAGCTGAAATCGGAAAATAAATTTTTATTCTTGAAAAATTCTGGTATGTCAATTGCAATTTTAGAGTCAAATAATTTTTTGCTTTCTTCATTTTCACAAGCTTCGAAGAGCTTTAAAACTTTTTCTGAAAAAATTCCTTCTTGGTCTTTTCTGGGTAATTCTTTCCAGAATCTCTCTTTGAATTTTTGTTGGTTTGGCAATCCTGAATGATGAGAAGCTATGATTAAGGCAAGTATATTTCCAATTTTATTTTTGTATTTATCTAAAGCTAAAACTGCTCCAGCTGTTGAATGATCAACTTTCTTTTTTTGATATTTTTCATTTTCAAGATGAGCAATATTAGATTCCTTCATGTATGTTTGGAATTCTTCAGAGTATTTACCAAAATCGTGCCAAAGTCCACAAATAGATGTAATTGATGAACTGTCGAATATAGCCCCAAAAGAGTTTGCTTTCCCTGAAACTCGATTTAAATGATCTTTGAGTAAAGGCAAATTATCAGTTTTGCAATTGTCTAAACTACGAGAATAAAATTTATTCATTACTTGAATTCTGAATAGGGAATAGTAAAATTAATATTAGATCGCTTATCTTATGAAAATTAAAGATTATGAATTCTCAAATTAAAGAAATAAATGAAATATTGAGCAATTTGCCGAATGAGGCTTTAGATGAAATTACTCATTATATTCAGTTTATAAGTGGGAAATTTTCAAAAAAACAGATGAGAAATATATGGATTTAAGTTGGGTTGGGGGTTTGAAAGAATTTAAAAGTGAATATACCTCAATTGAATTACAAAAAGAAAGTTTGAATTGGTGGAATGATGAAAAAGTCAAAAAGTAGCTTTAACTTTAAGAAGAAAGAAAAACTACTTTTTACTACTCTCAGCTTTAAAAGCATGTTTCAATCCACTAATTTTTCAATTAGAAAATAATTATAAATCATAAGTCAGATTTAAAAGCATGAAGTTTGCGAGTTGTGTTATAGTAATTTAATGTTAATTCTTACCTTAATAGAAAGTTGAATTTTAATGTTTTTACTTGATACAAATATTTTCCTCGAAGCTTTATTAGAGCAGGAAAAATCAAGACAAGTAGTTTCATTTCTTCAGAATAATAATATTAATAAGCTCTGCATTTCATATTTTCCTCTATGCTCTATAGGCGTAATTCTTCACAAAAAGAGAAAAGATGCAGTGTTTCAAATCTTTCTAAATAAAGTTGTTAATCAAGGATTAACTGTGTATGAGTTGAAGCCAGTTGAGTTTATAGAATTAATAGGGGCTATGGATTTATACAATCTTGACTTTGATGATGCTTATCAATATCAAATTTGTAAAAAACACAATTTATCTATAGTTACTTTTGATAAAGATTTTAATAAAACTGATTTGGAGAGGTTTTCAATAGACTATGTCTAATAAATCTAATAAATCTAAAATTTTTCAAGTAAGAATCAAGGGGGAATATGGCTGTTTCACAAGACCTGAAGCCAAAGCTGAGAGAGCAACTTATCCGATAATCACCCCAAGTGCCGCAAGAGCTGTAATTGAAGCAATTCTCTGGAAACCAGCTATCAAATACACAATAACAAAGATCACGGTTCTTGATCATAAGCCAAAATTTGTAACTATAAAAAGAAATGAAGTAAATCACAAAATTTCTACTTCTAATGCTATTTCTTGGTCTCAAGGAAAAGCAATACCTAACCCTTATTATGCTGATAGTTCAGACAAACCCAAGAACCGCCAACAAAGAAATTCTCTAATTCTTAAAGATCCAGATTATGCAGTTGAGTTTTTCTTTGAAATGACTAGTAGAGCGGGGCAAGATGATAATTTAAAGAAATTTGAAGAAATGCTTGAGAGAAGAATTGAGAAAGGGCAATATTTTTCAATGCCTTATTTAGGTTGTCGTGAATTTCCCGCTGAAGTTTGTTTCTATAATGGTGTGCCAGAATCAGTGAAGTATGATGAAGAGCAAGATCTTGGGTTGGTTCTTTATGATATGGATTACAGAGAAGGGGAAGAGAGGCATTTTCCTTTATTCTTTCATGCAGTTATTTCTAAAAAAGGAATTATTGAAAATATTCACCCAATTGGAGGTAAAGAGTAATGATTTTACAAAAACTATATAAATATGCTGAAGAAAAAAAGTTAGTTGAAGATCCAGATTTTGAGAAAGTTGGTATTCATTGGTTAATTAATGTTGGTGATAATGGTGAATTTCTTGGATTAATAGCATTGGGAGATGTTTTAGATAATAAAAAATCGAAAGGAAAACCAAAATTTGTTCCCAAGCGAAAAGTCCGTTCATCAGGAGTTGCACCTTATTTTTTAGTTGATAAACCTCAATATATTTTTCCTGAATGGACTGATGGCAAGAAGAAAAAAACTTATCATCAGAAATTTACAGAATTAATTCAAGTTGCATTTGAAAAGACTCAAGATAAAGAGTTAAAAGCCATTTCCGATTTCTTGAACAATGAAGACGAACTTGCTAAAGCTCTTTCAAAACTTGAAGAATATAAGATTGATTTCAGCAATCATGAAATAAGTTTTTGTTATGAACAGCCAGTGAACGAATTGATTGAAAATATTAATGCTAAAAACTTCTGGAAGGAATTTTCTTCATCTCAAGCCGAATCTCAAAATGAGGTTTTATGCTTAATAACTGGAAAGAAAGGAAGTTCTGTTATAAATCATGATGTTTTGAAAGGGGTACCTGGTGCAATAACCTCAGGATCTCCACTTGTTTCATTTAATACAGATGCTTATGAATCTTATGGCTTAATTGGAAATGAAAATGCGACTATTTCAAAATTAGCTTCAGAGCAAGCTATGGCTGGTTTAAGGAATTTACTCTCGAGCAAAACGAAAAAATCAATCACAATTAAAAAAGGTAAAACAGAGAAAACTGAGGAGAAAGAGGTTCTCACAAATAGAATAAATCTTTCTGATGATACTTGTGCTGTTTATTGGTTAAGAGAAGAAAATAAAGAATCTGATTCATATTTAGATTTTTTTGAAAGTGGTTATAATGCAAGTTCAGAAGAGGCTAAAGCACTTTTTGATTCTGTGTTTGCTGGCAAAAGTCCACTTCCACTTGATTCTAATGAATTTTACTTATTGGTTTTAAAAGGAAATCAAGGAAGAATTGCAATTTCATCTTATCTTGAAGAAAATCTTCCAAACATTCAAGAGAATATTATTCAATGGTTTAAAGATTTAGATTTAGGAGAAGAGTCAGAGAAGAGGGTTTCAAAAGGAAGAAAAGAATTATTGAGAGCATTAATCAGAGCAGGTGATGATAAGAAAATACCTTCGAGATTATCTTTAGAGTTGTTTCTGTCTGTTATTAGAGGTTCACCATTACCTAGAAGTATTCTTGTTATGGCTTTAGAGAGAGTGGAGCAAGAGCCATCATCTTGGAGGGTAAAACCAGAAGATTTATCTAAGTGGTTAAAAGTTCATAATAGAAGAATGTCTCTCTTAAAAGCTTATCTCATAAGATTAAATAGAAAAATTTATGAAGATTTTTTACAAAAAAAAGAAAAGGAAAAACAAATGAATTTACAAACAATTGATTCAGAAGAAAAGAAAAAAGCTTATATTGCTTATCAGTTAGGGAAATTATATTGGGTTTTAACTGATACTCAAAAAGTAGCTATCCTTGGTACTAAAAAGAAACAATTAGAAAATCAAGATTCTAAATCATCTAGTGAAAAACAACATCATGGCTCTGCAACTTATTTTAAAATAGCCTCTAGTAAGCCAAGTAAAATTTTCCATCAATTACTTTCAGATCATAGAACGATTTATTTGCCTAAATTGCAAAGGGATCATATTGGTATTGCAACAAATAAAGAAAAACAAATATTAGAAATACTTGGTGAATTGGGATCTGATTTTGAAGCAAATATGAATAATCCATTCCCTGATACTTTAAGTCAAGAAGATAGAGCTTTATTTGTTTTAGGCTTTTACAAGCAACAACAAAAAGACAAAGAAGAAGCATTAAAAAATCAAAAAAATAACCAACAAAAAGAAGGAAACTAAACTATGTTAAACAATCGCTATGAATTCGTACTTTTATTTGATGTAAACAAAGGTAATCCAAATGGAGATCCAGACTCAGCTAATCAACCTAGAACGGACTTTGAAACAGGCAAAGGATTAGTTACCGATGTTTCAATTAAAAGAAAAATTAGGAATTATATTTCTACTCAAAAGCAAGACCAGCCACCTTTTAAAATCTATGTAAAAGAGAAGGGTATTTTAGTTAATGAGCAGAAGAAAGCTTATATTGATCAAAATCTACAACAAGGTGATGATGAAGGTTCTCTTATTGAAAGAGCTAGAAAATGGATGTGTGAGAATTTCTTTGATGTTCGGGCTTTTGGTGCAGTTATGACAACGGGCAAAGTAAGCGAAAAAGATAAAAAAGAATTCAAAGAATATTTAGAAAAAAACAAAGAGGTTTCCCAATGGAATTGTGGGCAAGTTAGAGGCCCTGTTCAGCTCGGTTTTGCAGAATCAATTGATCCAGTTGAGCCTATGAATATAACTATAACTCGAGTTGCTTTAACCAATGCTGATGATACAAAGAGAGGAGCTAAAATTGTTGAAGAAGGAGGAGATACTGAAACAGCTTCATCTAGTCAATTTGGAAATAAATATATAATTCCTTATGGTTTATATAAATTGCACGGTTTTATTTCTCCTAGCCTTTGCAAAAATACAGGTTTTTCAAAAGACGATTTAAAACTGCTTTTTGATGCTCTTGAGAAAATGTTTGATTTTGACCGTTCAGCTTCTCGTGGTGAAATGGCAACTCGCAAATTAATAATATTTGAACATAATTCTGATTTCACTAGTTCTGAAACTGAAGAAGAAAAGCAAAAAAAAATTAATCAGCAAAAACTTGGATTTATGGCAGCGCATAAACTATTTGACAAAATTAAAATTGTAAAAAAAGATGCAGATGTTCCACCTCGGGAGTTTGGTCATTATGAAATTTGGTTTGGTGGTCTGGATGAACAAAACCAAACTATTATTCAAAGTCAAGAGATGACCCAAGCCTTAAAGAGCGATAAAACGGTGATAACTATCTCGGTTAAGAGTGATGAAGATTTAAGCTTATCGCAAAACCCTGAGTGGATGAGTTAAATGAACTTCAATTTTCTTGCTCATGTCAAACAAGAGACTGAGTCAGGCAAATGGCATGAGCACTTTTTAGAAGAACACCTAAAAGAAGTTGCCAGTTTAGCCTCCGAATTTGCCCAAAATTTTAATGCCGCTGAATGGGCTTATTTGGCTGGTTTATGGCATGACTTGGGAAAATACAGCAATGATTTTCAGGAAAAAATTTATCGTAGTTCAAAATATAAACCTGAGCTAAAGCTTGATTGTTCTCGTCCAAAAGACTCTCAGCACGCCATAGCTGGAGCTATTTATTTTGTGCAAAAGTTTGAAAAGTGTCTTTTAAGCTGTAGTCTTGAGCAAAAAGAGAAGTTTGATTTTGTAAAACATTTAATTTCTCATGCAATCGCTGGTCATCATGGTGGTTTACCAGATTGGCAAGAAGAAAACTCTCTTAGTAATTTATCGGAGCGGCTTCAAAATAAAGAGCTTTTAAAAAAGGCTTTGACGAATAGTAATCGTATTCCAGCTGAAATTTTGAATAGAGAATTGCCAAAATCTATTCCCTATCAGCAAAAGCAGAATATTTCTCTTTTGATTCGGATGATTTTTTCTTGTTTGGTTGATGCAGACTTCTTGGACACCGAAAAATTCTTTGAGCCAGAAAAAACAAAACAAAGAAAACATAATTTTAAATTAAGCGATTTGGCGAGGAGTTTCAATGAATATTTAAATAAGTTTTCTGAACCTCAAAAAGAAATTGACAAATTACGTTGTGAAGTGCTTGAAATTTGCCGCCAAAAGGCTAAAGAGCAAGCTGGGCAAATATTTTCTTTGACAGTGCCCACAGGTGGGGGAAAAACTTTATCATCAATGGCTTTTGCTCTCCAATATGCCCTTCAGTTCGGTAAAAAGCGAATTATTTATATTATTCCTTATACAAGCATTATTGAGCAAAATGCCAAAGTTTTTAAAAAGGCTTTTGGTAACGAAAAAGCTGTTCTGGAGCATCATTCCAATTTTGACTTTTGGGAAAAAGATTCTAACGAGCAAGAAGAAAGCAATTATGAACAATCGGAATACACCGCCAAGCTGGCCACAGAAAACTGGGATTACCCGGTAATTGTTACAACTACAGTGCAGTTTTTTGAAAGTTTGTTTGCGAATAAGCCCTCTAAATGCCGTAAGTTACACAATATCGCTGATTCTGTTGTTGTGATTGATGAGGTTCAGCTTTTGCCAATCAATTATTTAAACCCGATTTTGGCTTATATTGAAGAACTCAGCGCAAAATACAATGTTACCTTTTTATTGTCTACCGCAACACAGCCGATATTTGAAAGTTTTAATAATTATAAAGGCTTAAATAATGTTCAAGAAATTATTCCACCAGTCTTGCAGAAAGAGCTTTTCGAGAAATTAGAAAAAAGAATAAAACTTTATTTGCCCCAGAACCTTGATTCAAAGCCAGAAGACTTCAATCAATTAGCAAAAGAAATTATTGAACATAATGAATCAGTTCTTTGCATTGTGAATACAAAAAAAGCCGCCCAAGATTTGTATCAGCTCATTAAAAACCAAGTTTCAGGAAATGAATATTTGCTTTTTCATCTTTCAACTTTTATGTGTTCTGCTCACCGTCTTGAAAAGCTAAAACAAATCAAGCAATTATTAAAAGACAAAACGCAAAAAATTATTGTAATCAGCACTCAGTTAGTTGAAGCTGGCGTTGATTTGGATTTTCCAATTGTTTATCGGGCTATGGCTGGTTTAGCTTCAATTGCACAAGCTGGCGGAAGATGCAATCGTGAATTTAGGCTTGAGGAGGGCAAATTATTTGTTTTTCAAATGCCTCAAAAATACGATATGAAGTTTGATAAATCATTAAAGCGAGCTGAAGAAAACGGTAAACTTATTCTTCGCAACCATCAGGAGCAAGCTTTGAATTTTAGAAGATTTCCTGAATTTTTTAAAAACTGGTTTTATGATGAAGGCAAAAACCTAGACTCAAATGAAATTATTGAATTGAACAAAAATTTTAGTTTTAAAACAGCCGCTGAGAAATTTAAAATAATTGACCAAAATACTTATCCAATTGTTGTTCCTTATGGTGAGCGTGGACAAGAATTAATCAAAGAAATTCAAAATTTGCAAAAACCAGACTTTAGGCTTTTAAGGAAAGTTCAAGCTTATACTGTTAGTGTTTATGAAAATGTTTTTTGCAAGCTCAAACAAGAAAAAGTAATTGAAGATAAATTTGAGCAAATTTTTTATATTCCTTCGGCCGCCCTAGGAGCTAATATTTCTTATAGTGATGAGCTTGGCTTGAATATTGCTGGTAATTATGAAGCTGTTTTTTTTATTGATTGAAGATGCTGACCAGAAGCCAACACCTTCAAATTGATTACTCTCACATCAATTTAAGATAACATGTTTCAATCCACCAACCCTCATTAAAAAGGTTGGAACAAAAAAATTATTGAAAGTAAGGTTTTATGCTTACTTTTTTATTATACTTCATGTTATCTTAAATTAAAGAAAGTTAATTATTTAGGAGATAAACAATTTCTAATGAACAATAAAAAAACACAAATGAAAGATTCTTTGAAAGTTTCCTTTGCTTTGGAAATTCCATCAGCAATTCCTCTGTCTTTATTTCCACATCTACCATCTTTAGTGTTTTTAGTACAAATAATTATTGATCTTTTTAGAAAGTAGAAGCTTATGAAAATTTATGCATTTATTGATAGCCAAAATCTTAACTTGGCCATTAGAGATCAGGGGTGGGAATTAGATTTTAAAAAATTTAGAATTTATCTTAATGACAAATATAAAGTTCAATGTGCTTTTTTGTTTGTTGGTTACTTGCCAGGAAATGAAGCACTTTATACTACTCTTCAGAAAGCTGGCTATATTGTGGTTTTCAAGCCGACACTTGAGATCAAGGGCAAAATTAAAGGCAATGTAGATGCTGAATTAGTCCTTCATTCCATGATTGAATATAAAAATTATGATAAAGCAATCATTGTTTCGAGTGATGGAGACTTTCATTGCTTGATTGAATACTTAACAGAGCAAAATAAGCTTGAGAAAGTTTTAATTCCAAACAGGCATAAATTCTCATCATTATTAAACAAATTTGCACCTTACTTTCATTACTTGAACTATTTAGAAAAGAAAGTAGGCAAAAAATAAGGTGGGCATTATCTAAGGACTAACCCTTTTACATATCCCACCATCGTGATACTCAGATTATACCCAAAAATCAAATAAAACTCAAGAAAAACTTTGCGTAAATGCTTACAGAAATAAGTCAATTTTTGTACAATAAAGATTATTATCATGAACCCTCATATTTTTAAAGTTAAAGTCTCTGCTGAAAATGCTTGCTTCACTCGCCCCGAGATGAAAGTAGAACGTGTTTCTTATGATGTGATTACGCCTTCCGCTGCTCGTGGAGTATTAGAAGCTATACATTGGAAACCCGCTATTAGATGGGTAATTAAACAAATTGATATTGTAAAGCCAATTAAGTGGGAATCCGTGCGAAGAAATGAAGTTGGTTCTAAAGCTTCTGTACCTAGTAAAAAACTTATTGAAAATGGTGAGGGGAGTATTTCAACTGTTTTAATTGACGAAGACCGCCAGCAGAGAGCAAGTTTGATTTTAAAAGATGTAGAATATGTCATTCATGCTTATTTTCTAATGACAAAAGATGCAAAAGATAGAGATAATCCCATTGGACATACCGATCAATTTTTAAGACGATTGAAAAAGGGACAATGTCATCATCAACCTTATTTGGGTTGTCGTGAATTCTCTGCTTATTTTGAAGAAGCAACTGAAGAAGATAAACCTTCACAAGATATTTTAGGTGATTATTTTAACCGTGATCTTGGCTGGATGCTTTATGACATCGACTATAAAAATAATATGCAGGCTCATTTTTTTAGAGCGGAAATTCAAAATGGTTCAATTCAAGTTCCTTATCCTGAAGAGGTTGGAATTAAATTATGATTTTGCAGGAATTAGTTAGGTTTTATGATCGCAAGCTTGAAGAGGGTGAAGTTCCATCTAAAGGATATTCTGCTGAAGCTATAAATTTTATAATTAAAATAGATCTTGATGGGAATGCTGTTTGTGCGCCAATTGATAAATCTTTTACAAGAGTTGAAGGGAAAAAGAAAATAAATATTATTCCTTTGATGATAGTACCCGAGATACCAGATCGCTCAAGTGATATAAAATCTGGGTTTATTGTAGACAAGGCTCAATATGTTTTAGGGTATTTGAATCCAAAAAAGAATTTAAAGCATGCACTGGCTTATGAAGAAAAGATTTCTCAATGTCAGGAAGATTGTCTAGATGAAGGAATTCGAAGCCTTTTAAAGTTTTTGCAAAATCTCAAAGACGAGAAAAAAGAACAAATAAATTTAATTCTTGGAACTATAGATTTGGACGACGATCCTTTGATTGGTTTTGAAATAGAAGCTGATTATAAGCCTTTATGGGAAAGAGAAAATATAAAAAACTGGTATCAAGGATTTGTAGAGAAACAATGCGCAGAAGACAATAAAGGCCAATGCTTGATTTCTGGACAGCCAAATCAGGATATTGTCAGCATACACAAGAAAATAAAGGGGGGTAGCTTATTAAGTCCCCATGCCCGTTTAGTTGTTTTTGGTGCAGATTCTTGGAATTCCTATAATAAAAATTCGGCTCTCAATGCTCCTATTTCATTGGAATCCGAAAGCAAATATATTAAAGCTCTAAAGTATCTGAATGGAAAAGAAAGCAAAAGAAAGCTTACAATGGGAGAAATTGTTTTAAGCTTTTGGACTGAAGATCAAAGTGATTTTGAAGAAACTTTTAAAGAAAGCTTGGATCCACCTTTTGTAATTGAGGAAGATGAAAATCTAGAACCTGAAATTGAATTAAAAAAAACTAAAGAGCAAAAACGAAAAAAAGAAACAGAAAATATTAATAAAGCAAAACAGCCTTTTGAAGCGCTAGAAAAAGGAATTGATATTAGAAGCAAACTGGAAACTTATAAAACAAATACATCAGAAAACAGTAAGAAGTTTTTTGCATTAGGTTTGCAATCGCCTAACCCAGCGCGTTTATCGGTACGTTTTTGGTATCAGGGAAGCATTTATGAAACTGCCGAAAGAATAGCTGAATATTTTAATGATTTAGAAATTGTTTCAGATGGGCGAAAAGACAAAAGTTTTGCTCTTTGGAAATTATTAGCTTCAACCGCTTTTGAAAACAAATCTTCTAATGTTCACCCAAAGCTAGCTGGTGATATGGTTAGAGCCATTTTGCAAGGAACTGAATATCCAAGAATACTTTTACAAGCACTTATTAATAGAATTAGAGCTGAAAGAAGCATAAATTACTCTAAAGCAGCACTTTTAAAGGCTTTCCTAACTCGCTGGCGAAGGCGTTTAGGAAATAACGCTTATCCTGAAATAAAAATACAAATGGATGAATCAAATACAAATACGGCTTACCGCTTAGGAAGGCTTTTTGCAACGCTTGAAAAGTTACAAGAAGAAGCTCATGAAAACAAGCTTAATGCCACAATTAGAGATCGTTTTTATGGCTCTGCGTCAGCTAATCCAGCGGTAACATTTCCAATTCTACTTAAGCTTTCCAATCATCATCTTGAAAAGTATTCAAAACTGGAGACTTCTCACAAGAAGAGGAATTTTGAAAAACTAATTGGTGAAATTATTGATGGAATCGATCCGAATATGGGCTTCCCTAATACTTTTACATTGGAAGAACAAGGGCTTTTTGCGATTGGATATTATCAACAAAAGCAGGCCTTTTACGCAAAGAAGGAAGCAAATACCAACCCTGATGATTCACAAGGAGAAGAATAAAAATGACTGAAGCAATTAAAAACCGTTATGAGTTTGTGCTTTTATTTGATGTGAAAGATGGAAATCCAAATGGTGATCCTGATGCAGGTAACTTACCGCGCCTAGACCCAGAAACTGGCTATGGATTGGTTACGGATGTCTGTTTAAAGCGCAAAGTTAGAAACTATATTCAACAAACAAAAAAAGATGCTGAAGGTTTCAAAATTTTTGTAGAAAATAAAGCCGTTTTAAATGAGCGTCAAGAAAAGGCTTTTTCAAATATCCCGAAAGAAGAAATAAAAAAAGGCAAAGAAAGTAAAGCCGCTAAAGACTGGATGTGCAAAAACTATTTTGATATTCGCTCTTTTGGCGCGGTGATGACAACTGGCGATTACAATTGTGGACAGGTTTTAGGGGCAACTCAGCTTACTTTTGCCCGAAGCCAAGACCGTGTTTTTTCCCAAGAACACGCAATAACCAGAATGGCTGTAACCAATGAAAAAGACCGTGAAAAAGAAAGAACAATTGGCCGCAAATTTACAGTGCCATATGGTTTGTATTTGGCTAAAGGTTTTATTTCAGCGCATTTTGCGGAAAAAACTGGTTTTTCAAAAGACGATTTGAAACTTCTTTTTGATGCTCTTGAGAAAATGTTTGATTTTGACCGTTCAGCTTCTCGTGGTGAAATGGCAACTCGCAAATTAATAATATTTGAACATAATTCGGCTTTGGGTGAAGCGGCGGCGCATAAACTATTTGACAAAATTAAAATTGCAAAAAAAGATGCAGATGTTCCACCTCGGGAGTTTGGTCATTATGAAATTTGGTTTGGCAAAGAAGATGAAAAAGGCAAGCCGATTGTTGAAGATGATGATATAACCAAAGCTTTAAAAAGTGAAACAACTATAGTTACAATTGCTGTTAAAGATGGAGAAAATTTAAAATTGAATACAAGCCCTGAATGGAATAAGTAAAAATATCATTCGTACAAACCCCATCTAAAGAAAAATTTCCTACAATATTAAAAGTTAATGGAAAAAGCCCAGAACAAGACCCTAATTATGAATAAAGAAGACTATTCTATTGAAATTCAAAAATTGTTTTCATTAGGTCAGCCTGATGACGATTGGCAAAAGTGGAATAACTATTTAGATCTTCAAATTAGTTCAGCTCATGCCGATGAATTGTTGAAAATAGTTGCAAATGCGCAAAACTTTTTTAACTATGAGGGTGAGGAGGAAGATAATATTTATTTTGTTCCTTTTTATGCTTGGCGTATATTAGCTCAGTTGGGCGAGCCAAGGGTATTAAAGGTCTTTTGGGAATCTGTTATTAAAGACTATGATAATGATTTGATGATTGATGATAGTCATTTGCTCATGAAATCATTGGGTACAAAAGGTATTCCAGAAATAGAAACTTTAATAAGCTACTATAGAGACCAACCAGAAGCCGATCCAGACAATGAAGTATTATCCAGACTGTATAATGGATTAAAAGAAATTGCCTTGGATCATCCAGAGGTAAAAGAAGAATGCTTGCAAATTTTAGGAAAACAACTTCAGGCTTATAAAAAACAAGATCCTCATATGAATACTGAATTGATTAATGCTTTGGTTTTATTAGATGCCAAAGACCAAATTGAATTAATTCGAGAAGCCTTTTCAGAAGTTGGAGAAGATGGATCTCCAGTATATGTTGATGAACATTTTTTTGGTGGCTTGGCTGAAACTGAGCTAAAACTGGGCTTAAGAAAAAAAGACAAAGAATATGAAAAACTTGCAAATGAGCGTGTAGAAAGGTTTAGGAAAAAATATTTTGCTCTTCATGAGGTATCTGAAGCGTTGAAAGAAATATCTCAACAGCAAACTGAATATATCTCACTGCAAGCTAAAAAACAACAAAAACGAAAGAAAAACAAATTGCAAAAAACTGCTCGCAAAAAGAATAGAAAAAAATAATGTTAAATATAGCAATTCGCAAACTGGATTAAACCCTCGGCTTACGCCACTCCTACCGTCTCTCGTGGCATACTTGTCTGACAGGGACGCTCAATTCAAGTTCTATAAAACTAAATAAATGAACAATACTGATTATTTGATGCTTTCTGGAATTCAACATTTTGTTTTTTGCAAAAGGCAATGCGGCTTAATTCATTTAGAGCAGGCTTGGAATGAAAACACTTTAACTTTAGAAGGCCAAGCTTTGCATGAAAGAGTTGATAATCCCGAAGCTGAAAATAGGCCTAATATAAAAATTGAAAGAAGCTTGTCTATAAAGTCAGAGCGGCTTAAATTGTTTGGCCGTGCCGATTTGGTTGAATTTCATAAAATTGATAAGCAAAATTATAAGCCTTTCCCTGTTGAATATAAACGTGGTAAGCCAAAACAAGGATTGGAAGACAAAATTCAACTTTGTGCGCAAGCTTTTTGCCTTGAAGAAACCTTTGATTGCGAAATTGTAAAAGGAGCTTTATTTTATGGCAAAGAAAAAAGACGCCAAGAAGTTGAATTTAACACTGAATTGAGAGCACAGACAATAAAAGCCGCCGAAGGTTTTCATGAAATGATGAAAAATAATTTTTTGCCGCCAAGCGAATTTGGGCCTAAATGCAAGAATTGCTCATTAATTGAGATTTGTTTGCCAGAATCTGAGGGAATAAAAATAGAAGAATACCTAAATTCACATGACTCAATTTTATAATACTCTTTATGCTACCCAGCCAAACAGCTCTCTGGTAAAAGACCATGAAACTGTTGTGGTTAAATGCGATGGCTTAGTTAGTTTGCAAGTGCCTCTTCATCACCTTATAAGCATTTTATGTTTGGGTTCAAGCATTTATGTTAGCCCTGAACTGATGAGAGCTTGCGCCGAAGTTGGTATTTCAATTTCTTTTATTAGTGAATATGGGCGTTTTCAGGGCAGAGTAGAAGGTGGAATTAAAGGAAATGTTCTTTTGCGTCGTGAGCAATTCCGAAAAGCCGATTCTCTCAGTGTTTCTGCTGAATTATCTAAGCGTTTTATTCAGGGGAAAATTGCAAATTGCCGAACTCAATTAAATCGCTTTGCCCGTGAAAGCACAGATGAAAACACAAAATTGTCTTTCGAAAAAGCTTCTTTAAGATTATTAAATTGCTTGAAAAATTTAAAGCAGTGCTCCGAAATAAGCTCTCTGCGAGGTTTTGAAGGGGAAGCTTCGGCGGTATATTTTGCAGTTTTTGGCAATGCAATTAAAAACCCCGAATTTGAATTTGAAGGACGAGAAAGAAGGCCACCCAAAGATCCCGTGAATGCCTTGCTTTCGTTTTTATATACAATTTTAAATCATGATTGTGCGTCTGCTTTGTCGGCGGTTGGGCTTGACCCTCAAGTTGGCTTTTTGCATACCGACCGCCCCGGAAGACCTTCATTAGCTTGCGATTTAATGGAGGAATTTAGGCCAATTTTTGTTGATCGGCTTGTATTGAAGCTTATTAACTTAAAACAAATTAAAGTCAAAGATTTTGTTCAAGATTTTTCGGGAGCTTTTCGTATGAAAGATGAAACCCGCAAGCTGATTTTGACTGAATATCAAAAAGCCAAACATGAGGAAATTCTTCATCCGCTTTTAAAGCAAAAAGTCAAATATGGTTTATTGCCGCATATGCAAGCTCGTTTATTGGCTAAGGCTATTAGAGGCGAGTTTGCAACTTATCCTCCTTATTTATTAAAATAATGTTTATTCTTGTAAGTTATGATATTGGTGAAACTATCGATAAAGCTGGGGCTAAGCGCCTCAGGAAAGTGGCTCAAGCTTGCGAAAACTATGGCCAAAGAGTGCAATATTCAGTTTTTGAGTGCAATGTAAGCGAAAAAGAATGGACAAAACTTAAACTGTCGCTTTTCAAAGCCTTTGACCCAGATAAAGATAGTTTAAGATTTTACCATTTAGGCTCAACACAAGATAGAATTGAGCATCATGGAGTTAAGCCCAGCACCGATTTTGAAGGAGCTTTAATAATTTGAAAAATCTGCTATTTGATATTCCATATTTTGTAAGACAATTCCAAAAGGATATTTTGTCTTTCTTTTATTGATTCTGTTGTCCAAATTGAAAAAGATTTGAGATTAGATACGGCTCTATTTGGGGCTGTATTATTTCCTATTTTAGGAATCTTTACAATAGATTGCGTCAATAAAAAGTTAGAGTGTGGATATAACTTTATTTTCTCTGAAAAGTCATTATTTCCAGCGGAAGCATTGATGGATTTTTCGAGCAAAGTTAAATTTCCTATATTTTGGAGATCTTTCAACTGGAAACTATGATTGTTCGATTGATTCTGAATAGCTTGTATATGTTCAACCTCTATTGTAGAATTTGTGTAAGTTTCGAGATTTTTTCTATCTTCTGTTGCTCCCCATGCAAGAATTTCTATATACTGTGTAATTTTGGCAAGAATATATTTTATAAATTTATATTCGTTTCCTCTTCTAACTTTTCCTTCGAAAGCAAGCTGAGAGAATCCTAAATTAAATCTGTCAATTAATTTTCTTTTTTCTTCTGTTATTAAAGGCTCTATAAAATCTTCTTTGAATAAAGTTGGATTATTTTTATACTTAATGCTTTTTTCTCTCAATTTTGAAGCAAGCTTGACAAACAAAGGTTCCAATTTGTTTTTGTCTGTTCCAGAAACTCTATAAACGAAAAGCAATTCTTCTATTGACTCACAGAGAAGATTAAGGCAATTTATGTCAAGTTCTTTTCCAGCTAAAAGTAAAATTAAGTGTTGTGATGCTGATTTACTTGTATGTATTATGTTTTTCAAAGGGTACAATGGCTTGCTCTGTAAATCTAATCCTTGGTTAAGATTTGTATAGAAATTCGCATCATCGAGTAGCCCATAAATAAAATCTATTGCAGAGTTTTCACAGCCAGACCTTTTTAAATTTTCACTTTCTCTAAACCATTCGTAGAGGCTATCTTCTTTTATTGGTACAACAGAATAGCGAGACATAATAATATGACGTAAAAAACTAATCGTTTTTTTTACCCCTCCCTTATTTAAGGTATCCAGCATAGATTTCCACATATTTTTTAGCGTTTCTTGCTCACTGGATGAAACTTTCATAAACATGAGATTTTTCAATAAATCCATTGAGTTGAGATCTACACCTCTATTATTAACTGTTTCAAAAACCTTAAGAGCATATAAAATATTTG
Source organism: Candidatus Caenarcanales bacterium (assembly GCA_947494115.1). Classification (GTDB taxonomy): domain Bacteria; phylum Cyanobacteriota; class Vampirovibrionia; order Caenarcaniphilales; family Caenarcanaceae; genus CANLTT01. The sequence goes on from CANLTT010000003.1 coordinate 28,746, forward strand.
CAGTTTCTATTCTGATAACTGTTACTTGGTCTTTTAAATATCCCAATAATTGATTGAGCTTATCAGAGGAATAATCAGATTCTTCTTCTATGCGATTACATAAAGTTTTATATGCCTCTAAAATTCGTTGATTGCTTCCAGTGGAAAAATTCTCTTTGCTAAGTTGTTCAGGATCTTGAATTTCCTCTATTTTTTTTAAAATTTCTTGACTTTCTTTATACTGAAGTTCCAGTTTGTACTGATCAATAGGTTTATTTCCTACAAAGTTTTGAGATTTGAGTATTTGGTTTTCTATGAAGTCAATAGATTTTTTATTTTCTTTTTCGCTAATTTTTGAAAGCGTATACCTAATAGCACAAAATAATAGGTATATTGTTGTTAATCTCTGTTGCCCATCAATAAGTGCGTACGTATTTTTTCCATGCTTTGATGGGCAGAGGATAATACTTCCAATGAAATAATCCGTAGAGTTATCCTCAAGGTAGTCTTCGAATGCTGGGAATACATCATCTAGCAACTGGTCAACTTGTTTAATTTCCCATACATACTCACGCTGGTAATCAGGAACTAAATAGAAGTCTTTAAATAATTCTCCTAAAGTTATATCAACAGCCTTGATTTCTTTTAAAGACATGATAAATGAAGCAGATTGAGATGTATGGCCAAGAAAGTAAGATGATGATAGCATTAATGAATATCATTTGCACATCATGAGACAAATAGTTTGAAAAATCTGCGAACCATAAGCGATCATGTTTTTTCGGGCAGATTCGCAGTTGCCTTTGTATTGTGCTTGCAAATAGTGCAAAATATTAATCGAGCGGTAAATGCTTTTAAGCAAAATACTAGCTTCGCAAAAACTGACAATTTAGCCCTTGTGGCTCTAGGCCTCTAGATTTTGCGGTTCCACTCTCACTAGTTGGGGGTGGTGGATTGAAACCTCTGGTTGTGTATATTTAA
>CANLTT010000004.1 GCA_947494115.1 Candidatus Caenarcanales bacterium
ACCTCAAATCTTTCACTAACTTCATTTTGGGTCATTCCCTCTTCAAGAGCTTGAATTACCCTCTTTCTTAAATCCATTGAATATGCCATTCCTGTATTGTACTGCTTTGTTTATGGGGAACGCTATATCTTAAAATAGTGTCATGTTTTCTTGCAAAGTCTGATTTTGGTCTTCCTCCTCCAGAATAACACCAAACAATTTCATTTCTAAAATCCCCACCTCGTGAAGTAAATAAAGCATCACATACTAATTTTAAATAATGACTAGCAGTTGGATCACAGTGTAAATAAAAACTACCACTTGGTTTTAATACTCGCCACATCTCATTTATTCTCTGAGTCATACTTATCAAATAAGCAAATAATGAACCTCTCTTTAATACTTTTTCTAATCCAATTATCAAATCTATACTTTGGCTAGTTAAAAAACCACATTTATTACTAATTATTTCTTCATAACCAATATTAGCTGAATCGTCCCAACTCCAAGTATCCACAAATGCCTGTGCTTGAGCTTTGTCTTCGGTGCCAATATTATTATATATTTGATTATAATTTCTTTTACTATTAAATGGCGGATCTATATAAACTAAATCTATATTTTCATCTTTTATATGTTTTTGTAGTATTTCATAATTATCACCATAAAATAATTGGTTTTTTCCTAATGACATAAGACTGTTTCCTTCAATTCAATAAATTCATAGTTTACATTTTCTAGTCGTTTTTTTGTTGTTTCAATGATAAAAGAAATTTCAAGTATATACTTTGTGATTTTTATTCAATACAAAAAGTAGAAGTATATTTAATATTAATAAGAAACAAATTATCAGTTCCAGTAAAAGAAAACTATGAGTAAAAATATTCACTATAAAATACACAAATAGTACAAATAAAATTAAAACCATTGGTATTTTAGGTAGTATAAAATATTTTGTTGTATTCAATCGTTTTAAATTTTTATACTTAGTCATTCTTTTTTTTGTTTCTGGCCAAACATTTGCTGGTGGTTTATGTCCAAAAGTTGTTTCATATAATTCTATGGTTTTAGTATAAGCATTAGTATATTTAGTATTCTCTGATATTCCACCTTTTGTTGGATTGTGATGTAAAGGAGTATTTAAAATGTTTTTGCATAAATTATCCCAATAAGAATGAGTATATGTTAAATGCAAGTGCCAAACTTGATCTACCTGATCTGAAGGGGTTACTTGATATCCAGTTTTTATTGCTAAGTATAAAAATTTTTTATATTCATCAAAAACTTTAATTGCATAAACAATATTCCAATTATTTTCTTTTGCTAGCCGTTCAAGAAAACCAAATTGAACTTTTGATAAATTATTTTTATCTTCAACTGAAAAGTTTTTTAATTTAGTCCACAATTCATCGGATGGTTCTATTTTATTTTGAGGTAAATAGTTTGTAGTCATAATATAAATTAGCTCCTTCTAAATCAACTATTCTATTTTATTTTGTGGTAAATATGTAGTAGTATAATTAAAATCTGTAATGAATGGACAAGAATTTTTAGTTTTCTTTTTAATCTACGGAATTATCATCTTTTGTGTTTTACAATTTGCAATTACTTATTATTTAAATGATTTATATCCAATAAATAATTTTTCAGAAACAAATTATCAAGATTTATCAAATTATGAAATTGCTTATCTAACAGGTGGTTTTAAGAGATTATTTGAAGTTCTAATTTTTTCATTATTTGCCAAAGGTTTCTTAGTTAGAACTAATTTAAATGAAGTAAATCCAATTTATTTATTAAAGACTGTTCAAAAAAATGATGAACTTGAAATCGAGAATATCCTAATAAAAAAATACCCAAATAATACAATTATTGATTTAGAAGACAAAAAACAATTGATGTACTTAAAAAAAGATTATTCAACTTTTGGAACACAAGTACATAATGAGTTGTCAGAGATTGGCTTATTACTTTTTCATAAAGAGAAAATTTTACTATATATTTTTAAAGCTATTGCGATCAGTTTCATTATTGGTTTAAGTTTTTATCGTATTAGTTATGCTTTAGCTCATGGTCATCATAATATTCTCTTCTTAATTATTTTAACTATTATTTTTACAATTATAATTATTAAGTTTTTTAAAATTTCTGATATTTCTCCTCATGGAAAGATGTTAATCAAGCATCTTCAAAAGAAATACAATAAAAAAGAAGATAAAAATTTTACCGAATTACTAAATAATAAAGAATTTGATTTAATCACAAATCCAGATATGTCTCAAGTTATATTGTTACTTTCCATCTTTGGATCAAGTATAATCCCAGATAATCTTTGGGAATTTGAATTTTTAAAATTATTGAATCCTATTAATTATAATACAAGTTCAAACTTCAATGATTGGAGTACTAGTTCAAGCGGTTGCTCTTCTGCTTGTAGTAGTAATAGTTCGGATTCTGGATGTGGGTCTGGTTGCAGTAGTGGCTGTGGTGGGTGTGGCGGAGGTGGCGATTAAAATAGACTTCTTGAATGGCAAGTATATAATACTAATTCGCAATCACAGGTTTACACTTCCCGAATTGTCTTCTTTATTTCAAAGGTAATTCAAAATAAAATTTGTTTACTACTGATCGCATTTTGGTATAAACTCAATTCAATAAATTCATAGTTTACATTTTCTAGTCATTTTTTAGCGTGATTAAGTTTTTAGGCCATCAAAATATATTCTTCCAATTGGCTTAAGCTTAAATTATAAGGTTCTTCTTGCAAAGCTCTAAAGACAAATTGCTTTTGCGTTTCGAGATGACCAATAGGTTTAATTTTCAAAACAAAATTGTCTTCTAGTTTACTATCGGCCAATTGGCAGGCTTGCAAATAATAGCTGGCTAATTTATGGCCTTCTATATTATTACGTATAGTTTCGGCTTCTTTTAGTTCAACTGTTTGTTTTTGTTTAATTTTGCGATAAAAAACTGGCAATAATCGGTCTTCATTTTCAAGATAACCATATGGGTTTGGAATAATAACTTTGACTACTGGTAGCTTGAATTGAGTACACCAAAACAAAGTCAAATCCCAAACCATTTTTTTGGCCACACCATATGGAGAAAGTCCATACTCGCTATAACCTTCAGCGGGTTCAAATGCGCTACCAGAATGAATAAAAAGTTGGCAATTATTTTGTTTAAGACTAAAAATTAAAGGTTTTATATATTTTAAATTTGTCTCTAAATGCTTTAAAACATCAAAGTCAGCGGAGCGGTAATTTTCAATATAAGCGGCATGATTAATAAAAATATTGGGTTTTAGCTCTGCCGTTTTTTGAATAAATTCTTCACTGCAAATATCAATCGGCTGAATAATCTGGGTTTCGCCAGCATTTTTTATTCTTTCGGCTTTAAGACCCGTATATGAAGAAGCCATTAAAGGCGTTATTAAAACATAATTAGCTTTATTGAGGGTTTGCGCAATACAATAACCGCTAAAGCTTGTAAGACCAGTCAATAAAACTTTTTGAGACATATATAAAACCTTCCCAGACATATACAAAACCTTATTAAACTAATTTGTTTTTTGCCCAACTTTAGGCTCTGTTCCGCTTAATAAACGACTTATATTAGCTTGATGTTTATAAATAATATAGGCCGCCCCTAAAATACAATAACCCACATAAATCCACTGTCCAGCATTGCCAATTTTAAAATAATACATAAAAATTGGGCTCAGCGGCACGGCAATTAAAGCACCCAAAGACGAATATTTACTAATATAAACGGTCAAAGCCCAGATTATAGCTGTGATTAAACCAACTCGCCAATCTAAAGCAAATAAAGTACCAACGCCAGTGGCAACTGCTTTTCCGCCTTTAAAACCAATCCAGCAAGATTTTACATGCCCAATTAAAGCCGATAAACAAGCCAAAACATAAACTAAAAAAGACATTTGGATTTCTGACTGTCCCAAAAACTTAAGCGCAAAAGCGGCCACAAAAGGTGCAAAAAAGCCTTTTAAAAAATCACCCAGCAAAACCAAAATTGCCGCTTTTTTACCAAGCAATCTTAAAGCATTTGTTGTTCCAGTACTTCCGCTACCTTGTTTGGTTATATCGATGCCATGAGCTTTTCCGACAATATAACCAAAAGGAATTGAACCCATTAAATAACCAATTAAAATCGCAATAAATAAACCTAAAAAACCCATTAAAAAAACCTCAGCTGAAAGTATAATAAACGCAAATTATAGCAATTCCAAGAACAAACAACACAATCTAAAACTTGAATTGAGTCTCCCTATCAGGAAAACGGCGTAAGCAGAGGTTTTAATTTAGTTTGAGAATTGCTATCGCCGTTTATTTGCTTTTTGGCTTCAGAACAACTATTTGCAGTTTTTCGGGGGCTAAATATTTTTGAGAAACTCTTATAATATCTGCTTTAGTAAGTTTTTTAATTATGTTTGGATATTCGTTAATCGTGTTCAAATCGAGACCCCAGAGAGCATATTGGCTTAAAGAAAAAGCAATATTTTCATTGGAAGTTAAATTATTAGAAATAAAATAACCCATACGATAATTTTTGGCTCTCTCTAGCTCTTGATCGGTGATATTACCTTCGCAAAACCTTTTTAATTCGGCTTTGGTAAGTTCAATTGCTTTATCAATTTTGTCTGGAGCGACACCCATCTGTATTAAAAATGGCCCAGCCGCTCTTCCCATCGACATCGAAGAACGAATGGTATAAACTAAGCCAGCTTCTTCTCTTACTTTAGTGCCCAGCCTCGAAGACAAAGTGCTACCGCCGCCTAAAATATCATTGGCCGTCAAAAGGGCGTAAAAATCTGGATGGCTTCTGTTTACCTCGCCATTGTGCCCCATAATAATTAAGGCTTGCGATTTGCCCGCTACTTCGATGGTTTTAATTTGTTTAGGCTCCGAAATAGGAGTTTGTGATACTTGAAATTGATTAGACTTGGCTTTAGAAGACCAATTTGCAAAATATTTGTTTAAAGCCGCCAAAATTTCTTTTTTCTCAAAGTCGCCCGAAATACTTAAAATAGTGCGTTCAGGGCTATAAAATTCTTGGTGAAAATGGCTTAAATCGGCTTTAGTAAGCTTTTGCACTGACTGCATTTGTGCTTTTAGGTCTGGCTCGTAATAAGGGTGGTTTTTCGGGAAAAGAGCCTCATAAATTGCAATTTTGCCGAGTGCGCTCAAATCATCTTGGCTTTGTTGTAAATCAAGCAAAATCTGCGTTTTTAACTTATTTAATTCTTCTTGATCAAAAGTTGGGTTTATCAAGCTCAGAGCTAAAAGTTTAAGCAATTGCTCATAATCTTGCGAACGTGCTTTGGCATTAACCGAAACAAAATCTTTTTCAGGAGAGATCTCAATTTCGGCTCCTAGATTTTCAAGCGCAATATTAAATTCATCACGTTTATATTTAGCATTGCCTCTTTCAAGCATTAAACCAGTTAAAGTGCTAACTCCAATTAAATCTTTGTCAAAAACTTCACCAGCATCAATATTGCCCGAAACCGTAATCACTGGATTATTTGGGTTCTGGCGCAAAATTACTTTTAAACCATTATCTAAAATTATAGTTTCGGTTTTTATACCTTTTGCTGTCGTTGAGCTGAGTTCGGCTTGTGGAGTTTTATAATGAGCTATTTCGGGACTGCCCGCTTTAATATTTCCGATTGGAGCCAAGCCAGTAGAGGAATTTGTTAATTTACCAATAACTAAATTGTCGGTTTTTAAATATTTATTGGCAACCTCAAGAATTTGCGCAGAAGTTACGGCTTCAATCTCTTCAGACCAAGCAAAAGTTTTTTTCCAGTCGCCACCGACCAATTCAAAAAAGCCCAATTGACTTGCCATTCCAGCCGAATCTTCTAGTCCAAACAAAAAGGCTGTTGCGGCTTTGGCTTTAACACGCTTTAATTCATCTTCAGAAATACCATTTTTTTGAATTTTGGTAATTTCAGCTTGAATAATTTTTTGTATTTCGTCCAAATTACCATCTTTAGAGGTTACAGCCAAAATATAAAAACTAAAAGGGTCAATTCCTTGGCGCATAGAAGAACCAACATAACTTGTCTTTCCAGTGTCTACAAGGGCTTTTTCGAGGCGACTTAAAGAACCATTGGTTAAAATCGCTGATAAAACGCTCAAAGGCACATAGTCTTTATCTTTAAAACTAACGGCATTCCAAGCAAAAGTAATAATTGAAGATTCGCTTGGAGACTTGACTTCGACCAAGTTTTGTTTTGGTTTATTTGGGCTTATTTTAATTTGCGGTATCGGGGAATTAGAGGCTGGAATTTTACCAAGTGTCTCTTTGATTTTGTTCAGTGTTTCCTCGGGCTTTAAATCGCCAACCAAAATTAAAACGGCATTATTTGGTTGATAATAAGTGTCATAATATTGGCGCAAATTTTCAGCGGTAATGCCTTTGACATCTTCTTCCCAACCGATAATGGGTCTGCCATATGGCTGCTCTGGGTAAGCTGTTTTTAAAACGTCTCTAAACAATAAAGTCATGGGGCTATTCTCTCCGCCAGACAGTTCGGCTAAAACAACCCTTTTTTCTCTTTCGGCTTCTTCGGTATTTAAAATTGAATTACGCATTCTATCAGCTTCTAAGGCCAAAGAAAAATCTAGATTGCCTTCTGGTAATGTCATGTAATACATTGTAAAATCGGTGCTGGTAGCCGCATTAAAAGTTCCACCTCGAGATTCAATGTCTTCAGAAATTGAGCCTTTGGCACGGGTTTTGGTGCCATTAAACTGCATATGTTCTAAATAATGCGCAATGCCAGTTTGGCCACTTATATCATTGCGAGAACCAACTTTATAAAAAAGAGCTTGTGTATAAATTGGGGCTGTATGGTCTTCTTTGATTAAAACTTTTAAGCCATTGTCTAAAATATATTCTTTAGTTGAATCGATTAAGTTCATATTTGATTTTGCATAAACTTGAGATGTCATTATAAGCAATGAAAGCAAGCTTAGGAATAAAGATTTAAGTTTTTTCATATTTTGAGAAGTTCACTTAACTAAAAAAAATTTGGGCGAAAAGAGACTTGAACTCTTACAGGTTGCCCCACATGATCCTAAGTCATGCGCGTCTACCAATTCCGCCATTCGCCCAAGCAAGCTAAAAGATTATAACACTAGAAAAAAGAAGATTATTGAAATTTTTTTAGAGTTAAGGCGTAATTATTTTTTCTCTGCGCCAAAACCCACTTAATAAGCCCAAACTCAGAGTCATTAACAATAAAATAGAATATCTTTTGTGCGCTCCCGTAATTGTGGCCGCAATTAAACCTAAAAGCCCACAAGTTAAATAAATTACAACCATAGTTTCTTTGGCCGAAAGACCAGCTCTAAGTATGCGGTGGTGAATATGTTCGGCATCTGGTTGCATAACTGGCTTGCCTTGCAAAAAGCGGCGAAAAATTGCAAAAAAAGTGTCAATCAGTGGAAAACTAAAGGCAATTACAACCACAGAGCCAACAGTTGCCGTATTTGGATTATCGGCCAAGCCAGCCACAGCGGTTGCACCCAAAGTAAAGCCCAAAAAATAAGCTCCAGAATCACCTAAAAAAATGCGTGCTGGATTATAATTTGACCGCAAAAAACCCATTACCGCACCAGCCAAGGTGGCCGAAAGCAAAGCACCAGACGGCTCGAGAATTTTTTCGTCAAGCAAAATAGCCCAAAGCGATAAACCAACAATTAAAGCCACACCGCCTGCCAAGCCATCCATGCCATCAATTAAATTCAAAGCATTCGTAATTAAAACTAGCCAACCAACAGTCAAAATAAAACTAATTATTGGGTCTAAAGCTATAACCCTTTCATCAACTGCACCAAAAAAAAACAAAGGATTAACCAAAAACTTAACTTGAACCCCGCATAAAAAAGCCACCACCGAAGCAAAAATTTGGGCAATTAGTTTAGTTAAAGAAGGCAAAGGTGAAATATCATCTAATAGCCCAACAAAAAAAATTAAAGTTGCCCCAGATAAAACGCCCGTCAATTCAAAATGTTCAAAGCCGCCCGGTGTATAACGACCATAAATTGCAATAAAAAGCAAAGAAGTTATTAATAAACTTAAATAAATTGCAATACCGCCCAGCCGAGGAATTGGTGTTTTATGCAAATGCCTGCCACCAGGTTTATCAAGAATATTAAGTTTAATTGCTCTTTCTGTGATGAGTGGCGTTAAGTATAAAGACGAAAGCAAAGCAATGCCAAAAGCAATAAAATGCGATTTCTCAAGACTAGGAAGAAATGAAAGATGTGAAATTATAGCCATAATTAATTATAAGCCAGCAATTGGTTCACATTTAACTTCTTTTATTAAACGCTGAAAATCTTCCATTCTAACCAACTCAACACCCGGAGTCATTGCGGTTCCAGCACCAGCGGCGGCGGCCATAATGCCACATTCGTCTAAGTTTTTGCCTTGCTCTAGGCCTAATAAAAAAGCCGCCAAAGCTGAATCACCGCTACCAATAGTGCTGTTTACTTCTATTTTGGGTGGAATAACTTTAAAGGCTTCTTGCTTATCAAAAACGATTAAACCTTTTGCGCCCATTGAGACGATAATAATTTCAATTCCTTGTTTTATTAGATCTTGTCCAGCTTTAATAATTTCGGCTTCAGTTTCAACAGAATGGCCAACTAAGCGGGCGAATTCGTGTGTATTAGGTTTTATTAAAGATGGTCTTTCTTTTATGCCTAATTTTAAAGGTTCATTGTCAGCATCAAGCGCAACTTTTATGCCTTGGTCTTTAAGTGCATGAATAAGCTGTCCATAAATATTAGGATTCACACTGACAGGCAAAGAGCCGCCAAGCAAAACAAAAGAAGGTTTAATTATTAAATTAGTAATTTTATTAAAAAGTGTTGCAAGGTCATATGGCGTAATTTCAGGGCCTTTAGAGTTAAAAGCAATATGTTCTTTAGATTTATTCGTAAAAACAATTACATTAGAACGGGTTGGGCCAGCTATTTTAACAAAGTCGCAAGTAACACCTTCGTTTATTAACAGCCCTTCAAGGTGCAAACCATTAAAAGAACCTAAAAAGCCAGTTGCCGTAGTGTCGCCACCCAAGGTTTTGATGACCCTCGAAGCATCAATTCCTTTGCCACCAGCATAATGTTCTTCTCGGTTTATACGGATTGAATCATCAGTTTTAATTTCATCAACCCAAATTACACGATCTAGCGAGGGATTTAAAGTTACAGTATAAATCATAATATAAGTAATAAAACAGACTATTTGACAAGTATAAACCCAAGCTTTTACAAATTGAGACCTTAAACAATGAAACTAATTTTAATTTTTGATCCTTTATGGGGATAATAATTTATAATTCTGACAAATAAAAATTGAGGGAAAATTTAATTGAAATATTTATTTACTTCAGAATCAGTTACCGAAGGCCATCCAGATAAAGTTTGCGATCAAATTTCCGATGCTATTTTAGATGCCATTTTAACCCAAGACCCCGAAGCCCGAATTGCTTGTGAAACTTTAGCCGCAACCGGTTTAGTTGTTATTAGTGGCGAAATTACAACTCATGCGCAAGTTAATTATGCCGAAATTGCCCGTCAAGTAATTGCAAATATTGGTTATACCGACCCCGCTTTAGGTTTTTCGAGCGAAACTTGCTCTGTTTTAGTGGCACTTAATAAACAATCATCCGATATTTCGCAAGGTGTTACCAATTCGCTAGAAATTAGAAGTGGTGAGTCTCAACAAGAAGAATTAGCTGACTCAATTGGAGCTGGTGATCAGGGTTTAATGTTTGGTTATGCCTGCAATGAGACACCAGAATATATGCCTCTTCCGATTGCAATTGCTCATCGTTTGGCTCTTAAGCTAAGCGAAGTGCGCAAAAATGGGCAATTAAACTATTTAAGACCAGATGGCAAAACCCAAGTAACCGTTGAATACGAAGATGGCAAGCCGATCAGATTAGACACAATTTTAATTTCTACTCAACACGCTGATGGCATTAAAACCGAACAAATAAAAAAAGATTTAATTAAGTTTGTGATTGAGCCAGTCATGGAGCGTTATGTTTTAAATATCGAGAAAAACACCAAAATTATTATTAATCCGTCAGGGCGTTTTGTAATTGGTGGCCCGCACGGAGATGCTGGTTTAACTGGCCGAAAGGTGATTGTTGATACTTATGGTGGTTATGCGCGTCATGGTGGTGGTGCTTTTTCGGGCAAAGACCCAACGAAAGTAGATCGTTCAGCGGCATATGTTGCCCGTTATATTGCTAAAAATTTGGTGGCCGCTGGTTTTGCTAAGGCTTGTGAAATTCAAATCTCATATGCAATTGGTATGGCTCATCCAGTTTCGGTTACAGTTTTTACACACGGCACTGGTATTATCTCTGACGCAGAAATTTCGGCTTTGGTGATTGAACATTTTGATTTGCGTCCTTGGTCAATTATTCAGAAGTTTCAATTCAAAAATTTGCCTAAAATTAATAATGGTTGTTTTTACCAGAAAGTAGCCGCATATGGGCATTTTGGCCGTTTTGATATTGAACTTCCTTGGGAAAAACTTGATGATGTTTCGGCATTGCAACAAAAAGCTTTAGCCAAAGGTTATATCAAAGAGCTTTTGCCTAGCGGTAAATAAAACTAAGCACTTTAAAAATAAACTATTTGCGAAATAAAATTGAGCTTAAAGTATAATTCTCCACTTTTTTCTAAATAATGAGTTTTTAGACATTTTTGTTTGTGTTTAATCGAGCTTAAATTTTACTGTAATCATGATGCAAATCACTTTAACTGCAAGAACCAAAACACTTGTCAAAAATACAATTATTAGGCAAAGGGCAACTGCTTGGCTCTGTTTGTTTATTCCAAGCTTTTTCAAAACATTCTCGGCTAAAAACATAATGCAAACCAGTTTCAACAATTTCTTCTAAGGTTTGTTCATGGTGTTTTGACAGACATAATAAACAATATTGTTCTTCATCATGGCCAAAAACTAAATTTAAAGTAAAAGCTCTCTGACAAATTGGCTGGCCGCACTGAAAGCAGTTAGAAACAATTGAAATTGACATAAAATTTTATTAAGTTAAACTGATGGTAAATTCCCATAAATATTTTCGGCACAAGCTTTTGCTTCGGATAAAGTTTTGTCTTTTCTCAAGCATTCAAAATCCTTTTTAGCCATTATGCCAGCACATTCTTTAACTAAATCTTTAGAGCTATTTTGAGTTTTAGTTCGGCAATAACTCCACCTTGCTTCAGTCAATTGGAAGGCTAAATCCTTCAAGTTAGAAAAAATAAATTTAGAAGCTTCTTTTTTTAATTCTCTGCCATCTACTTTTCCATAAGTGAAAGTAGAGCCATCTTGAAAAGATCCAAAATGGGCTTCACAAATCAATTTTGATCTAGCCGACGCAGCATAATAATTTAAATTAATTATAAGTTTTTCTTTAGGTTTAATTTCATCTACTATTAATTTTGTATTATACCGAGTCTCTTCTTTTTTTATATTTTCTGGACTAATACTTTTTAATCTTTGTCCAGAGCATCCAGCAAAAATTTCTACATTATGAAATAAGAGAGGAGTAAAATTTTTAATCCCTAAAGTTAATATAAAGTCATCTCCTACTTGTATATTAGTTGCCTTATCTAATGAAAGAATAAGCTCAATAATTGTTGGCTCTTTTGGAAGACCATCTCGTCCCACTATTTTTCCATTCTGCTTTGGTATATTTTGTAGCCTTAACCAATAGAGACCATAAGGAATTCCTTTTATATTAGCCCTATAGCGATTGTTTATAAGTTTATAATCATAAATTTTTCTTATACTTAATTTGGGATCGGTAAAAGAACCAAATAAACTTTTAGAGAAAACTAATTTTGCTTTTGAGGTGTCTCTATCATCAGTTGATATTAAACTAGGATTCAAAGATACAATACTAAATTCTATTTCGTCTGTATAAGTATCAATGCTATATCAGTAATTTCAAAAATACTACTTGTTAATTTTCTTTCTATTATTTGCGATACTGTGTATGTAACATTTGAAACATAAATCCAGCACAAAAAAATAAAGAACCAAAGCGATGAAAAAATATTATCAATAATGTGCATAAAGTTCTAAAGCCAAAAGAAAAGTTGAAGAAATTCTACACGATCTCAATATTAAGAAGAATTATGAACAAACTTAAATATTATTTTCCTTTTCTTGTGTTATTTGGCTAAAATTAAGCTAATTTGGTGATTTTAAAATTAATTGATGAAAAGTTTTAAGTTTGTTTCTATTTTGATTATTTTGCTTTTGTCTGGCTATTGGCTCTGGGCAGGAAATATAAAAAAAACAAATTTAAAACTAGGCCTTGATTTAGTTGGTGGGGCGCAATTAACCTTTGAAGCCAAGCCCAGTAAACAAACACCCAAAATCAATCAAGAGGTTATGGCTGGTTTATCTAGAGTAATTGAAAAACGCATTAATGCTTCTGGAACCACCGAAGCCAGTGTTCAACAAGTTGGGCCAAACCGCATTTTGGTTGAAATACCAGGCGTAAACCCCGAAACAGTCAAAAGACAACTTTTAAAAACTGCCAAACTCGAATTTAAAGAAATAAATCTTAAGGCCACAAAAACAACACCCGAAGAAGAAAAATGGTTAAGCACTGAAGTTACAGGAGCGGATTTAAAACGTGCGCAAGCCGCTCCAGACCAAACTGGAAATTGGATGATCTTTTTTGAGCTTAAACCCGAAAGTGCGCAAAAGTTTGCTAAATTAACTGGCCGTTTAGCGCAAGACAAATTACCTTTAGGCATCTTTCTTGATGACAAGCTTTTATCCAGCCCGATTGTGCAATCTCAAATTAGCGAAAATGGTCAAATTACTGGCACTTTCACCCCTGAAGAAGCCAAAGATTTAGCCGTGCAACTTAATGCTGGTGCTTTGCCAGTTCCAGTCGAGCTTATTTCGGAGCGTACAGTTGGAGCCAGTCTCGGGCAAGATTCAATTAATAAAAGTTTGCAAGCTGGCTTAATTGGCTTGGGAATAGTTTGTTTATTTATGATTTGTGTTTATCGTTTTTCTGGTTTTTTGGCTACTTTAGCTTTGCTTGCTTATACTTTAATTTCTTTAGGTATTTTTACCCGTGGAATAACTCTAACTTTGGCTGGCATAGCGGGTTTTATACTTTCGATTGGTATGGCCGTAGACGCTAATATACTTATTTTTGAACGTATCAAAGAAGAAATCAAAAATGGCAAAGGCCTATATAAAGCGGTAGAAGAAGGTTTTAATAAAGCTTTCCCGAGTATTTTTGATAGTAATTTAAATACTTTGATTGTTTGTATTATTTTGGGCGTTTTGGGCACTGGTATTGTAAGAGGTTTTGCAATTACATTGGCCGTTGGCGTGATTGTAAGCTTTTTCTCGGCTATTACAATTACACGTGAATTAGTAAATGTAAGTTTGTCTTTGCAGAAAAAAAATACTAATAAATCAGTAATTGCACCTTGGTGGATTTAATTAATAATTTCAAAAGCTTTTTGGGTTGTTTCAATTAATTTAAGCGGGCTTACACCTCTAAAAGCTTGATAACGGTGAATTTGGTAACGGCGTTTGTCTTTTGGTGCACAAGAAGCCAGTTTATTATCGTATATATATGCTGATAAATAATATTTTTGAGTATATTCTTCAACTTTGTCATTATAAGCTCCATTAGGATAAGCTAAATGGCTGGCAATTTTTTTATCATTTATACAATTTCGTAATAAAAGCTTGGCCTTAGATAATTCAAAACTAAGTTTTTCGACATCTAATTCGGTTAATTTTAGATGGCTTAAGCCATGCGATTGAATATCATAAAAGCCTTTTTCATAGCCTTCTTTAAGGTCGGCGCAAGATAAATATAAAATATCATCGTCCACGGTAGACATTAGCCCCGGATTTACAAATAAAACAACTTTTACTTTTTGCTTATATTTTTTTTCGAGGTTTTCTAAAAGCGGTAATAAATTGTTTTTGATTCCTCGATAACCATCATCAAAGGTCAGTATAATGGGCTTTTTGTCGGCATATTCAGCTGGAATTATTTTGGAATTTACTAAAAAATATTCATAAAAATCATTTGTGGATAAAAACCAATAATTGTTTTCAAGTAAATATTCCAAAAATTTTTCTAAATCTTGCTTAGAATAATCGCTGTCAAATTCTCGGCGATATGGCGGTTTATTTTGTTTATTGTTTAAGTCTATTAAATCATGAAAACCCCAAATTGGAATTTGCAAATATTTAATTTTATTTGGCTTAGATTCAGCTTTGGGCGGGCTTAAAAAACTAGCAATTATCACAAAATTTACTAAAACAAAAAAACCAAAAGCAAAAACCAAAGTTAGACTTGGCAAAAATTGAATATTCAAAAATTCTCGATCTCTCAATTTCAAGGCCTTTGCACTTAATTTAATTTATTTTATTTTTATTTTACTTGTTTTATTT
This sequence comes from Candidatus Caenarcanales bacterium, assembly GCA_947494115.1. Classification (GTDB taxonomy): domain Bacteria; phylum Cyanobacteriota; class Vampirovibrionia; order Caenarcaniphilales; family Caenarcanaceae; genus CANLTT01. The sequence continues at coordinate 14,482 of CANLTT010000004.1, forward strand.
TGAACTAACTTCGGTTTCGCTCAAATTTGCGGGCTTATTTTCTTCAGGATTTGGGATTTGAACTTTATATTTATGCTTATCGGCATCATCAGCTAATCTTTCATAACCGCATTCTTTAACTGGGCAGGCAATTTTATCACCACGTTTAAGATTTTTATAAGTCAAAAGCGAATTGCAATCTGGACAATGCTCACTTATTGGTCTATTCCAGAAAACAGCATCGCATTTAGTATTACTCCATTCACTACAACCATAAAACATTTTGCCAAAGCGCGATTTTTTCTCGACAATCTCACCTTTACAGCCTTCTTTAACACAATGAATACCAGTTGAACTAAAAATAGGCATTTTATGAGCGCAAGCTTCATCCGCACAAAGCAAATAATCACCATAGCGACCATATGTAATTTTCATTGGGGTTTGGCATTTCGGGCAGGCCTTTTCGCTTTCACGGTCTGGAGGAACTGGTTCGCCTTCTTTGGTTAATCTAATTGTTCCATTGCATTCAGGATAATTTGAACAGCCCAAAAATCTACCAAAGCGACCAATTTTAATCATCATTTTGGCGGTGCAAACTGGGCAATCATAATCGGTTGGAATTTGCTGGGCTTCAATTTTTTCTTGAGCTTCTTTGAGCGTAACTTTGAAAGGAGTATAAAAATCTTTGAGCATATGTCGCCAATTGACGTTTTTATGTTCAATTTCATCTAGTTTATTTTCCATTTCGGCCGTAAATTTAGCTTCAAAAAGTTGGCCAAAATGTTCAATTAAAACTTTATTTACTTCCTTGCCCAAAGCAGTTGGAATGAGAGTTTTACTTTCGGTTTTTTCCACATATTTACGATCCAAAATTGTCGAAATAATTGAAGCATATGTACTTGGACGACCAATTCCTAATTCTTCAAGTGTTTTTACAAGGCTGGCTTCATTGAATCTGGGCGGTGGTTCGGTAAAATGTTGTTTAGGTAAAAAATCAATTAATTTTAATTTATCGCCTTTTTTCAGCTCTGGCAAAGAAGCAACTTCCTCATTATTATTCTCTGGTTCTTCGGTTGAGGCGTTTTTATCTTCCATGGCGGCCTGAAAACCCAAAAATATTACTTTGCTAGCTGAAACTTTAAATAAAGCTTTTTGAGCATTGTCTTCGAGTTCAACTTGGGTGCGAGCAATTTGGGCTGAAGCCATTTGACAAGCCATAAAACGTTGCCAAATTAGTTTGTAAAGTCTATATTGATCGCTACTTAGACCATTTTTAATTGAATCGGGTGTTTTCTCAATATAGCTTGGTCTTACGGCTTCGTGAGCGTCTTGAGCACTTTTGCCTTTGGTATATTGTCTTTTTTCTTTGGGCAAATATTCTTCGCCATATTTTTGCTTAATAAATTCGGCCGTTTCTTCTTGGGCTTTTTCTGAAATACGCGTTGAGTCGGTACGCATATAAGTAATTAAACCAGTCGGAGTTCCGCTTTTATCAAGGTCAATGCCTTCATAAAGTTGTTGGGCAATTTCCATGGTTTTTTTAACACCAAAGCCATATGCACTAGCGGCCGCCCTTTGCAGAGTACTAGTTATAAAAGGTGGGCTAGGTTGTTTTGTTACTGTACGCTCATTTAAAGCGGTTACGGTTATTTCTTGTGGCATTTTTAGAGCTTGTTTAATGCCATTTGCTTCTTCAGTCGATTGAACCCAAAGAGTATTTTCTTTATCGGCTTTGTCTGGAGTAATAATTCTTTTTTTGAGCCAAGCGTTCAATTGAGCATTAAACTTGGTTTTGCCTTTTTCAAATAAACCCTGAAAAGACCAATATTCTTGCGGATTAAAAGCTAAAACTTCTTCTTCACGTTCGCAAATTAAACGCACAGCCACCGATTGAACACGTCCAGCTGAGCGCCCACCAACTTTGCGCTGAATCAGAGGGCTAACTTTATAACCAACCAAACGATCCAAAATACGGCGGGCTTGTTGTGCCGAAACACGTTCTTGGTCAATATCACGAGGATGATCAAAAGCTTCTCTAACGGCTTGCTCGGTAATTTCATTGAATTGCACCCTAGAGATTTTTTTCTTGGGCATATCCAAAATACAACTTAAATGCCAAGCAATTGCTTCTCCTTCACGGTCCGGGTCAGTTGCTAAATAAACAAAGTCTGATTCTTTGGCCGCTTTAAGCAGTTTATCAACCACTTTTTCTTTGCCCGGCATAATTTCATAGCTTGGCTCAAAATCCTTGCGAGTATTCACGCCTATTCCTTTTATGGGCAAATCTCGAATATGACCAACTGAAGATTCAATTTGAAAGCTAGAACCCAAAATTTTACCGATCGTTTTGGCTTTAGCTGGCGATTCTACAATTACCAGAAAATGGCCTTCTTCTTTTTTGTCTGTCTCTTTATTTAGTTTTGAGTTCATAATTTTTTTAATTATCGATTCTTTTTCTATACCACAAAATTAATTTAATAATGAAATATTGGCAAGCTAAGTTTTTAAATTAATGCCCAAAAACATTTTTTAGGTTTTATTTTTTAAAAGTTTTTGAATTTTTTTCTCAGCTTCTTTAAAGGTTTCCCAATCAGCTTCGCTTAGCTCTAGGCCATTTGGTGGCGCAAAATCATTTATTAAATATGGCCATAATGTTTTAGCAGAATCTTTGTCAAAATCGGCTTGCCACCATTGAGACTTATAAAAATTAGTTGGTTTATTAATGCCAAAAGCCTCCACCGAATCGGAGCAATAAAGCCCACAAATGCCTTTTTCTTGTAGTTTTTCTAAATCTAATTCTTTGCAATTTTTTAAATCTTTGTATTGCCCATAAAATTTGGCTTCTTTTAAATAGGTGCTCTGAAAATTAGTGCCAAGCATAATCGCTTTAGATAAATTGGCTTTCCATAAATCAGCCGAATCAAAATCAGATTCACTTAAATAAGCACTTTCTAAATTAGCTTCGCTCAGAGTAGCTCCTTGCAAATTGGCTTCTTTGACTATGGCTTTTTTTAAATTGGCTTCACTTAAATTACTTGCAAACATATGGCAAGCCGTTAAATTTGCGCCTTCTAAGTTCGCTTGCCGCAACATGGTGGCATCTAAATTAGCTTCGCCTAAATAACTGTGTCTTAAATCAGCACCAATCAAATAAGCTCTCTGAAGGTCTGCTCCTTTTAAATAACAAGCTTGCATTTCAGCTTCATTTAAATAAGCCCCCGAAAGCTTAATATCGTCCATGCGTGCGCCCGTAAAAATGGCATAACTTACTTTCGCGTTTTCAAGCCGTGCTTCTGAGAGAATTGCCGCCTTAAAATTAATGCCTCTGGCAACCAAACGACTCAAATCGGCGGCTAAAAAGTTTTCTTCCGTGCATAAAGCCCCCGATAAATCTAATTCTTCAAGCACAAAAGGATTATTTGACAAACCGCTATGCACCAGAGAAGACAATAAATATCCTTTGCTAAAATTATCAAGCCTGCGGCAAATGCCTTTTAGGCGGCCATGCAAAACTCTAAACTTCCCCGGATTAACTTCGATTTCGGAATATTCTTCGGTTTCTTCGCCGTCTTCAATTGCATCTTGCAAATTATCCAAAAAAGAACTAACTTCTCTTGTTACTAAAGGATGTGTACTTTGGGAAAAATTATCTAAAAGTGGCGTAATTTTGCTTAAAAAAATCGTTAATCGAATCAAAAGCAAAATCAAAAGCAAAAAACAAATAAAAATTAAAATTGTAAAAATAAACAAAAAAGTGGTTTTTAGCATAATTAATTATTCTTCGTCAAAACTAAATATTCCAGGCAAAACTTCCGTAGTTTTTATAGGCGGTAATTTAAGCTCCATTTGGGGCAATATATCAACTTTGGGTAATATATCAATTTGAGGCAATGTATCAAGAATGACTTTTTTATTTTGAATTTCTGCTTTGTTTTCTAGCTTGTTTTCTTTCTCAAGCTGAACACTTTTATTTTCGATTATTTGGCTTAAATCTTTTTTAGATGGTTTTTCGATTATTTTAGAAATATTTACTTCTTCTGGCTCTGGTATTATCATTTCGGATAATTCTTCTGATTGTTGATAAGTAGTTTGTGGCTCTAGATGAATATTGTCTAAGTTTTCGTGATCGTTTGTGTTTTCGTTTTGATGGTTGTTTTCATTGAGTTTATAAATTTTCTCTTCGGTTAATTGTATAAATTCGGCATTTGGCATCAATAATTCATCTTCTAAGCTTTGTGGGCCGAAACGGTTTTGAATTTTATCTTTGCGAGGAAAAGCTGGCCTTTGCGGTTTAATTTGATTTTCTGGCGCAGAATTTTGGTTTTGTTCATTAAATCGAGTACCTGCATGATGCGGCTTGCGTCTTTCAGCCTGCTTTGGCATAGCCGATTGCTCAATTTGTTTTGTTTGGGCATTTTGCCAGCGAGGGCGATGTTCAATAACTTCAGAGCCTGAAACATTTTCTTCTTGATAATTTTCCCAATTTGGTATTTCTTCGGGTGCATTGGAATTTTCTTCAAATAATTTAAAAATCGGAAATACCCAGCCTCCACCTTGACAATGGCTACACTGTTCACCCAAAGATTCAAAAAGGCTTTTTTCTTGTCGATGTCTGGTTAGCTCTACAAGCCCCAAATCAGAAAGTCGGCCAATTTGTGGATGAGCTGGATCGGTTTCTAGCAGTTTTTCAAAATGTTCTAAAACAGCCAAACGGTCGAACTTGGTTTCCATATCAATAAAATCAATCACAATTACGCCGCCAATATTACGCAATCTAAGTTGTCTAGCAATTTCGGTGGCCGCTTCTATATTGGTTTTTAAAACTGTTTCGGCTGGCGTGCGTGAACTGGTGAATTTGCCTGAGTTTACATCAATTACGGTTAAGGCTTCGGTGGGCTGTATGTGCATATAACCACCACTGGGCAATTCTATTTTAGAGGACAAAGCCATTTTCAGTTCGTCTAAAACCCCATAGTCTTTTAAAAGTTTTTTGACGGGTAAAACGTCTACAACTGGCGGACGATGAGACCAAAGTTCTAAATAATATTTGGCTCTTTCGGCGGCTTTGGGGTTGTCTACGGCCACGCTGTCTACACCATCATGAAAAACATCTCGCAAAACCCGATACAATAAATCTTTAGAGTCGGCGATTATAAGGCTTGGTCGTCTTTGAGCTTCAAATTGGTCAATGACATATTTCCAGCGTTCTAAAAACAATTCTCTAAAATCTTCTTCTAATTCTCTGTCACTGGCTCCCATCGCCTCTGTACGTACAACTAAACCAAAACCAAGAGGTGGCTTTAAAAGAGTTGCAATTGATTTTAATCTAGCTCTTTCATTAGCTGATGAAATGCGACGACTCATAACTATATTATTGTTTTCGGTTGTCAAAACAAAAAACCGCCCAATTAAAGTTATATTCGTGCTTACCCGAGGGCCTTTATTGCTGGTTGGTTCTTTAACAACTTGTACTAATAATTTTTGTTTAGGCCAAATACGCTCGCTCAATGGTCCATGACCCGGTATATCACTGGCATGCAAAAACCCCATTTTTTCTGTTCCCAAGCTCACAAAAACCGCATCTATGCTTGGTAATATATTTTCAACACGTGCCGTATAAATGTCGCCAACCGAAAAGCCACTATTCTGAAAGAAAAACTCAATTGCCTTTCCTTTATCTACGAGAGCGGCTAAATTTGCTTCTTCTGCAATTACTAAACTTTTTGCCATTTTTTCTATAATTTACTTTATTAAGAAATGTGAAGATGTCGCTCACATAACTTGCAGTATGCCATAGTTCTTGGCGAGCTTTATCTTCCAACTTCGATCTTGAAATATAGTTCTATTTGATTAAATTAACTTACAACTTAGGATATTCTGCTTTAAAGGGCAAGATATCGCCTAAAATAAGCCAAAGCTTTAATATCTCAGAACCTTCAAAAATATTATCTCTTTAAAGGTTTTTTTGCAAAGCTTTGGCTAAGAATATTTACAAAATAAAATTCAATCAGTATTAATGATGGTTTTATCGCATTACTTAAAAACTGGCTCTTTCAGTTCGCTTAGCTTTTGCAAAGAAGATTTGTCAACTTCCGCATGTAGACTGTTTCCATGAGAATCCATAGTTACAATTGCTGGGAAATTTTCGACTTCTAATTCCCACATTGCCTCTGGAATACCGAATTCAAGAAAATTAACACTATTAACTTTTTTAATGCTTTCAGAATAAAACTGAGCGGCTCCACCCACAGCATTTAAATAAACAGCTCCACTTTCTTGAAGACCAGCTAAGGTTTTAGCTCCCATTCCGCCTTTGCCCATTACAGCACGCAAACCAAACTTTTTAATTATATCAGCCTGATAAGGTTCTTCTCGTGAACTGGTAGTTGGGCCAGCGGCTTTAATTTGCCATTCGTCCGTATTTTTGTCTTTAATCACCACAGGGCCGCAATGATAAATAATTTGCCCATTTAAATCAACGGGGGCGATATTGGTGCTTAAATGTTTATGAATTGCATCTCGGCCTGTAAACAGCTTGCCGCTAATTAAAACAATATCTCCTACTTTTAATTTGCGAATTTGCTCTTCTGAAACGGGAGGACAAAGATTGATTTCTTGACCTGTAAGTTTTAAAGGTTCTTCTTCAAATTTAACCGAAATATTTTCTTGGTTTTGGGCTGGCTCTAGGTCTTTGTATAACCATTTATTTGTTTCACCAGTTTTGGCATTAATTTGTATTCCTAAACGTCTAAAAGCCCAACAATTATAAGCTACCGAAACAAAGAAGCTGGCTGGAAGCCTATTGAGAACTCCAACTTTGCAACCTAATAAAGTCGTTTCGCCGCCAAAACCCATGGTTCCTATGCCAAGAGTATTAGCTTTTTCTATAATATATTCTTCTAATTGGGCTAATTCTGGGTGTGGGTTTGTATCAAGGTTAGAGCGAAATAATTGTTCCTTGGCAAAAGAATAACCAGTTGTACGGTCGCCACCAATGCAAACACCAATAAAACCAGCACTACAACCTTGTCCTTGAGCTTGATAAACAGAGTGCAAAATGCATTTTCTAATACCATCTAAATCACGGCCAGCTTTGCCCAAACCTTCAAGTTCGCAAGGTAAACTATATTGAATATTTTTATTTTCACAGCCACCGCCTTTTAAGATGAGCTTTACTTCGAGATAGTCTTTTTCCCATTGCTCAAAATAAACGACAGGTGAGCCTAAGCCTAAATTATTACCAGAATTGGCTCCTGTTAAGCTGTCTACGGAATTGGTTCTTAGTTTGCCGTCTTCGGTGGCCTTAGAAATGGCTTGGTCAATAATTTTTTTGAGTTCAATTTGATTAAAGCCAATTGGGGTTTTAATTTTAAAAGTTGGCATTCCAGTGTCTTGGCAAAGTGGTAGCACATTTTCATCGGCCAGATAAATATTTTGTGCAATAGTTGATAATGCAATTCCAGCTCTGGTTGAAGCATTTTCTTTTTGGCGAGCTTTTTTGAGGGCAAGGCGTACATCAGCGGGCAAATTGGTAGAAGTTTGCACAATTAAAGCGTAAATAGAATCAAAAAATTTATCTTTGGAATCTGACATTTTGTTTATTGAATTTTTCAGTATGCCAATATTTTAGCTCTGAATTTAGGCTAAAATCAAAACACAAATTTATTTAATTTTATGTCTGAATGGAACGCTAATATTTACGATCATTCTTTTAGGTTTGTCTCTGAATATGGCCGAGAATTAATTGATTTACTTAATCCTCAAAAAGGCGAATTAATTTTGGACTTGGGTTGCGGAACAGGTGATTTAACCAATCAAATTGCCCAAAGGGGTGCAGTTGTTATCGGTTTAGATCAATCAGAAACTATGCTAGAAAGAGCAAGAAGCAAATATAGCCAATTAGAATTTCAGCAAGCCGATGCGACTGATTTTTGTTTTGAAAAGCCAGTTGATGCAATTTTTAGTAATGCGGTTTTGCATTGGATACCCGAACAAGAAAAAGTAATTGCCAATATTTATAAGTCTCTTAAAAAAGGTGGCCGCTTTATTGCCGAGCTGGGAGCCAAAGGCAATGTTAATCAAATTATTCAGGCCATTCAAAATGCTATTTGCAAAGCCGATTATAAAAATGTGCCTTTGGAAGAAGTGTTTTATTTTCCTTCTTTGGGCGAATATACAAGCTTGCTCGAAAAAAATGGTTTAATGGTTTCGGCCGCTTTTAGCTTTGAAAGGCCAACTTTAATTGAAAACGGACAAGCCGACTTTAGAGACTGGGTAAATATTTTTGGTATTTTATTTTTTCAGAATGTTCCAGTCAGCAAGAGAGCCAAAATTATAGATTCAGCGGTGGCCGAAATGTTAGATAATTTAGCCGAAGATGAAAGACATTATGCTGATTATGTACGCTTGAGAATTGTCGCTAGAAAACCTTAAACAAATTAAACGAAATTAATCTTTCTTCTTAGGGATTTCTTTACTTTGTGTTTATACATTGAGAGAGAAAGGATTAATTTTTATGAGCACGGCAGAAGGCGATAATTTAGGTTTAAACAGTTTTGGTTTATTGAATAATTACTTAAGAGCTTGCGGTAAATTAACCGAGGCACTTTTAAGTAAAGCCCTTGAAAACAGGCTGAATCGGCAAGAAAGTGAGCTGGCCCGAGAAGTTAGCCATGTAGCCAATGTTTTATGTGCGGTTTATTTTTTTCGGCAAGACCAAGATATTAGTAATGTACTCAAAAAAATGCCTTTAGGCCAGCGCAAAGTTATGGAAGATTCTTTAAGGACAATTTGGAAACATCTTTTAAAATTGAATGAACATGAAGTTGCTGATTTGGCAATTGAAGCCATTCAAAAAAGCTCAGAATTATCCGAAAAAGTTTCTAAAATTAGTTAAAAGTTTTTTATTTACAAATTCACAAATTTTTATTTATAAACTCACAAACCATTCCCAAGTATTATTTGGCAAAAAGTCGGCAAAGCCAGCAGTTTTACCCAGAATTAGCGAAGAAACTGGTTTATTTGTAGACTGCTTTTTTTGAAACTTTTCTAGCAGTTTTTTAAAGTTAAAGCCAGACTTAACCTCTTTGAGACTCTTGATGGGTATAAATTTTCTCATATGAAATTTCATTGATTTGGGAAATTAATTCGCAGTTTTCGGTAAATTCAGCACAAACACCTCTTTCTAGTTCAAGCAAAGAGCGGCTCAGCAAAAAACGACAAGAAAAATTCTGAGAGCCTTGCAAAATGGCTTGTTTAAATAATTCAATCGCCATTGGCAAATCGCCTTCTTTTAGCTTGGCAATGGCTGATCGCTCGATTTCTTGGACATTACTACTCATTTTTTATAGGTTGACAGTTTTTTATAATTGAGATCTCATCATGCCCGTGAAATAATGTTGCATAACCCTGAATTCCCTATAAACTTGAAAATTTTTAAATATTTGTTTTTGTTTTTTCTTTTATTTGTTACAAATTCAGCCTTCGGCAAAAACAGCTTCCCGAGAGGTTTAGTAACTTCTAAAAACCCAATTGCCAGCCAAATCGGTGCACAAATATTGGGTCAAGGCGGCAATGCGATAGATTCAGCAATTGCAGTTGGTTATGCGCTTGGAGTGGTTGAACCTCAAGGTTGTGGCATTGGTGGCGGCGGCTTTGCCTTAATTTATTTAGCTAAAACCAAAGAACTTAAAGCAATTGATTTTCGAGAACGGGCACCCAGAGCTATTAATAAATTTGAATATAATTTTCGAGATGGCGCAAAATCAGCTGGTGTGCCTGGTACTGTGGCTGGCTTTGAATATTTGCGTTTTAAATATGGTAAATTATCTCGTCAAGCCTCTTTAAAACCAGTTATTCAAACTGCCCGCCAAGGTTTTCCCGTTAATCAAAGTTTGTATTCAGCGATTAAAACCCGTGAAAAGGTTCTTTTGGGTTTTCCAAGTGGTGCTCAAATCTATCTTCCAGAAGGCAAAATTCCTGATATAGGCCAAAAAATAAAGCAAACCGATTTAGCTAATACTTTGCAAATTATCTCTGCTGGCGGCAAGCAAGCTTTTTATAATGGTGTTTTGGCTAAAAGCATTATAAGCTCAACGCAAAATTTTATTAGTACGCAAGATTTAAAAAATTACCGTGTTTATGAATTAAAGCCTTTGTGCGGCAATTACCGAGAAAATAAAATTTGTTCTTTTCCTTTGCCAAGCTCTGGTGGTGTGTGTCTGCTTGAAGCTTTAAATATTCTTGAAAATTTTAATATGCCAGCTTTAGCTCATCAAGACCCCGAAAGATTGCATTATTTAATTGAGGCTTTGCGTTTTAGTTTTGCCGACAGAGCCACCAAATTAGGCGATTCACGTTTTAATCAAATTCCAGTTTCGGCGCTTTTAGACAAAAAATATGCCAAACAAATTGCCGAACGCATTAAACAAAGCCCTAAAGCTATTCCTAGCGAAGAAGTTTTTACTCTAAATACGGACGAAAAACCCGAAACCACTCATTTTACGGTCGCTGACAAAGAAGGCAATATTGTTGCAATTACGATTTCACTTAATGGCGGCTTAGGTTCTGGCTTTGTTGTGCCTAAAACTGGCATACTTTTAAATAATACTCTCGATGATTTTAGCTTGCCCAATGCGGTAGCTAATCAATATGGTTTAATTGGCAATAATTTAAATATGCCGCAACCTTTCAAAACGCCCTTAAGCTCTATGAGTCCAACAATTGTTTTTAATAAAGAAAATAAACCAATTTTGGCTTTAGGTAGCCCGGGCGGCTCTACAATTATTAGCGCAGTTTTAAACACTCTTTTGGCTTATCTAGACCATAAAATGCCAATTGAACAAGCTGTAACTGCTCCCCGTGTGCATCATCAATGGCAACCAGACCATGTTTATATCGAAAACAAAGAAAAGCTAGAGCCTATTCTAAAGCCATATAATTATGTTTTCCCAACCCCAGAGCAAGCCGTTTGGAAAAACTTCTATTGGTCGGTTCAGGCCATTGAACTAAACTATAAAGATAATTTGTTAAATGGCTCATCAGATCCACGCAAAGAACAAGGTTTAGTTTTTGAAAATTAAGCTTTAACTGCCGTGCGAGCTTGCCCATTTTCTTCTTCTACAGCGCAAATACTTAAATTAGCCGCCACTTTTTGCGCAATTTGAGAGAAAGCTTGGGCAATTTCGCCTTGGGGATCAGAGATTGTAATTGGTAAACCTTTGTCTCCGCCTTCTCTGATATTTGATTGCAGTGGAATTTGACCTAAAAAATTAATTTGTAATTGCTCAGCGGCCTCTTTAGCTCCGCCATGGCCAAAAATTTCATAGCGTTTTCCTGTGTCTGGCGCAATAAAATAGCTCATGTTTTCGATAATTCCCAAAATAGGAACTTGTATTTGTCTAAACATATTTAGGCCTTTTTTGCTATCCATCAAAGCCACGTCTTGCGGGGTAGAAACAATAATTGCTCCGCCAATTGGCACGGCCTGCCCTAAAGTAAGTTGCGCATCACCAGTACCGGGTGGAAGATCAATAATTAAATAATCTAAATCGATCCAAGCCACTTCACGCAAAAACTGATTAATAGCACTGTGCAACATAGGCCCACGCCAAACAACTGGCTCATTATCACCGAGCAAAAGCCCCATTGACATTATTTTTATGCCATGGTTTTCAAGAGGCATTATCATTTTATTATCAGAACTTAAGTCTGGCTTTTGCTTTACACCAAGCATTAAAGGAATATTAGGCCCAGTTATATCGGCATCTAAAATACCAACTTTGGCTCCTAATTGGCTAAGCGCAATTGCTAAATTTACACTAACCGTGCTTTTGCCAACGCCACCTTTTCCAGAGCTAACCGCCACAATATTTTTAACTCCAGCTATTGGTTGTTTGGTGCTAAAGCCTTTAAATCCTCTAACTTCGGCGGTAGTTTCAATTTCGACCTCGCTGGCTCCCGCTTGTATCAAAGCATTTTTGCAATCTTCTTCGATTTTGGCTTTAAGTGGGCAGGCTGGAGTGGTGAGAACTAAATTAAATTTTACTTTGCCGCCATCTAAAATTTGTATGCTACGAGCCATATTTAGGGTGATTAAATCTTTATGTAAATCTGGATCTTGAACGGTAGAAAGTGCTTTGGTAGCTTGTTCTAAATTTATTTGCGACATTTTTTAAGTTAGTTTATAGAGTTTAGAATAATAGTATAGCAAAACCAAAAAGAAACAATTTAGATCGAAACTTGAATTGAGCGTCTCTGTGAACGAAATAGCGCAAGTTGAGGGTTTTATTTGCCCAAGCGAATTTGCTATTAAACAATGTAAAACCCGCCGTTTCAAAATTAAATTGAGTTTCTAAATCTATTTTTAACCTTTGCTCATTAACTTAAAAACAGATAAAACAAATAGGTGGGCTATGAAAGAATATCAATTTGACGATTTTAATAAAGTAATTGACTATAACAGTGAGTTGTGGTTTCGTTTTTTAAATTCTTGTGAAGAAGCTATTCGTAATTCTCATCAAAAATCAGATATTTGCGAAATTAGCCAATCGCTTGACCTCGTGAGAGCAATTAATAGTTATAGAGCATATTCTGTGCCCGAAGATTTGTTTCAGGCTTACCCAGAGCTAAAAAACCAAGAACAATATGTAGACTTGCTCTGGAAGCACTTTTCTAGTTTATCTCCAGAAGAATTAAGCGATTTAGCGATTGAAATGATTCATGAAGTTTGTTCGGTTTCGGAAAAACTATCTTGAATTTTTTGTACAAGTTCTTCTAGTTTGGCTGAACGAGAGGCTTTAAAACCTAAAATATATTCCTCCGAATTTAAATAAGGTTTCAAAAATTCTAAAGCTTCTTCTTTGGCCTCAAATAAAACCGACTTTGTTTTTAAAGCTTTATAAAGTTTTTCGTTTTGAGCACCAACAAAAACAAATTGATCAATTAAGTCTTTGATTTGACTGGCTAATTGGCTTAAAAGCTTTTCTTCTAAATCGCCAAGCTCGGCCATTGCGCCCAAAACCAAAACCTTTTTTTTAGTTTCGCTCAGTTTATGCATTGAATAAGCTAAAGCCAAAACTGAATCGGGGTTTCCATTATAAGTTTCATCAATCAAATAAGCACCAGAAGCAAGCTGTTTGATTTGGCCTCGACCCGCTTCGGGTAAAAATTTATTTAAACCATTCTGAATTTGCGTTTTATTTAAGCCAAGCTCAAAAGCCAAATCAATGACAGCGCAAGCATTACTAATTAAAGCCAAATTAGAAGTTTGTAAATAAAAGTTTTGCCCATGATAAATAAAATGCGTGTTTGGCGGCTTAAATTGGGCATTCTCAAAATTACCGAATTGTATAAATTTTGTTTTTGAAAGAGCTTTATTTTTCCAAATTTCTAATAAAGGCTCATTTATTGGTATTAAAGCGGTTTTATTATTAGCCAGATTTATAAAAATTTCGGCTTTAGCTTGGGCAATTGCTTCACGAGAACCCAATAAGCCAATATGAGCCGTGCCAATATTTGTAATAATCGCATAGTCTGGTTCAGCAATTAAAGTTAATTCGGCAATTTGCCCCAAACCACGCATTCCGCATTCTACAATTATAATTTCGGTTTGTTCATTGGCCTTTAAAATGGTCTTGGGAACACCGATTTCATTATTTTCATTCGCCGAAGTTGCCAGCACTTTATATTTTTCAGAAAGAACTTTAGCCAAAATTTCTTTAGTGGTAGTTTTACCATTACTGCCAGTTATGCCAATTACAAGCGGTTTTAAGGTTTTGCGCTGATAATTTGCAATTTGCTGATAAGCCTTAAGCGTGTCTGGAACAAGCAAAACGGGCACTTCTAAATTTTCGCTTGGTTTTTCGCTGACAATTAAACCTTTAGCTCCAGCCGCTAGAGCCGTTTGCAAAAAATTATGCCCATTAAAATTTATTCCTTTAAAAGCTATAAACCAACTATTTGGCTCGATTTGGCGGCTGTCTGTGCAAAAGCACCACCTTGGCAAGCTTTGGTCAAAATTAAAACTTTGGGCTGAAAGTATTAACGGTAAAACCTTTGAATCTAGCATTTGAAGTTTTTTGCTTTTAATACTAGCTTAGAATCTAAGGGTTTTGTTTTTTGGTACGAAACATACCTCTATCGCTTGGAGAGAACCGTGGCACATATTCTTCCTTACCTGTCTTTCGACGAATCGCCTCCTCTAGTTGTGAAACGTCCGACCCACCAATAATTCTTCCTCCTTGTTGTACTTGAGGTTGTGATTTAGTTTCTTGTTGTTGTGTGTTTGCTTCTGGTGCTTCCGGCTCACTTGTTTTTCGTTGTGTATATGCTTCTTGTGCTTTTTTTATCTCTTCTATCATGCCTGTGTTTTCGGATGAAACATACAGGACTAATTTCCCTAACTTAAACCTTATCAATGGTTCATATTCTTGACGCTCTTCTGCCCTTGATGCTTGTCTATCTTGGCTATTCATTTTTTGACTTGATTGATAGTATTTTACAAATCTTTGACTTATTGGGGACAGCATTTTAATTTTATGAATAATTTAGTAATAACAAGATTAAATGTATAATACTAAAAACGATAAAGCAAGCATAAATCATAAATTTTTAGTTTTATTTAATTATTTAGTTTTTGCTTTTTATGGCGGTTTGTCAGTACGGTATTGCAATTTGTAAACTGAATTAAACCTTTATCACTTCACGGTTTTGTGTAATACCTCTGTGTAAGCATTATTTGCTAAAGAATTTTGCTTAGATTTACTTTTGGCAAATAATTAATTTGGGAGCATCCCGATTTTGAATATTAAAGAAAATCAACCGAAAATTTTGCAAGATCTCCAATACAACCCCCAACCCCCTGAAAGGGGGCTTCTGAAGAGCAGAGTCAAGTATTTTTTCTTTTTATTTGTATTTAGAACAAAACCCCAAATATCCAAGTTTCCCCTCTGAAAGCCCCCTTTCAGGGGGTTCGGGGGTGATAAACCACCTTGATCATCATCCAGAGAAGTAAAGCCGAGGCAAGAATTTGTAAATTTTTTAAAATCGGGACGCTCCCATTAATTTAATTACATAGCTATTAATTTGAATTTTAAATTTGATTTTCTTGATTATAGCGTTCCCCATAAACAAAGCAGTATAATAAAGAAATGGCATATTCAATGGATTTAAGAAAGAGGGTAATTCAGGCTCTTGAAGAGGGAATGACCCAAGATTAAGTTAGTGAAAGATTTGAGGT
>CANLTT010000005.1 GCA_947494115.1 Candidatus Caenarcanales bacterium
TTGAACACTTTTTTAAAATTATACATAGATCCTTTTAGTCTGGGTTTGCTATAGCTTGATAATATCGAATTAATTGCCCTGTTCTTTCTTCATATTCTCTAATCGCTTCTAATATTCTGAGTGTTCCCAAAGCATCAACATCTACGGTATATTCAGGCTGATCAAAAGAAATACGAACATGTGATTGAGCCGCAAGATTATAAATTTCGACAGGTTGTATTTTTTCTATTATTCGGCGAAGGCCACTAGAATCAGTTAAGTCGCCATGGTGTAAACAAACTTTAGGTTTTTGATTATGAATATCTTCCAGTAAATGGTCAATTCTGGTTGTATTAAAACTACTGGCTCTTCGGATTATTCCATGCACTTCGTAACCCTTAGAAAGAAGTAATTCTGCTAAATAAGAACCATCTTGCCCCGTTATACCAGTTATTAAAGCTTTTTTTGTACTCATTAGAAAGTTTATTTTAATATGCTAGAATCATAGCAAAATATTTATTAAAAGTTATTTATGAAGGTCTGTATAACAGGTTCTTCTGGCATGGTTGGGAAAAATCTACTTGAACATCCAGAAATAAATTCTTTCTTTATTCTGGCACCTACCAGTACAGAAATAAACTTACTAAACTATACTGAAATATTCGATTATTTAAATTCACAGAAACCAGATTTAATTATTCATTGTGCTGGAAGGGTTGGTGGTATTCAGGCCAATATTAATAATCCATATGCTTTTCTTTCGGATAATTTATTAATGGGTTTAAATCTTGTAAAAGCCGCTCAGGAAGTTGGAATTAAGCGCTTTCTTAATCTTAGTAGTTCATGCTCTTATCCCAGAAATATACAAAATCCACTTAAAGAAGAATATATTTTACAAGGTGAATTAGAACCAACAAATGAAGGATATGCGTTAGCTAAGGTGGCTCTTTTGAAACTTTGCGAGTATTTAAGCAAGCAAAATAATGAATACCAGTATAAAACTTTAATTCCTTGTAATTTGTATGGCCGCTGGGATAAGTTTGATCCAAAGCATTCGCACATGATTCCAGCCGTTATAAAAAAAATACATGAAGCGAAAATTAATAATAAAACAGAACTTGAAATATGGGGTGATGGCTCGGCTAGACGGGAATTTATGTATGTTGGTGATTTAGCTGACTTTATAATTAAAGCGATTAATAATTTTGATTCTTTGCCTTTAATTATGAATATAGGATTAGGATACGATTTTAGTATTAATGAATATTATCAAACTATTGCAGAGGTACTTGGTTATAAAGGGCAGTTCAGCTATGATCTAAGCAAGCCAATTGGTATGAAACAAAAACTATTAGATATAAGCAAACAAAAGGCCTTAAATTGGGTGGCTCAAACTAATTTGAAAGATGGTATAAAAAAAACATATCAATTTTTTATGAAAGAGGCTTTGCAAAAATGAATCAAGAAAACAATTATCCTTTGGCAAGTAGCACTTGGAAAGAGCAAGAAATTATTGCCATACAAAAAGTTATTGAATTTAATATGTATACAATGGGCAAATATGTTGAGCAATTTGAAAAAGAATTTGCACAATATACAAATCGCAAATATAGTGTAAT
This sequence comes from Candidatus Caenarcanales bacterium, assembly GCA_947494115.1. Classification (GTDB taxonomy): domain Bacteria; phylum Cyanobacteriota; class Vampirovibrionia; order Caenarcaniphilales; family Caenarcanaceae; genus CANLTT01. The sequence goes on from CANLTT010000005.1 coordinate 1,599, forward strand.
GGTTAATTCAGGTTCATCGGCTAATTTATTGGCAATTGCGGCTTTATTTTATAAAAAAAATGCTCCATTAAAAGCCGGAGATGAAGTTATTGTACCAGCAGTTTCTTGGTCTACTACCTATTATCCGCTTTATCAATATGGTTTAAAACTTAAATTTGTAGATATTGACCTAGAAACATTAAACTTTGATCTAGAGGCTTTACAAAAGGCAATTTCACCTAAAACAAAACTGATATTTGCCGTAAATTTACTTGGTAATTCAAATGATTTTACTACTATTAATAATATAATTAAAGACAAAAATATAATATTACTTGAAGATAATTGTGAATCATTAGGAGCTACTTTTGAAGGAAAACAAACGGGATCTTTTGGATTAATGGGGACTTTTAGTACTTTTTTTAGTCATCATATTTCTACTATGGAAGGTGGATTAATAGGAACAGATGATGAAGAACTTTATCACATTTTGCTTTCTATACGTTCGCATGGCTGGACTAGGCATTTACCTAAAATAAATAAATTAACTGGTATAAAAAGTGATAATCCATTTGAAGAATCATTTAAATTTATTTTACCAGGATACAATGTTCGTCCCCTTGAAATGAGCGGAGCCATAGGAATTGAACAATTAAAAAAATTACCAAGCTTTATTGAAGAAAGAAGAAAAAATGCCGAATACTTTCAAAAATTATTTCAAAATGACAATAGATTTATAATTCAAAAAGAAATTGGAAAAAGTAGTTGGTTTGGCTTTTCATTGATTATCAGGGAAGACTCGGGATTAAATAGAAAAGAATTAACCCAAAAATTATTGAATGCAAAAATTGATGTTCGCCCGATTGTGGCTGGCAATTTTGCAAAAAATGAAGTTGTAAAATATTTTGATTATGAAATTTATGGTAATTTACAAAATGCTGACTATATAGACCGAAACGGCTTTTTTGTGGGAAATCACCAATTTGATATTAAAGAAAAGCTCAATTACTTGAAGACAGTATTGAGTTGAGATTATTTTGTAAATAAAAATAAATTCTCTTTCTCAAATAAAAGTATTTATGTTTTAATTATATTGCCCTTTCTAAAATATAATATTGACTAAAGCACAAATCTGGACAATTATAATTCTGGCTTGCCTGTGGACAATTGGAGGAATACGCTTGATTTGGAGCGGCTCTTTTATGTTATTTGGCGCAGATTCGGTTGGACTCTCTTTATTGCTTTTTTTGGCTTTGGCCTTAACAATTGGTTTTTTTAAAGGAAAATTTCTTTTGTCTAAAAGTGCTAACCGCTCAATTGAAGCCGCTAGAAAACTGGAGAATAATTTAGTAAATTGTTTCTTTGGTTGGGCTAAGGCTTGGGGCTGGCGAGGATTTTTAATAATTGGTTTAATGATAGCCTTAGGAATTTTCTTGGGAGGCAATTATAGCCCTTTTAATAGCTTGACACGCGGACTTATCCGAATTGCAATTGGAATGGCTCTTTTAATCGGTTCTCAGAACTTTTGGCTTAAACTAAAGGATCGCTAACATGAAAAAATATTTATTGATTTGTCTTTTATTTTCGGCAATTATTCAGTCATTTGCAAAAGCCGACAATTGGTATTATTTAAGCTCTCTCGGCCATTTGGTGAGATTGGATTTAGATAATATTACCGAAACTGGCCAAGTGTCTGCGGGTATTATGCCTTGGGGAGCCGCCTCTTGCGAAGGACATATTTATTTTAGTGATTTTGCGACCGACCAAGTTTATGATTTTTCGGTAGCAGACAAAGTTTTAAATAAGGTAAAAATTGAGCCAACGGCTTTGAATACCATTGAACTTTATAGCAAGCAAGAAAAAGAAAATAAACAACCTATTTTGCGTACAGCCTTTGAGAAAGTGCATAAAGCCAAAAAGCAAGCTGAAGCATATGATGCAAATAAAGAGCCTTTAGCGATTGCCGAGCATAATAAAAAGTTGGGTTTGGGCGCAATTGCCTGCACGAAAGAGTATGTTTTTGTAGTTAGCACTCTAAAAAATAGGGTGGAAGTTTTACAAAGAGATAATTTAAAACAAGTTTCTTCGTTATTGGTTGGCGAAAGACCTTCTCATTTGGCAATTAGCCCCGAGCAAAATATATTGGCTATTAGTTCTACGGCTTTGAATAAGGTTTATTTGGCCGATTTAAAAGGTAGTGCTGTTTCTCGCTTGAGCGAAATTAAAGTAGAAGAAGGACCAACCGAAATGAGCTGGCTGAATGAAAATAAACTTTTTGTTTTAAACAGGGGCCAAAATAGTTTGTCTTTAATTGAACCAAATAAAACAGAAGTTGTAAAAAATATTAGTTTTGATTCAAATATTAATTCTTTAACTATTTCGCCCAAAGAAAATAAAATTTATGTTTTAGATGGCAATGAAAAGAAAATTTATTTAGTGGATGCCGAAACTTATCAAACAGAGACGAAAGACATCAAAGAACCCTTAAAGTTTCCTAATATAATTAATTTAATTAGTGAATCTGAAGTGCTGGTTGGCAGTGAATCTGACGGTAGATTTTTAGTTTTAAACACCAAAACTTTTGAAGCCGTAAAGAAAATTCAAACCAATTTGCCACCACATATTTTGGTTAAACTGGTCAAACCTAAATCTTTAGAGACAGTGGCTGTGCAAGAAAATAAAATTGAAAAATGATTTTGAAAGTATTTTATTGGCCGCTGGCTCTGGTAAACGCTTTGGTTTAGAAATTCCTAAGCAGTTTTGCGAAATTAATAAAAATTATACCGTCATCGAAAAAAGCTTAGAAGCGATTGCACCTTTTTGCCGAAAAATTGTTTTAATGCTACCCGAGGACTTTGAGCCAAATAAGCTTGTTTTAAGCCGTTTAGAAGAAAAAGCTAAAGTACACAACAGCAAATTATGTTTCTTAAAAGGTGGTTCTACAAGGCAGAGTTCTGTAAACAAAGGTTTTGCTGAAATCAATTCAGAATATGTTTTCATTCATGATGGCGCGCGGCCTTTAGTGCACAAAAACGATTTACAAGAGCTTTTACAAAATACTTTAAAATACAAAGCCGCTCTCTTGGCAAGCCCAATCAATGACACCATTAAACAAACTAAAGACAATTTTATTCAAAAAACCATTCCCCGACAACATTTATGGGCCGCACAAACCCCGCAAGCTTTTGACCGTTTAATTTTTCAGCGTGCTTTAGAAATGGCTCAAAAGCAAAATTTTCAGGCCACAGACGATGCTTGCTTGGTAGAGAATTTAGGTTTTCCTGTCAAAATAGTTGAGGCTTATCATTTAAATTTTAAAATTACTTTTCAGCAAGATTTAGACCTTTTAAAGGCTTTACTCAAGCTATAAAGCCAAAAGCGCAACTTTAAGTTTATTTGCTAAAGCAATTGTTTTTTCTGGTTCGGCAATAAAGGTGCTACCAGCTTCTATCGCCAAAACTGAGCCTTTGTTTTTTGCAATAGTTTGAATTGTGCGTGGGCCAATAGTTGGTAAGTCAAATTTATCCGATTGTTTTTTCCAAGCGACTTTAACCACAACGCCACCTTTGCGAGCCAATTTGCAACCTCTTTCAATAGTTTTGTCTGTCCCTTCTGCGGCTTCAAAAGCCATTACTGAGCGATTTTTAACAACCACCATTTGGCTAACTTCTAGCTCTGAGGCTTTTTGAGCCATTTCAAAACCATATATAATATCTAAATTTTCGGCTGAGGTTAATTCTCGAGAAGTAAAATGGCCTTTGCTAGCGAGTAAATCTTGCAGAAATTGTACTTGCGGAATGACCTTAAAACCATTTTCTTCTGCGAATTGATGAATTGCTTGGTGAAAAGTATTATCCTGCAAATCAATCATTCTTTTGAGGCAAGTTCTGGCCATTTCGTCTAAAAAAGGAATTTGCGCAATTGCCCACAGTTTATGCACTTTGCCGATAAAAACCAATTCTTTCACTTCATGCTCTTTAAGATAATTAAAACATTTAAGAGCCTGAGAAGCTGGTATTAGTTTTGCGTCTGTATATTTGCCCTGTAAGTCTAGAAAAGCTTTTAGATTGATTCCAATTGCATAGACTTCATAGCCAGCTTTTTTGGCATTAACCGAGAGTGTACGTGGCAAACTACCTTCACCCGCAATAATTCCAAGCTTTTTAGGCATAAAAAATTATTTTAAACGGGCTAAAACATTATTAGTAATATCTCTGCCGCCATAAAAAGCGATATTTTTAGCTAAAACCATTGAAAGCCCTTCTGCTTTGGCTTCTTCTTGAATCGCTTTTTCGATTTTGCTTTCGATTTCTTGGCGTGTACTTTCTACCATTAAATCGAGTTTTTTCTTTTCAGCCTCAAATCTATCTTGCACTTCTTTGCGTTTTTGCAACTTTTGAGCTTGGCTTAAATTTTTATCTTGCAAGCTTGTCTCTAGGTCGGCGGTTAAATTGGCAAAGGTTTTTTGAAGTTCTTTATTTGCCTCAGTAACCTTTTTTTGTGCTTCACGTGCGCCTGAATATTGCTCTAGAATTTTACCATTATCAACAACTCCCAATTCACCTGCTCCAAAAGCGGTAAGTGGTGAAATGATAAAAACAAAAAAAACAAAAATGCCCAAAATATTTTTCATATTTAAATTCTCCAAAAAATAATTATAATTGCGAACCAGCATTAATGTGAACACGGCCACTCCAAAAGCTCTTATTATCAGCTCTAAGAAGTGGAACACCATAATCAACACGCAAAGGCCCCATAAAAGGAAGATTAAATTCAAATCCAGCTCCAATGCTAGCGGCAAAAGATTTGCGGTCATAAAGTGAATTTAAACGACTTTGACCACCAACCCAGCCAAGGTCATTAAATAAAACCAATTTAGTATCTTTGATTGGATTTTTAGGAATCGTGAAAGGAATAGAAAGTTCGGCCGTATTGGTAAGCATAGTAGTACCAATTCCAATATCACTAAATTGCCTATAACCACGCATTCCATATGGGCCACCAAGTTTTAAATTTCGGAAATCAGCAGGGCTACCCAATAAACTTTCGGCATGAGAAGCATTTTTGAAATACCAACCATCATCGCTTAGTTTTATATATCTTCTAGCATCAACACCAGCCGAAAGATAAGAACCCGCACCACCCAAACCTAAAGAAGGGCCACCAAAAATTGTATTGCGCCAACCAGAGCCACTTTCATCAAAATTACGATAAACCAAGCTAGGTGTTAAATCAGCGTAAAAACCTTCTTTTAATTGTTTTCTTCTTAGGCTAGTCGCTTCGGCATTAGCTTCGGCTGAGGTTTTTCCTCTTTCGATAAGAGAACTTACCAATTTGTCTTTAGCTGAAGTTCCAAAATCGGTTAAATCATTGGTGCTTAAAGTGAAGCCGTTTTGAACTGACCACCTATTTTTACCACCCCAATCCAAAGGCTTAGAAAGAGTAAAACCGCCTCTTAAGGTTCTTTGTACAGTCGAATCTACAATCCAACTACCAAATTGCTGAGCACTAGAGTTTAAGCCCAAAGATACATCTGAAGTACCGACAAAAGGATCTGTATAATTGGCACTAAACATATAATTGCCACGGCGAGCAAAACGACCACCAGTATCACCATCAATGGCGGTTACAATACCAGTTCCAGCTTGGCCTGAAAAACTAATTGTTTCGCCTTGGCCTCTAAAATTAGGCTCTGTAAAACTAACGGTTCCAAAAACACCATTTAAGTTTCCAATTCCAGTGCCTAAGCTCATAGATTTGGTTCTTTGTTCTTCAAGCTTAAAAGTTAAAATATGTTTATTTGGATCTTCGGGTGAAGGTTTGATTTCACGCTTCACATCTTTAAAGAAGCCGCTTTTTTGCAAGCCTTCCATAACCTTAATAACCGCTTCTTCATTATAGGCTTGGCCTTCTTTTACATTCTGCGGCATTATGCGCTGTAAATAATCGTCCTTGGTTTTTTCATTGCCTTCAAATTCAATTTTGTCAATTTTGCCTTCGTCGATTGAAACAGTTAAATAGCCGTCTGGATCAAAATGTAATTCGGTAACAGCCGCAAGCAAATAGCCTTTATCGTGATAAATTTTTTCAATTTTTTCAACCGCCGAGCGAATTTGGGTTGTACTACGAGGCATTCCCACGATTGGTGTTAAAAATTCTTCAATTTGCGTTTTATTAACTAATTCGTTTCCTTTTATGATTAAACCCGTAATTGGTTTATTTTCGACAACTTGAATACGAAGGACAACACCTTCATCTCCTTTTGGAATGGGCACAGCCAGTAATTTGTCGCGGTCAAAATAACCTAAATTATTTAAAGACTGTAAATCAAATGCAATTTTGCGCCGACTAAATTTAGAGCCAATTTTAGTTTTTAAATTTTCAAGAATAATTTCGGTTGGAACCATTTGATTGCCTGTAATTTCAATTTGTTTAATGGTTACAGCGCGGTCAAAATTGCCCAAAGATTCGTTTGGATCGCTTATGTCAGTGGAGTCTTTAGAAATTGTATCGAGTGGCATTTCTTCGGCTTTAATTTGCCACGCACTCAAAAAACAGCTACAGAAAAGCATAAAAGCGGCTTTAGCGAAATTTTTATTTTTGATCATTTTGCTCTATTTTTTGGACTGTGTTTGCGGATTCGGGCTTTGGATTATCTTTTTGCTCTGCTTTAGAGTTATTTTGCCCTTGGTTTTCATATTTTGAACAATCTATTTTAGCATTACGTACCTGCTGTTTTTTGCAATTCAACCAATTACCAGCCCAAGAAGGCTCATTAAAAGCCAAGAAAAAAATTAAAGTAAAGAAAAATAAACTCTTCATTGCTTGCTTTTTACTGCACAGAATATAAAAATTATAAGTCAAATTAAATAATAAACCAAAATTTGATTCAATACTAAATTATTTTCTGTTTGAGAGCTACCCCATGATTTGCTGAAACTAATCTTCTAGAGCCTTTATTGGTGCAAATTTAAAATTAAGAAACCCCCTCCGCCCCCTTGACAGGGGGAACTAGCGGTTTTTTAAGTGTTTTTCTGCGATATTTTTAAATAGTAAAATTAAGCTTTAATGCTCTTAGTTAGGCATGATTTCTAAAATAAATATGCCAATTTAAACATAAATTCCAAAGCACGAAACGTTGAGTTCCCCCTGTCAAGGGGGCGGAGGGGGTTTACAAGCAAAATTCTTTAGCAAATAGTGTTTTCAATCGGTTGTTTTAAAATTGTGGAGTAATAAGAGCCTTGCGGTGTCCCCATGTATATTTCCGAAGAAAGCCTCTCATTTATTTCATCAGAAGAAGCTATTTCAAAAAAAAGCTGAATCGCTTCGGATAAATTCATTTTTGCTTCTTGGATTGTATTACCCTGACTAGCTATATCAAGTTCTGGGCAGAATGAAACATAACCATTGTCTTCTTGTTGAATTATTGCTGTAAAATTTTTGATTTTCATTACTCTCTGGCCTTTTTAATATTTTACTATTTACAAGCTTGCTACGGTACAAAAATAAAAATCTAAAAATTTGAGAAATCAACCTCTGGCTTAAGTCATCCTCTGGCAAGGCGCACTCAATAATTATTTTCATTTTTGTTTCTGTTTGAAAGGTTTGTACCCTAAAATTTTTTTAGCTAAACTACTTCAGCTAATAGTCTGGTTCAGGCTTTTTTATAGTTCTGCTTTTGATAGATTTCAAAAAAGTTATTTTATTTTGGCTTTTGCATAATCCCGTCTTTTGGCATAAATACTTTAAAGTCAGTTGTATTACCTCTGTAATTTGTCATTTGTGGGGCAATATGATCGCTTGCTTCTATACCATTACCTAGAGAGACAGAAATGTGTCCGTGAGGGCTTGCTTCTGCCTTAGGCCAAACAACAATTGCACCCCTTGGAGCGGCTCTTAGATTGTAAGCCTTGCCACCAAATTGGCTAGTAATATCTGTACAAGTAGATGGAAGTTGATTTGGTTCAGCGGCCATATAAGCAGAACAACCCTCAAGACCCAAGGGCAGTCCAGCTTGGTCTGTAGATTTTGCAACGCCAGTATAACAATACCCAACTGTATCCATCTGCTCTGCTACTGTTTTGGCGGCTTCTGCGAGCTTTTCTCCAGCTTTTGTGGAACGAGCATCAATGTTTATTCCATCGAATTTCAGGTCTCCATTTTTTTCCACATATGAATTAATTCCACCAACATATTCTTTGCTTTTATCTAAATAATCTTTTGCCTCTGGTGATAGTTCAACCTTTTGCCCATCTACATAACATACCCCGCTATCTAAGTCAAACTCATAATTATAAGAGCCATATTTCTCATCGTAACCTTCTTGAGTCAGAGATTCTTTTATTGCTTTGGGTGATGCTGGGGTGGTTGTTTGGGTGTTAATGCCTAAAGCTGATTCGGCATTTTTCCCTATGGTTTCTAATCTACCAGAATCTTCTTTTGTCCATGGATTCAAACGGTTTTCAGGTTCTGCTATAGAAAAAGTAGCCCCTGCTGTATTTTTAAGAAAAGGTTGAGATCGATTATTACTAGGTTCATTTTTGATGGTAATAGTAAAATCTTCTTTTGGAGCAGTGGTACTTGAACCAATACTAAACTTTGCCATAACTTTTAACCCCTTTATACAAGAAGTATATACTCGAAAAGTTAAACCCTGATTTTGGTGGTAATTCCCTAAAAATAAAAAGGGATTAACCCTAAATTAAGTAAAACTCAAGCTTAAATCTATTTAATCAATCGTTGAGAAATACCCATTAATACTCTTGTGTTTTTGTAGATGGGGTAAATTTTATGGCCACTTTTATTAGAAATGAATCAGTAAATAATTCTGTCGATATTGCCTATAATAATCAAAGACCTTCTTCCACTGGAGGTAATAGAAGAAGCACTCAAAGTCAAAACAATCAAGATTTATATTCGAGAAGTACAAATACAAATAATCCAAATGTTTTTCTAAATGACTCAGATTTTTTTAATCAAGGTTTTTATTATCGGCAAGACTTAATAGATGCTTACGGAGAAGATGGTGGCAAGTTCTGGGATTTTACTCATCAATATCAACCTTTTTTACCTTCTATCCAATTAACTAATACTCTTCTGCCTCTGATTGAAAATGCACCCAATCCAAAGGTTTTAGCACAATTAACTAATTATGTTTTTTCACAGCTTGATGATATGGGATTATTAGGCTATTCCTTTTGGGACAATCTTGATAGAACTTTACCAAATATTCCAGATGTAACATTTTTGGAATCTTTTGAAACAGACTTGAAAAGTAGAATAAGTATTAGGGTTTTAAATTTATCGGCTAATGTGCCTAATGCTTTACGTCAGCCTACTGCTTTCGGCGGCATAACAAAAGAATTGCTAGAAGCATCACCTAATGCAACTTTTGACTTAAAAAAACTTACCAAAGAAGCCCCAGAATATAAACAAGACAAAACTTTAACAGATTTTGAAAAAGAATTAATAGCTTTTTTCGAGAAAAAACAAAAAGATGGAAAAATAAAAACTTGGGCTGATGCTAAGTATTATTTGGTGGCCGAATTTGTGCAAGGAAGAGCTGATAAAACTGAAATACTTGGAAACTTTGGTGGCATACCTAGCATAAATTTATCCTCTTTTCTTGACTATGTATTCGGAAAAGATGGAGAAACTGGAATACTCCCAACAAAAAGAAAAAATATGCAAGCCAATAAAAAAGTATTCGACAATTTTCGAGATAAATTAAAAGCAACTCTTGATAAAGCTTATGGTTTTGATTCTCCTCAAAATGCTTAACCAGCACCATTAAATCCATCAATAGAGGCTTTTATTTGAGTTTCATATGCTTTTGCTCTGCCTTCCTTAAGAGAAGCAAAGTCATCTAAATGTTTCATCGCAGATTCTGTTTGAGAGGCGGCTCTCTCCAATTCTGAAATAAAGTAGGGTGCTTTTTGCGCAAAGTTGGAAATAATTTGAATCGCCAAAGTTCTAGCTCCAGAAGAGTCATATCCTTTCGTTACTAAATCTTCAGTTAATTTGGTTTGAATTAAAGAAGCGATTCCTTCAGGTCCTTGTTCCATTATGGCCACTAAATATTTCATAAAAGAAATTTTTCCTCTTGTCAATTCTTTTGCAAATTCTATATCTCTTTTATTATTTACATCACTAAATAAGTCTAATCCAGCGGGTACAGCATAAGGTGTGCCTTGGTAATCACGAATTGGTGTATAACTGGTATTCTGAAAAAATTGCGTTATAGACGGATCTACAAATAAATTACTCACTGCCTCTGCTGAGGAAAGTTCGCCTGTTGCAATACTGTAAAATACATTTAAAGCTAAATCTGAAGCATTGCTAGGAATACCTTCTCCATAGAGAGAGCTTAATTTTGTATTATCTCCTGCAAAGGTAGTTGGCTGATTAGTATCAATACTTCGAGAAAAAGAATCACTACTAAAACTTGTCAAGGGAGATGAATTAGCTGACGATAGTAAATTTGCACTGTTTCTTTTCTCTGGTAGAATACTATCGTAACTATTAGCACCAGTAATTATTTTGCTCATTTTATTGCCTATCTAATCTATACCCACAGTTTAAATTACTTAAATTAAATTGGGTTTTGCAAGGAATCCCTAGTTAAGATATTACTCTCCTGGTTGTTTATTCTCTCCACCTAGACCCAAAGCACCCTCAACAGTTTTATTCAAACCTTCTAATGCCGACTTTTTAAGTTTTCCAGCGGTATCATCTTTTATAGCTTTAGAATAATCTTCTACATATTGGCTAAAAGTAGCAATATCTTGGAGCGTATTGCCTGTTCTCATAGAATCAGCGACTCCATTGATTGCTTCCGTAGATCCATCATTTATACTATTTGCAATCATACCAATGTCTTCTTGGCTTCCGTATTGAGACAGTACTTTTGAATCAAAAGCTTTACCTTGTATCAATAGTTGAATATTATCAAAAAAGTCTTTCATTAAAGCAAGAACTGATACCAAAGGATCAAAAGTGGCATTTTTACTATTCTTGGCCGTAAAAATTGCAGTTGTTGGATCTAAAGCACCACTTGGTCCCATCGTAGAAGCTGTTTTAATGCCATTTTGATCGATGATTGGAATAATTGGGGATTTATAATCTTTCAATGCCGCCATGAATTCAATAAGCTGTGAAATCATCCCGCCTATACTTCTTCCTGATTTAATTTCGTTTATAAGAACCTTTCCAAGTTCGGTAGGACTGCTTACCATTCTTTGTATTCCGCCCATTTCTTTATTCCATCTTAGAATTGGGTTATTGGTAAAACCTTGTATTTTTTCAAATCTCTGAAAAACAGGTTCTAATCGAGAATTATCAAAACTATTACCAGCATCTTGAAATGTTTGCCTTAAAGCATATCCAGTATTGCCTCTCGGATCCTGCATAAATTGCTGAGCACTTTCTGGAAAAGCTCTTAAGTTATTTCCCGCATCTTCAAGATTTTGGCGAGTACCATAATATAAATTATTAAAAGGATCTGTCAATAATTGTTGTCCAGCACTTAAGGTATTATTATAGACATCTCTTACAACTCTCTGTCCAGCTTGAAAAGGATTTGTGGGATCATAATTCATTGTTTGTCCCCCGTACTGAGCAGGCACAACTTGCGGAGCAGGCGGCACACCATTATTTATATTATATACTGTCATAATTACCCCACCCTTTATAACTTTCTTTTGTTTTAGTTTAGTAACCCTAGTAATATGGTTTTCTTGATAACAGAATAGTCTTTCTCTATTAAGCTTGAATTATTAAGAAACCCCTATTGCTTTTACTTTAACCCCTTGTTTTATCTATATAGTAAACCCTCTAAACTCTAAAACCCGTTTTTAAGGCTTTTCTTAATTAAACTTTGACCAAACTTAAATTTGCTTTAAATCTATAAACACATTTCAGTGATCAATATAGCCAAAATTAATACTCTAAAGAACTATGAGCTTTTTCGGCTTGCGCTTCATCAGAAATCAAAATATAACCATCTCCACGACGAGTTTTTATTAAATGTGGTTTTTCCAGCTTAGAACGTAAATAACGAATATAAACTTCAATTACATTTGAATCGCCTAAAAAATTAGATCCCCAAACTTGGTCAAAAATAAATTCACGGGTTAGCACCTGTTCTGGTTTAAGCAGAAAAACCCGTAATAAATCAAATTCTTTAGAACGTAAATCTACTTGCTTATTTGCCCGCCAAACCGTTCTATTGATTAAATCCATGCGCAAATTGCTATATTCTAAAATGCCTTCACGCTTATTAACCGCAGAACGTCTAAGCATGGCCTTGGCTTTAGCAATAATTTCATCACTCGAAAAAGGCTTTACAAAATAATCATCAGCTCCAGCATTTAAAACCTGAATTTTTTCATTGATATTATTTTTGCTACTGGTGGCTATAATCCAAGCATTGTTGCCCTGAAAACGTATTTTTTCGCAGATGAGCAAGCCAGCATTTTCTTCTTCTTTTAAATCCATGGTCAAAAGGATCAGGTCGGGGTTATAGCGCAAAATATTATTAAGCAAACCCGAAAAACTGCTTAAAGCCTCAGCCTGAAAATTATTATAAGTAAGCTCAAGATATAAAAGCTTTCTGAGTGGTTCTTCTTCTTCAACTATTAAAATTTTCTTGTCTTTATTATTTGTATTCATCGGAATCAGAAATAAACTTTATTTAAAGATTTGAAATATATATTAGCCGAAATTAATACAAATTTAAAGCTTTAGTTCTGTTTTTCTTTTAATTTCTAATTTTAAGACGAGTGAGCCAGCCTTTGAACATTTGACCAATAATTTGTGAAATCCCCAGTAGAACACCGTGCTCAAGTGAAATATTAGAGTTTTTTTCTAAAGACAAGCAAAAGCAAATGGTAAATTATTTCTTATAAGTTACAAAACCTCTTAGCTTAAAGTATTTTATTATTTTCAAGTATATTTATATAATCTAAAGAATAGTTTTATGCTTAGAGTTTTTTTTATATTTAGCTTTTTATTTTTGCATGGCCTTTGCGCTCTAGCTGAGATTACTGATGTAAGTCAAGATGTTTTAATGCCGGGGCTAATTCATCATCGCTTCGTTAAACATGTAGGGCGTGGTTCGGTAATTATTAATATTTTGGAAGCCGATTTACAAAAAGGTTTTTCGGTTAAGCCAGCTCTAGCACAGTCAAACACCATTTGGGCTAAAGCCACTCTTCCGCAAATTGTGCAAAATGAAGGAGCAGTAGCGGGAATTAATGCCAATTATTTTAATAATCATGGAATGCCAATTGGCTCTTTAGCGATTAATAATGAGTGGATTACTGGACCCGTTTTTAAAAGAGCTTCGGCCAGCATTGATAAATACGGCAAACTACATTTTGCAAGACCAGTTGTAACTGGAAAACTGTCAATTTATCGTGGAAACACCAATAGTCCTTTATCGGCAACTTTTCCTATGGCTGGTAAGGCTCCACTCACTTCGATTCTCGTAGATAGCATTAATCAACTTGATGCCTTAAATTTAGATGGTGTTTGTTTTTATAATCATTGGTGGCAAGACAAGGTTCTTTGCGGAAATAATAGAGCCTGTGTTTTGGTGGACGGGAACGGAATTGTAAGAATGAAAGTCAATGCTTCTGATAGTGTTAATCCTATTTACCCGACCCGCACCGATTATGTTTTGTCTGCACGCTCTGATGATTTATTATCCCGTGTTTTCGTTGGCGATAAAGTTTCTCTTTCATGGACAAGCTACCCTGATTGGTCGAATATGGTGCATGTTATTGGAGGAGGGCCTTATTTGGTAAGCAAAGGCGAAATCATTTTAAACGACACTTTAGAAGGCTTTACGGCTAATTCTGGAATACGTGGAGTTGCGCCTCGCACAGCCCTTGGTATAACTTCGGCTGGCCGTATAATTTTGCTTACAGCTGATGGTCGTCAAAAAAATTCTGTCGGTTTGAGTTTATGGGAATTAGCGGCTTTACTCAAAGAAATTGGAGTTTATGAAGCTATTAATTTAGACGGCGGCGGCTCAACCACAATGGTGGCCAATAACCGAATTATTAATAGTCCTTCTGATTCTGGTGGGCCTCGCAGGGTGAGTACGGCTTTATTATTATATAAATCTTCTAGCTTTCAGCAACCCTCTATAGGTCAGTGAATCAACAGACTGAAGAATCTAAACCCTTAAATTGTTATTATGTTTTAGGTTGGGAACAGCCAAATTCAAAAATAGCTATTTTGTGTCGGGGAGCGGCTGGACCTGCTTTATGCCGAACATGGAAAGAAAGTCTCAAGCTTAGAACCAGTTTAGTAAATGACCCCAGAGCTAGTAAAAATGCCTTTGCTCAAGAAATTATTAGAGAATTGCGCATTTATCGCTTGCCTAAAGGAGAAGCTTTATTTTGGCGACCAGGTGATTTATGGGTTTATGTTGATAAAAGAGCTTTAGAAGCCTTAGAAGCTTAAGTTGAGATATTCAGCTTTTTACGCTTAAGCCCTTAAAGCCACTAAGTAAGTGTATAAAAGAAACAAGGTATATTTTTAACTTTAGGTTGCCTCGTTTTTAGGGGCTTTGCCGCCAGCCCCTAAAACCCCGCTCCTAGGGCAAGCGCCCCCAGACGACGCATTTATAAGGTTTGTCATAATTCAAACTGACTCATTTTATCTTATTTTTCTTGCCTTTCAACTTATTTTCAAGAATCTTTCGTTTGTGTCGCAAAAAGCTTAACTACTACTAGAACGATTTTCTCTCATTCGGCGCAAGATTTCGGCAATCACAACATGTTGTTTATTTTCGGTTGGCTTTTCCTCTTCGGTGATTTCTTCAGGTTCAGCATCAAAACTAGCCTGCGGAGCATAATTAGTCGTGGGTATTTCTTCTTTTGGAACTTTTTCTGCTTCTGGAATTTCGTCTTCAAAAGAAAAGTCGCTACTTGTTTGATATTCATCTGAAGCTATTGGCTCTGTTGCTTGCAGTTCTTCAGGTTCAAGGGTTTCTTTGGGTTCTTCTGATGGCTGATGATTATAATCGAAATTATTAGTCAATTCAGTATAAGTTTCTTCACGACTAGCTGACAAATCTGCCTCACTCGGGGGATTCGTTATAACGGGAATATTGCTATTTTCACTTATTTTACTTAGGCGTTCAAGTAAAGTTGGCCTTTTAGAAACCACAGGCTGATCTGCGATTTTTTGCTGAGGAATAAATTCTTCTTTTATAGTATTTGGGTTTTCAAAACTATTGCTTGCGCTCACCAAGTCTGGCTCTGGTAAAATGCTTTCGTCTTCAAAACTATTGCTTGCGCTTACCAAATCTGGCTCTGGTGAAATATTTTCGTCTTCAAACCTATTGCTTGCGCTCACCAAGTCTGGCTCTGGTGAAATATTTTCGTCTTCAAACCTATTGCTTGCGCTTACCAAGTCTGGCTCTGGGGTAATGCTTTCGTCTTCAAAACTATTGCTTGGGCTCACTAAGTCTGGCTCTGGTAAAATGCTTTCGTCTTCAAACCTATTGCTTGCGCTTACCAAATCTGGCTCTGGTGAAATATTTTCGTCTTCAAAACTATTGCTTGTGCTTACCAAGTCTGGCTCTGGTAAAATGCTTTCGTCTTCAAAACTATTGCTTGTGCTTACCAAGTCTGGCTCTGGTAAAATGCTTTCGTCTTCAAAACTATTGCTTGCGCTTACCAAGTCTGGCTCTGGTTCAGCTATAAATTGACTGCTTTGTACGGCAGAAGCTGTTTGGGCTAAATTAGGTATTGGGCTTTGTGCGGTTACAGTTGGCTTGGGCGGAATAGTTTGCTGTGTAATTGGTGGGATTTCTTGTGATGCAATTGGCTTTGTATATTGTAAATCGGTCAAAGCATCAATTTTGTCAAGTTTCTTGGGTGCAGATTGTTGCATTATCACAGGGGCTTTTTGCAAAACAACTGGCTCTGGCAGAGGTGCTTTAATTGCAGTATAACTAGGTTCAGGTTTAGATCGTCCAGGTATTTCATAACCTCTTTCAAGTAATTTAGGAATTTCTCTTTCAGGCACGCTCCCCGAAACACGCTTGCGGAAAAATTCTTTTGGTAAGTCTACGCCTTCGGCTTCAAACATTTCAAAAAAGCCCGGTACATGACCAGTAAATTCAAAATAACCTTCAATTTTTCCAGTATTTTTATCGCGGTGAGTGCTTACATAGCGAGCAATGTCAAAGGTTTGATAATCGCCTTTTTCGGTTAGAGGGCCAATTTCGGCAATTTGCACAATTCTTCTTGAACCGTCAGATAAGCGAGCTGGTGAAATTACCAAATCAAGGGCGCTAGCAATCATGGCACGTAAAGCCACAATTGGCATATCAATATCGGCGGTCAAAGACAATGACTCTAAGCGGCGCAAAGTATCGGTTGGAGTATTAGCGTGCACTGTGCCCATACAACCACCGTGTCCAGTATTCATAGCCTGAATAAGGTCAAAAGCTTCTCCTCCACGAATTTCCCCAACCACAATGCGGTCTGGACGCAAGCGCAAAGAAGATTTAAGACATTGTCTAATTGTAAATTCACCTTTGCCGTATTTATCAGCGGGTTTGGCTTCGAGGGCTAAAACATGTTCTTGCTTAAGCTGTAATTCACGAGAGTCTTCAATGGTAATAATACGGTCATGGTCTGGAATTTTAGCGGCAATTAAGTTTAAAAGTGTGGTTTTACCTGAGCTTGTACCCCCAGCCACCATCATGTTTTTTTTGATTTTTACGCAAGCATCAATTAATTCCACCATTTCGGGCGTTAAAGAACCTTTTTTAACCAAAAAATCTAAATCACTGACAATTGCCTTAAATTTACGAATAGAAAAAATCGGATCATCTCCCGAAACAGGCGGCAAAACAATACAAACCCGAGAACCATCTGGCATTCTGGCATCAATCGAATAAACATTTTCAATTAAAGGTCGCCCGACAAATTGGGCTAAACTGTTTACAGCCGACACCAAAGCATCTGACGTAAATGTTTCGGGTACTTTGCGTAATCCAAGCTCATCTTCCACCCAAATATCATCATGGGCATTTACCATAATTTCGGAAGTTTCTGGATTATCTAGATATTGCGCAATTGGCTTGAAAAAAATATTGGCAAAGTCTGCATCTAGCGGTGAATTTTTACTCATTAAACTTTGGGGTCCCCATAAACCGATCATTTACTTCATGCCCAACTTTCTAAAGCCATTTACCTCCGTCTAATGCAAAAACTTGTCCTCTTAGCTGAGAATGCCCATCAAGTAAGCATTTAACAAATTTTGCAATTTCTGAAAGATTTATGGTCTGCCAGTCAATATACAATACATTACCAATAATACCTCTTTTAGAATATTCTTTGGTTAAGGTTTTTATCATTCCAGTAAAACCCGCTTGAGAAGCCAAAAAACAAGCATTAGCGGGCGAATTATAATTTAAGCCATTGGCGGAAGAATCGATTAAACAAATTATTTGTCCAAACTTTTTTTTGATGCGAGTTTGTACGAATTTTTGAATTTGAAGAAAACCGCTTGTTAAAATCGTGTTAATTGTTTCGGTATTATTTGCAAAATTTATATAGTCTGGGAAAGCAATAATTAGGGTGTCTTGATTTTCTTCTAGCTCTGTGTCGAGCTTGCTTTTACTGACCTCGGCAAATTCTTTGGTTAGTAAATTGAAAAGCTCTTCACTTTTTTCTCCTTGGGGGGAATGGTAAATTACATGATTCATCTTTTAGACCCTACTGTGTACTTGTTTCTGTTTGATGATCGAGCACCCTTTTCAAGGTTCGGTCTACCAAAACCCGTCCCGTGCCAATTACAACGCAATCAAGTGGGTTTTCAGCAATATAAACTGGAACCTCAACTTCATTGCGAATCGCAACATCTAAACTATCAAGCAAAGCACCACCACCCGCTAAAGTAATTCCACGTTCAAAAATATCGGCGGCCAATTCTGGTGGTGTTCTTTCGAGAGTTCTTTTAACGGCTTCGATTATAGAGGTTAAAGGTTCAACCATAGCTTCACGAACTTCCATTTGGCTAATTGAAACTGTCCGTGGCAAGCCATTAATTAGGTTTAAGCCTCTAACTTCAAATTTGTCATCGCCATTATTACCAAAGTTTGGGCCCAAGGCAAATTTAATTTCTTCGGCAGTGCGCTCACCAATGGCCAAGTTATAAACTTTTTTCAAATATTGGACAATGGCTTCATTCAATTCATCACCAGCCACTCGAATAGATTCACTCACCACAATCCCCGATAAACTAATAACGGCAATTTCGGTGGTTCCGCCGCCAATATCAACAATCATACTTCCAACGGGTTCGGCCACTGGCAAACAGGCTCCAATTGCGGCGGCCATAGGTTCTTCGATTAAATAAACTTGTCCCGCTCCAGCATTTTCGGCGGCTTCACGCACAGCTCTTTTTTCTACGGAAGTAATTCCCGAAGGAACACCAATGGCAAGTTTAGGTTTGCTCAAAGGAGATAAAACATTATTTCGGGTGGCTCTTTTAATAAATTCACTAATCATCTGCGAAGCATAATCAAAATCAGCAATTACACCGTCTTTAAGCGGGCGAATGGCTCTTAAATAATCTGGAGTACGGCCAATCATTTTACGAGCTTCGCTTCCGACCGCCAAAACCTCACCACTGCGATAATCGACCGCCACAACCGAAGGCTCATTCAAAATAATATTCAGCTTGTAAGGATTATTGCGAGTTGGTTGTTCACAAACGCAAACCAAAGTATTGGCTGTTCCTAAGTCAATTCCAATATGCTCTGACATATTCCCTTTAAATAGCTGGCTAAACCAACCCATAAATCAATCCTTTTCTTTTTCAATAAGAGAATTTTTATTGTATAAAGCTTTCTTTATATTAAAAGACAGAATACTACTTTTTAAAGAATTTTAAATCGTCTTAACGCCTATTTTTGTTTTAAATTTTTACCTAAGTCCAATTTATTTGGTGGTACTATTTCTTTTTGCTTTATCTGACAAGGTTTACAATAAGCTAATGATTTGTTTTTTATATATTTTGAGCCTTTTTGCTTTGCTTGGTTTTGGCTATTATCAAGGTGATTCTAGTTGGTGGTTGGCTTTAATTAATTCTTTTAGATATTGGCTTTTTGCGCCAGCTCTTTTATTTTGGCTTGAAATAGTCTGGGATGGTTTTAGCGAAGGCAAAACTTGGGGTTTAAGCATTGTAACTGTTCTTTGGGTGTTTTTATATATTTGGTTTCCTTTTTATGAAACCCCAACTGCCGCTGGCAAGCAAACCATTAAGGCCATGACTTTTAATATACTTTATTTAAATGAAAACATAAATGGAATCATAAGCCCGATCAATAAAGCTCAGCCAGACATAATTGCCATGCAAGAAATAACCGAAAATCAAGGTCAAGCTTTAAAACAACAATTGTCGGCTGTTTATCCATATACTTCTTTTCGGTCGAGCAAAGAAATTTTGGGTGTAGGCACTTTTAGTAAATTTCCGATTGAAAGTAGTAAACAAATCGTTTCTAGGAGCGGTCATTGCCAAGTATTAAAAATAAAAGCGCATAATCGTGATATTTTTGTGATTAATGTTCACACGGAATCAATTGAGCCTAAAGATATTTTTGGTGAAGAAGAAAAGATTTTAGCCTCTTATAAAAGGCGTGAACAAATGCTAATTGATATTTTGGCTTATTTGAGTAATAATTCAATTCCAGTTTCTGACACTATTTTGCTTGGCGATTTCAATTCAACCGAAGGCAATAAACTTTATCAAATAATAAAAAAAGCTGGCTTTAAAGATTCATACCGTGCGGTGAACCCAATTTTATTTAATGGTTTTACGTGGCCAACTAATATGCGTGGTGTTTATAAAAAGCTAAAAACAACTTGGCCTTTTTTGCGCATAGATTATATTTATACAGGCAATCACTTTACAACCTTAAACTCCGAAACTTTTCAGGCCGAAACTGGTTCTGATCATAGGCCTTTGGTAAGTAATTTGGCTTTTTGAAAACTATTTTAGTCGGTTTTTCCTTCAATTTCTAAATAAACTTTAATATCATCACCCATCAAATTGCCAGCTTCCACCAAATCATTCCAAACTAAACCAAAATCTTTACGTTTTAAACTAGTATTAGCTTTAAATAAAACGCTTTTTTGGTCAGCAGAAGTTTTGATTAATTTGCTGTTCAGCTTTACCAAACGAGTAACTCCATTGATGGTTAAATTGCCTAAAATTATAAATTCGTTTTGGTTTTTAGGCTGAATTTCAGTGCTAACAAAAGTAATTTGAGGGTGTTTTTGAGTGTTTAAAAATTGTGGTGAGCGCAAACGTCCGTCTCTAAGGCTAATTCCTGTGTAAATACTTGAGCTGTCTATTTGAGCTTCGGTTTTGGCATTTTTTAAATTATTGGGTTCATAATCGAGGCTACCCGAAAATAACCTAAACTGACCTTTAACTTGCCCTTTGCCAAAGTGTGCAACCATAAAATTTATATTGCTATGAGTTGGATTGATTTTATATTCAATTGCCTTAGCCGTCTGTAAACAGCCCAAGAATAAAAAACAAAATATAATTTGTAACTTTTTAAACATAAGAAAATATTCTAACATTGAAAAACTGACATAGTTTATTCTTGAACAAAAGAGCATTAATTGCTAGAATCTAGAATTCATTAATAATAAATAATATGCTTACAACTCCTTCAATGACTTTGCCCGACTTTTTAGATAGATATTCTATTGTGAAATTAAAACTCGAGAGAATTGGTGCGGTAGTTAAGAGCGAATATGAATTTTATAAAACTTATTTTGACAATATAAACAATGAACAAATCAGTTGTTATTCTGACGAACTTTATAATATTAATGCGCAAATATGGGACGCCGAAAAAGATATTAGAAACGGCGACAAAGATGAACAGTTTACAGCACTCGAAGGTTGGAATTTATGCCTTTTAGTGAGAGATTTAAACCGCAAAAGAAACTCAATCAAAAATAAAATCCAAGAAGAAACTGGTTTAGGCTTTAAAGAAGTCAGAGTCAATATAATTGCCAATCCAGACGAAGAAAAAAGTTAATTTTGATTTGGCTCAAAACCCGCTAGAAGCTATAATATAAAAACTTTTTATTTAAATAATTTTATGTCGCAAAATTCTATTTTTATTTCTTTTGAAAATTTAATTAAAGAAGGTCAAAAGGCTTTTCTAGAGGCCGATTCTAAAGATGAACTTGAAAAAGCACGCATTCAATTTTTAGGCGATAAAGGTGAACTTAAGGCTGAGCAAAAAAAAATGGCCACTTTAAGTAAAGAAGAAAAACCGCTTTTTGGAAAAGCCTTAAACACTGCTAAACAAGCTCTAGAAGAAGCTTTTGAAGAAGCTAAAACCAAAATTTTGGCTCAATCCATTCAGGCCAAATTAAAAACCGAAACGCTCGATATAAGTTTGCCAAGTATTCCTAATTGTTCGGTTGGGGCTTTGCATCCTTTAACTTTGATTACGGAAGAAATTATTGAAATTTTCAAACGCCTTGGCTTTAGCTTAATTGACGGGCCAGAAATTGAAACTGAATATTATAATTTTACGGCATTAAATACTCCTGAAGGCCATCCAGCCCGTGATGAACAAGATACTTTTTATACTAATTTGGCTCCGCATATTTTATTACGCTCTCAAACCTCACCAATTCAGGTTAGAGCTTTAGAAACTCATGGCGTGCCTTTGCGGGTTATGTCTGCTGGCCGTGTTTATCGTAATGAAGAAATTAATGCGCGCAAATTGCCGTTTTTTCATCAATTTGAAATTTTATGCATTGAAAAAAACATTAACTTTGGCCATTTAAAGTGGACTTTGCAACAATTTTTAAGCCAACTTTTTCAAGACGAAATCGAAATTAGACTTAGACCAGATTTTTTCCCTTTTACTGAACCTTCGGCTGAAGTGGACGCTAAATGCCCGTTTTGCAAAGGCAAAGGTTGTTCTACTTGCGGTGGCCGTGGTTGGCTTGAGCTTTTGGGTTGCGGCTTGGTTGATCCAAATGTGCTTGAAATGGCCAAAGTGAATACACAAGAATATTCGGGTTTTGCGGCTGGTTTGGGTTTAGACCGCTTAGCCATGCTTAAATATAATATTTCGGATATTCGTAATTTATATTCAGGGGATTTGCGCTTTCTGAGCCAGTTTAGCGGTTTAAATGTTTAATTTGCAGAAACATCTTTTTTTAACCTTTCAGTAATAATCTGTTTATAAGCCGTAATCAAATCAGTTTTAGAAATAATGCCAAGCAAAATCGGCTCTCCATCTGATTTTATAACTGGCAAATTAGAAATATGTTTTTCTTGCATTCTCTGAATTAGCTCATGAACAGTTTCTTCAGGATAAGCGGATTCAATATTTTTAGAGTAAACACTTTTTACTTTGACACTTTTGCGCTCTGATTGGTCTATTTTGCGCAAATCTTTAATTGTAATCATGCCTAAAAGTCGATTGTCTTCGCTTAAAACGGGCAAGGCAAAATGTTGTTTTTCGAGCATCAATTCTTGTATTTTGTCTAAATCATCTTCCAGACTTGCGGTACGCACTTTTGTATTCATAACTTCGGCCACTTTTACGCCTTCCAAAACATGCAAAGCCAGCGAGTCATCTTCACCAACGGGCAACATAAAATAAGCTTCTTCTCCGTGTTGTGAAATATCAAGGCCAGCTTTTTCGGCTTCAGCGGGCACACGCAAACCAAGCGTAAACTTAAGAACATAAAGAATTAAAGCCGTACAAAAAAAAGAATAAATTATAGTCGCCAAAATTGAAATAAGCTGAACTCCGAGCAGATGAGGGTTTCCAAAAAATAAACCGTTTGCTCCTGCTGTATTAATCGCTTTTTCGGCAAATAAACCAACTGCAATTGCGCCCCAAATACCGCCAATACCGTGGCAAGCCAAAACATCTAAAGAATCGTCAATTTCAGATTTACCTCTTAAATTCATGGCTAAATAGCATAAAATGCCCGAAACTGCCCCGATGATAATGGCCGATATTGGGCTTACAAAACCTGAAGCTGGCGTAATCGCAACCAAACCCGCCACAGCCCCAATGATAATTCCAGAGACGCTTGGTTTGGCCTTAAAAAAACGGCACATAATAATCCAAAGAATAGCTCCAGCCGCCCCAGAAACATTGGTGGTTACAGCGGCTTGTACGGCTAGTTGCTCATCTCCGAGGGCACTACCAGCATTAAAACCAAACCAGCCAAACCAAAGCAAAGCACCGCCCAAAACCGTAAAAGGAATATTATGAGCTGGCATTTTTTCTTCGCCGAAGCCAAGCCTTTTGCCAATTATAATCGCCGAAGCCAAAGCTGAAGCTCCAGCCGTAATATGAACCACCGTGCCGCCAGCAAAATCGAGGGAACCAATTTGTCTAAGCCAGCCATTAACCCCCCAAACCCAATGCGCAACTGGGTCATAAACCAAGGTAGACCAAAGCAAAGTGAATAAAATAAAAGTGCCAAATTTTACACGGTCAGCAAAAGCCCCAATAATAAGAGCTGGAGTGATGACCGCAAACATACACTGAAAAAGAGCAAAGCCCAAATGCGGTATAGTGCCAGCATAATCGGGATTAGGATTTAAACCAACACCTTTTAAACCAATCCAATCAAGCGAACCAATTAAACCAAAATGGTCTTTAGCAAAAGAAAGGGAATAGCCGATTAAAACCCATTGCAAGCTAATTAAAGCCAAAATCACAATCGATTGCCCCATCATGGCGAGCACATTTTTTTGTCTGACCATGCCACCATAAAAAAAACCAACCGCTGGTGTCATGAGCATAACCAAAGCTGTGGAAATCAAAATCCAAGCTGTATCGCCAGAGTCAATATTATTCATTTTGGTTTTTTTACAAATGTTTTATAAATTTTACCTTAAACCAAAAAAGGTTTGAAAAACGAAAAAGGTCAAACATCAGCTTCATTGTTCCAGTTTGAGAATTGCTATAATGCTAGAATTGAACCGTTAATTAGGTTGTAAATTGTGAAGATTTATGAATTAGAAACCAATTTAGTTTTGAGCGTAAATGATTTAAAAGCTGAAACTGAGGTTACTGGCCTAGAAAATATTGATGTTAAAGAAGTAATGAATTTGCTTAGTAGCGGTAATTATGATTCATTTGATGAAGTGATTGTGGATGAAAATACTCCAGATAGTGTTTTAGAAAAATTTAGTCAAGAGCATTTGCACGAAGATGATGAAGTTCGTTATTTTTTGAGCGGTAATTGTATCTTTGATGTTAGAGGCTCAAAAGACCAATGGATTCGAATTGAAGTTAGCAGTAAAGATTTTATAACTGTTCCAAAGAATCTTTATCATCGTTTTTTTGCCTTAAATAAACAAGCTAAGGCCTTACGTTTATTCACGAGCGATAAAGGCTGGGTTCCCATTTATAGAGTATAATGCTAAAATTATGCCTTCTTAAAAGGAGAAGTGCCAGAGCGGTTGAATGGCGTCGCCTCGAAAGCGAATGGGTCTTTTTGGCCACGGGGGTTCGAATCCCTTCTTCTCCGTAGAATATTTTTTAGTGCACGATAGTACAAAAAGCGTTTTCGTGTATTTTTTTTAGTTGGTTTAAATCAATTTTGTCGGGTTCAATTTTAATTAAAGAAGCCGCTCTCTTTTTGCCTAAAACCTGCAAAACTATTTTTAAATTTGGAGATTTTTCAATTAGTTTTTTTTTGGCATATTCATGCAATTGCGTTGGCGAAACTACATAACCTAAAATCTTTTCGGTAGCTCTTCTTATGATAATAGCCATATAAGGACTTGTCATTTTAGTGCCGTCTCTGTCGGTCATAAAAACATGATCGGTTTCATTTACTAAACTTTTTTTCTTTAATTCTTTTAATAATTGGCTTATGTGGTCATCTAAAGACACAACTCTAGCTTTGCCTGCTTCGCCTAGGGTAATATGCGCTAATTTGTCTAAATTTAAATCTTTCCATTCTAAAACTGCCAATTCCTCAAGGATTGCACCAGTAGTCAAAAGTAAACCAATTAAACAATGTTGGCTTAGGCTAATTAAGGGTGAACTTAAAAGTTTATTAATTTGTTCTTCGCTTAAATCAGCCGCTTGGTCTGGCTTGTGGGCAATTGGTTCTGTAAACTGCCAAGGCAAGCGTAATTCGGGGTTTATTTTTATATTTTTATTTTCTAAAAGCCATAATAAAAAACACCTAATATTGGTTCCTCTTCTTTGAGCCGCTCTGGGAGGATACTGATTAAGCCAAGTTAAAAGCTGAGTTTTATTTAATTCTTCAAAAGAAAACTTTTCGGCGGCGTAAAATTGGCTGAAAAAAAATAAATCTGTGCAATAAGCTCTTTTGGAATTTGGCTTTAAAGGCTTACTATCAACAAATTCAGCAATTAAATTGTTTAATTCGGTTAATTTCATATACTTGAAGAATGCTAAAATCAGAGCTTTATTAAAATTATAAATTATGGATTCAATTCTCAAAAATAAACTAGAGCAAATTCTAATTACATACGATCAGCTAACCCTTAAAATGGCTGATCCCGCACTGCTTAGCGATTATGATCAAATTAAAACGATTGCCAAATCTCGCAAAGAGCTTGAAAGTTCGGTAGAAAAATATAAACTATATACCAAGCTGAAAGCCGAATTTGACTCTAATAAAGAATTGCTTAATCTTGACAATGACGCTGAAATGGTCGAAATGATTAAAGAAGAAAATATTAATCTCGAAGACAGGCTCTTTAAGCTCGAAGAAGATTTGCAAATTTCTTTATTGCCCAAAGATCCAAATGATGAAAAAGATGTAATTCTCGAAATTAGAGCGGCCGCTGGTGGTGATGAAGCCGCTTTATTTGCTGGTGATTTATTTCGTATGTATACTCGCTATGCCGAAATGCAAAACTGGAAAGCCAAAATGATAAGCTCTTCACCTCAAGAAATGGGTGGTTACAAAGAAGTCTTTTTAGAAATTTCGGGTGAAAGTGTTTATAGCAAATTAAAATATGAAGCTGGGGTTCACCGTGTACAGAGGGTTCCTACCACCGAGGCTTCTGGGCGCATACATACTTCCACGGCTACGGTTGCGGTTATGCCTGAAGTGAGTGAAGTAGAAGTTAATATTGACCCCAATGATATTGAAATGAGCACTGCTAGAAGCGGCGGAGCTGGCGGCCAAAATGTAAACAAAGTAGAAACCGCCGTTCATTTAGCGCATAAACCCAGTGGTATTCATATTTTTTGCACCGAAGAACGCTCGCAATTGCAAAACAAAGAAAGAGCGATGGCCTTATTAAGAGCTAAACTTTATGAAATGAATATTCGAGAACAAAGAGAAAAAATCGCTTCAGCTCGTTCTAGTCAGGTTGGTAGCGGCGATCGTTCCGAAAAAATAAGAACTTATAATTTTAAAGAAAACCGTCTGTCTGAACATAGATTACAACAAAACTTTTCTTTAAATGAAGCTTTAGAAGGCCAAATTGAAGACATTATCCAATCTTTAATTGCCACTGAGCAAAAGCAACAGCTAGAAGGATTGGTAGTTTAATTTGAATTGTTATTGGTTTTTGCCTTTCATTAATAAAGTTTCATATTTATGCAAAAGGCTCAATAAAAGATAGAATTAACTAAATGTAGTTGCAAGATGAGAAAGAATTAATTGGTTTTAAGCGTAAGTACTTACGAACTATGGGATTATGTTTTTTATCGTTCTTTTGTTCTATAGCAAACCCCTGCTAAAGAGATCTAGAATATGTGAATAATAAAAATAAAATGACATATTCTAAAGATTTAAGGAAAAAAGTAATAGAGGCATTTGAGGGAGGAATGTCTC
>CANLTT010000006.1 GCA_947494115.1 Candidatus Caenarcanales bacterium
CTCAAATCTTTCACTAACTTCATTTTGGGTCATTCCCTCTTCAAGAGCCTGAATTACCCTCTTTCTTAAATCCATTGAATATGCCATTCCTTTATTATACTGCTTTGTTTATGGGGAACGCTATAATGTCGGAACTGGCCTTTTATTTGTGAATACTTCTGGCAATATCAATTTGCTTGGAAACTTAAATGCTGGCAATGTCAAATTAACCACAACCAATAATGGCAATATAAATCTTTTTAACCAAGAAATTAAAGCTTTAAACCGAATTGAAGTTTTGGCTGATGGCAGTATTAATGGCTTAGACCGTGATAATTTTCCACGTTTAACTGCCCCTTATATTATTTTGTCTGGTGATAAAGTCGGTGATATTAATGCTCCAATCGGCTTAACCGAAAATATTTTAGGTGGTTATATTATTGACCGTAGTAATCAAACCCTTTTAACTCCTGCTCCTTATCATTATTTTGGTTATAGTGCTATTACTAAGCTTTTATTGAATGAAAGTGCTTATCTTTTATATCCAATCGTAATGTCTCCTCTGCATAATGGGTTTTTTACAGCTCTCAAAAACAGAGATGGTAAAGCCCCAGTTATCGCAGGTTCTAAAGAAGGTAAGCCTATAATACCAAGCAAAGGCGGCTTATTTGTAAGCACTTCAGGCACTTATATTTTATATGGCGATAAAGCTCAAACCGAAAAAGCAATTCCTGAATTTGAAAATTATATTCAAGCTTCTGGCAAATTACTTCTAGATGAACAAAATAGCTCTAATGGTGGCCAATTTGTTCCAACCGAAGGAAAAATGATTATGCCAAATATGTCTTCTAGCGAGAATGAATATAATATTTATGCTGGAACCTTTTTGCCAGTTGAATATGGTGATTTGAGCTTTGCTAGAGACAAAGACCGTGAAATTAAAAACTAATCAATAACTTCCAAAAAGAGATTGAGAAGCTTCAAAGTTTATATTTTTAATTTCAATAAAATCTTCTAATTGCATAGGAATATTTACCTTTTGTTCTTCTTTATCTAAAAGTAAATTGCGGTTTTTGACATCGGCTTTATCAATTTTGATGATGTATTCTTCGGGAGCCAACTCCGAAAGAGTATAGTAACCTTCATTGTCTGTATAGGTATAACTTACTTCTTTACCGTTTTTATCTATGGC
Source organism: Candidatus Caenarcanales bacterium (assembly GCA_947494115.1). Taxonomy (GTDB): domain Bacteria; phylum Cyanobacteriota; class Vampirovibrionia; order Caenarcaniphilales; family Caenarcanaceae; genus CANLTT01. The sequence goes on from CANLTT010000006.1 coordinate 1,172, forward strand.
TATAATTACAATATTGCCCGCCGATTTAATTTTGCCATCTGGGCTTTTAATGGTTATTTTGCCAGTTATACTACCAGCATTAATGGTTAATGGAAATAATACATTAGTTGTTTGTCCGCTCTCTATCGCTATTTTGGCAAAATCTCTAACATTGTTTAAGGTTATCGGCAAACTTCTAGCATCAAGGCTGGTTGTATAATTACCCACTGGAATATCAGAAACTATAATAATTCCCTTAGAATCGGTTTTATATTCTTTTCCATTAAATTGCAAAACGGCTTTATTAAAAATCTGCTCTGTGCCATCTTGTTGCCCATTTTTATTTAAATCAATAAAAGCTTTAGCCTTTAAATAGCCAGCTTCTGTACTTGTAAGCAAATGTGGTTTTCCATCAACAAAACCCAAAGTATTAGATAAATTTAGAGCCAAACTATGATTAATATTGCGATTAGTGGTGTTTATCATAATTCCACCAACCGAATCAAAGGCATAAAACGGCGAAGTAATACTAGAAACAGTATATTCAATTCCAAATCGGCTTCCTTGTTTGCTTTGCCAAAATAAACCATTGCCAAGTGTATAACCAGTACTACCATTGCCACTACGCACAATATTGATGGAAGGTTGATAAATCATTTTTTTATAATTAAAACGGCCTTGCAGATAAAGCCGAATATCATTTTCATTTGAAAACCCCGCCGCAAAGTTAATTTGTTGTCTTTTAGTTTTTCCAATTAAATAAAATCCTCCTAAAGACAGTTCACTAAATAAAGATTGTTCTTGTTTTGGTTTTATTGAATTACTAATAAAAGTGCGTGTACCCACTGTCCCCACAAGGCGTGGCGTAATTTTGTGAAATAAAAAATTATTATAATTTAAAGATCCTAATTCGCTACCATCATCTTTAAAAGTGCGGTAAAGAATTGTATTTTGCAAAGAAGTTAAAGGTGAAAAACGCATTGTATGGCTAAAAGAGGCTACACTTCGGGTTCTGATGCCGCCTACCGATTTTTTATCAAGATTGAATAAATTTGATTGAAAACTAGCTCGCATAAATTGCCGTCCGACAGAGCCAGTTAAAGAAAAATTTGCGCCAGCTATATTTCCAGTGGTGCCGCCAGAGGCATAATAATTGGGGCTTAAAAAAAACAAATTACCAATCTGTGAAAAATTCTTTAAGCGCCAGTCATAATCAAGTGAAACAGAATTTCCAAAGCCACCCCGAAACAATTTAGCCCGAGAAATATCATCTGAATGGCTTAAGCCCGTATTTAACCTAAAACCAAAATTATCTTTAGGTCTTGCATACAAACCAATAGAAGCCGTTTGGCCACTTAAAAAAGCTGAATTAGGAAAATAAGGTAAATATCCTTCACTACGAAAAATTGGCTCGGCAAAATTAGCACCGCCAATAATTCGATCTGCCATAAGAATACCTTCAAGTGTTAAACGCTGATTTAAGCCATACTGAAACTGTCCACCAGTCATAAGCCGATTTGGAACAATGTTTGTATCTGAATTATTGTCTTGATTATTTAAACTAATAGAAGAACTACTATTTAGAATTTCTAAAGGTGGGCTACCCAAAAAACCTTGCCAAGTTTTGCTTTTGGCTGGCAATAATTCACCATAAAAAGTAAAACGGTCTTCACGTAAGGTTAATTCGCTACCATCAGTATTTCTTTGCACAATCTGATAAGCATTATTTGGATTAATTAAGCGCGGAATATAATTAAAAGCATAATGATTTTCGAGGCAAACTTGGCGGCTGATTTGCTGTCCATTAATAATTAATAAAACTTCGCTACCCATAACACAAGCTCCTTGCAAAGTTATGCTTATGTCTTGGCTTAAACCAATGCTTCGGGGCGAGCCAAAACGAGTGCCAAATATTTGTCCGCCCGAGGTGAGACGGTTTAACTGAACACTTGTATCACCCAAAACTAAACCAAATTTATCGTCTATTTTTTTCTGCCAACTTTGGCGCATTCCTGCAAAACCAATTTCTTTGTCTGAAAAGAAAAAAGCTGGCCCTGAACGGTAAGTTCCGCCTTCGGCTTCGCCTAAAAAATTTAAATTTAAAAAATTACCAAAACTTAAATTATTGGTGGAATTATTTAATGAAGTAAATTGGCTTAGCCGTGTTTGAGCTGAATAATTGGTTTGCAGAGCTTTTAAAGTGAAGTTTTTTTTGTCTGGCCTTATGGTGTCATCTTGTTCTTTATTTTGTTTAATTCCTTGATTGTTGGCGGCTTTTTTGAGATAACTAGCTTCAATTTTTACTAATAAATCATCTTCGCTATATTCAATTTTGGCATTAAAGATGGTTTCAATTAATTCTTTGGCAACCATGGCTTCATCGGTAATTGAAATACTTTTCTCAATCCAGAAAAACTGATTTGTGCTGACATCAAGCTGGTTTTCGCCAATTGTAATAGTTTTTTCGATTGTATTAATCGTAATTGGTGAGCTATTGACTTTATCTTTGAAGGTTATAATCTTTGTAGAACGGTCAAAATTTACTTCGGTTTGCAATAAAGAAGCCACTTGACGGATTGGCAAATAAAGTTTTTCATTTAACGGAAGAATTTCGCTACTAATTTTAGATCCATCATTTACTTTAAATTCAATCAAAATCAAATCATCAGTCAGCTTAGTATCGGCAAACGCCATTAAGCCACTGAGCCAAATTAGACAGAAGAAATAAAGTAAACGTGTCATCTAATGCTATTTTTCCCAGTAATCCAAGGGAAAACCACCTTAAATAAAAAACAAATTGCTTATCTAAAATGCATAACTGAGTTATAAACTTAATTGATGAATAGTTTTGAGGCTTTTTATGCTTAATAAAAAACATTTTTATAGTAGTTTATTGCTTTTTAATTTTATTTCTATTGGTTTGGCTTCCGCTGATAATGGAATGGTTCAAAATAAATATTCGCCTTCGCCCGTTGCAACCCAGTGGGCAAATAGAGGAGTTGAGCTTGCAAACCAAGGTGATTATTCGGCGGCTGTTGAAGCGTTATATGAAGCTTGGAAGCTTAACCCCGAAAAAACTAATAGCTTTGCCCAAAACCTAAGCAGTGCTTATAATAATTACGGAAAACAATTGGCCGATCGTGGGGAATATGATTCTGCGATGAGCAAGTTGCGTAAAGCGGTTTTTTTTCAGGAAGATAATAATACGCCCGCCCACAATTTAGATTTACTATTTAAAAGAAAAAATTTAAATCCTGAAGACTTTAAAGTTCGTTTGGCTGAAGCTCAAAAATTAAGGGCTAATGGTTTATTGGATGAAGCGGTTGCGGAATATTTGAAAGCGATTGGTTTGGCAAAAGCAGGTAGTGAAGACTCTTATAAGGCCAAACTTGAACTTGCGCAGGTTTATCAGGTGATTTATACCAAATATGCTTCTACTCCTGTGGGAATTGCCCGTTTTGAAAAAATGCAAGCTTTGGCCCAAGATTTATTAAGAGCAAATTCTAAAGATACAAGGCCTTATATTTTGTTGGGGCGGGCTTATTTGGCGGCCGAAAAATTACCTGAAGCCATTGAAGTTTTCGAAAAAGCCCTTAGAGTTAATTCTAAAGATAAACAAGCTCTAGAAGGTTTAGTTGGGGCTTGGAAAAAAGTAGTTCAAATTGCACCAAATGAACCAGATAATTTAATTGGTCTTGGAAATGCTCTCTTAAAGGCGGGTTATTATGATGAAGCTAATAGTGTTTTACAAAAAGCCAAAACCTTAGACCCTAAAAATGCTGAACTAGAGAAGATTTTGGCTAATTCTAAAAAGTCAGAACAAGAAGCTGAACTTTATCGAGTGGCAGAAAGAGCCTTTACAGCTCAAAAAGAAGGCAAATATGATGAAGCGATTGATTTATACCAGTTAGTGCTTAAAAAGCTACCGCCCACTCCAGAAACTTCCAATATTTATTATAATTTAGGCTTAGCTTATCAGGCCAAAGGCAAAACTAGCGAAGCTTTAGCGGCTTATAATCAGGCTTTAAAGTTTAATCCTAATAATGCTGATGCCAAAAAAGCCCTAGAAAAAATAAATAAACAAGCGGTTGCTGAAAGGCTTAAAGTGCTTGATAAAGCGATTAGTTTGCAAAATGCGGGCAAAATACCCGAAGCCATTCAGACTTACCAAGAGTTTTTAGCCAAGGATCCTAATAATGCGCAAGGCCATTTTAATCTTGGAACAGCCTATCAGGAAGCTGGTAAACTCAAAGAAGCTCTTGGTGAATATAAAACTGCCTCTAAGTTAGCTCCCTCTAATTCGGAGTTTTCGGCCGCAGTTATTGCTTTAGAACAAGCTATAAATAGTGGAGTTCTTGAGACAGCCGAGGCAAGCAAGCTTTTAAAAGAAGCCGTCAATTTGCAACAAGCTGGTAAAATCCCTCAAGCTATCAGCAAATATCAAGAATCTTTAAAACTTGATCCTAAAAATGCTCAAACTCATTTTAATTTGGCAACTGCTTTTCATTCGTCTAAAAAATACTCCGAAGCCGCTTTGGAATATAAACAAGCCTATATTTTTGACCCCGCTGGTTACCCCGAAGCCAATTATTTTGTGGGTAATTTAATGGAAGCTCAAAGCAAAACTACTGAGGCAATTGCTTATTATAAGCGTTATCTTGAGGATCAGCCGCAGGCGCAATATTCAGATTCAGCTAAAGAAAGACTTAAACTTTTGGGTGAAAATTAACTCTACGAGGGAATATTAGTTAAATCTCTAACTTCTATGGCTTTTGCAAAATATTAATAAAGTTTTGAATTTTATAATTTATATAACTTGTTTTTTCTTATTATTTAAGATTTTTGATTTTGTTTGTAATAACGCTTTCAATCGGGATTTTTATTGGTTACTTGAAACTGGTAATTATATTTTAAATACTCATACTTTACCTGAAACTGATTTATTTTCTTGGACAGCTCAGAATCAAACTTGGATTTTATATCAATGGCTTTTTGAGCTTTCAGTGGCCTATATAAATAAAATTATTGGTTTAAGCTTATTAATTAAACTTTATGGTTTATTAGTTTTTATAATTTATTTTATATTGCCAATTCATTTACAGAATAAGCAAAAAACACCTTTTTTCTTTAGTTATATAGTTTGTACTTTGGCATTTTATTCGGCTTGTAGCAATCTGTCAGTGAGGCCTTTGATTATTACTTCTTTATTTTTAGTTTTGCAATATATTTTAATTAAATATTATTTTTCTAAAAAGTTTTGTATTTTTCTTTTGGCTTTCATATATCTTTTGTGGGCAAATATGCATACTGGAGTTTTATTAGGGCTTTTTTCTTTGGCTTTATATAGCTTGTCTGCGGTTTTACAAAAAAAATATACTCTTGCTAAAATTATTTTAAAATATATTTTTATTTGTTTTGGCATTAGTTTAATTAATCCTTATACTTATAAAATTTATACTTATCTTTTTAATCTTAGTTCACAAACTTATTTAAATAATGTTATTAGTGAGCTTGTTAGTCCTAACTTTCATAATATTAGTCCAAAAATATTTTTGTTTTTATTTATAAGTTGTTTGCTTATTGGCAAAAAGTTTTTTAGATTAGAAATTTATTTGCACATTTTACTTTTTTGTTTGGCTACTTTTTTTGCTGGTCGTTTTATTGTTTGGAGCAGTTTATTCATAGCTTTGGGTTTGCCAACGGCTTTATATAAATATACTAAAACTTTAAATTATAAACCTCAAACTTTTTTACAAAATAAATTTTCTTATTTTACCTTAATTAGTATTTTAGGAATTGTTTGTATTTGTTCTTTTTCCTCTAGTATTGATGGTGAATGCGCAAAACTTAAGAAAGCCCAGCAGTTTTATTTGTCTTATATTCATAGTCATAAAAATACTAAAGTTTTAAATGATGACTTAATTGGTAGCTGTTTAATTTCAAAAAGTAAAGTATTTATCGATTCTCGTTTTGATTTTTATGGAAGCAATTTTGTAAAAAGTTGGCGAGAAGATTTTTTAATGGGGCAAAACTTTCAAAATTATTTAAATAAATGGCAACCAAATTTGATTTTTATACAAAAAAACTGGCCAATTTATTCGATCTTAAAGGTCAATTCAGGGTTCCCAATAATTTACGAAGATGGTATTGCTGTAATTTTAATCGTAAAATAAAACTAATTGTTGTCTTATTAAGGGATAAAATTAAGCTTCAATTCAAGTTAATTAATTTTTATTTTTCTCTCTAGCATGATCAAAAGCCCACTTGAAGAAATTTTTCTTGAAATAATTCAAATTCAAAAAAACTTTTTCAAAAAAACAAATATTTTCCCTTGCAATTCTGAGTGTATCTGCTATTATTTCTAAGTTGAGATTCCACAGTGTTTCTCAGCCAAAGAAAACTGAAAACTACGTATAAGTTAAAGTATTGAAATTTAAGATCTAGTCCGATCTTAAAGCAAAGATACTCACCAACGAGACATTTTCTAAAATAAGTTAGAAAGAGCGCATAGTGGATACCTTGGCATCAATAGCCGATGAAGGACGCAATAAGCTGCGATAAGCTACGGGGAGCTGCTAATTAGTTATGATCCGTAGATGTCCGAATGGGGAAACCCAACTAAAGTAATGTTTAGTTATCTCATACTGAATAAATAGGTATGTTGAAGGGAACCTGGTGAATTGAAACATCTTAGTAACCAGAGGAAAAGAAATCGAAGAGATTCCGTTAGTAGTGGCGAGCGAATGCGGAAAAGCCCAAACCACGCAAGTGGGGTTGTAGGATCACAATGTGGTAATTAAAAGTTTAATCGAATAACTTGAAAGGTTAACCGAAGAGGGTGATAGTCCTGTAGATGAAAAGCTTTTAATACCTAGTGACACCTGAGTAGCACGAGACACGTGAAATCTTGTGTGAAGCTGCGGAGACCATTCCGTAAGGCTAAATACTATTGATGACCGATAGCGAACTAGTACAGTGATGGAAAGGTGAAAAGAACCCCTGACGGGGAGTGAAATAGAACATGAAACTGTGTGCTTACAAGCTGTCAAAGCCCTATATACGTTTACGTAAATGGGTAATGGCGTGCCTGTTGAAGAATGAGCCGGCGAGTTATATTCAGTGGCAAGGTTAAAGCGGTAATAGCTGGAGCCGAAGGGAAACCGAGTGCGAATAGCGCGCTTAGTCGCTGGGTATAGACCCGAACCCGTGTGATCTAACCATGGCCAGGTTGAAGCTTAAGTAAAATTAAGTGGAGGACCGAACCGACTAAAGTTGAAAATTTAGCGGATGAGTTGTGGTTAGGGGTGAAATGCCAATCGAACACGGAGCTAGCTGGTTCTCCCCGAAATGTATTGAGGTACAGCGTTAGGTAAAAGCTTACTGGAGGTAGAGCACTATTTCGGTGCGGGCGGAGAAATCCGTACCAAATCGAGTTAAACTCCGAATACCAGTGTAGTGTTTCCTAGCTAGTGAGGCTGCGGGGGATAAGCTTCGTAGCCAAGAGGGAAACAGCCCAGACCACCATCTAAGGTCCCTAAGTTATAACTAAGTGGTTAAGGAGGTGGAGTTGCATAGACAACCAGGAGGTTTGCTTAGAAGCAGCCATCCTTAAAAGAGTGCGTAATAGCTCACTGGTCAAGCGACTCTGCGCCGATAATTCGTGGGACTATGTTATACACCGAAGTTGTGGAATTAATTTATTAATTGGTAGGGGAGCGTTCTGTTGTAGGCTGAAGCGATACCGTGAGGAGTCGTGGACGAAACAGAAGTGAGAATGTCGGCATGAGTAGCGAAAACGTTGGTGAGAATCCAACGCACCGAAAACCCAAGGGTTCCCATGGCAGGTTCGTCCGCGTGGGGTAAGTCGGGACCTAAGGCGAGGCCGAAAGGCGTAGTCGATGGATAACAGGTTAATATCCCTGTACTGGCAAAAAACCGTTATTAACATAGTCAGGACATAGAAGGTTAATCATCGAGGATTATTGGATTTCCTTCCAAGCGTGTAGATAGTTCTTATAGGCAAATCCGTAAGAATGTTTAATTGAGGCGTGATGGGGAGCCGCTACGGCGGCAACGATGATGACACCAAGCTATCAAGAAAATTGGCGATGTGAGGTTTGAGTCACCCGTACCGTAAACCGACACAGGTGGGTAGGTAGAGAATACTAAGGTGCGCGAGATAACTCTCTCTAAGGAACTCGGCAAAATGACCCCGTAACTTCGGGAGAAGGGGTGCCCTTTGTTGTTAATAGACCTTGCGTCTATGAAGCGATGGGGGGTTGCAAAAACTAGTCCCAGGCGACTGTTTACCAAAAACACAGGTTCCTGCTAACTCGAAAGAGGATGTATAGGAGCTGACGCCTGCCCAGTGCTGGAAGGTCAAGGAAGTTGGTTAGGAGCAATCCGAAGCTAGCGACCAAAGCCCCAGTGAACGGCGGCCGTAACTATAACGGTCCTAAGGTAGCGAAATTCCTTGTCAGGTAAGTTCTGACCCGCATGAATGGCGTAACGATCTGGGAACTGTCTCGGAGAGAGACTCGGCGAAATTGACATGTCTGTGAAGATGCGGACTAGGTGTGCCAGGACAGAAAGACCCTATTGAGCTTTACTGTAGGCTGGAATTGTGCGCGAACTCAAGATGCGCAGTATAGGTGGGATCCTTTGAAGCTAGGCTTTCGGGCTTAGTGGAGGAGTCAGTGAGATACCACTCTTTTTGAGTTTGCGTTCTAACTTTGACCCATGAATCTGGGCAAAAGACATTTCCTGTCGGGCAGTTTGACTGGGGCGGTCGCCTCCCAAAGAGTAACGGAGGCGCGCAAAGGTTCCCTCAGGTTGTTTGGAAATCAACCAACGAGTGCAAAAGCATAAGGGAGCTTGACTGTGAGAGAGACATCTCGAGCAGGTACGAAAGTAGGCTTTAGTGATCCGACGGTTCCGCATGGAAAGGCCGTCGCTCATCGGATAAAAGTTACCATAGGGATAACAGGCTAGTCTTCTCCGAGAGTCCATATCGACGAGAAGGTTCGGCACCTCGATGTCGGCTCATCGCATCCTGGAGCGGTAGTACGTTCCAAGGGTTTGGCTGTTCGCCAATTAAAGCGGTACGTGAGCTGGGTTCAGAACGTCGTGAGACAGTTCGGTCCATATCCGGCACATCCGAAAGAGATTTGAGAGGATTCTTCCTTAGTACGAGAGGACCGGGAAGGACTCACCTCTAGTGTACCAGTTGTCTCGCCCGAGGCAAACGCTGGGTAGCTATGTGGGGAGCGGATAAACGCTGAAAGCATATAAGCGTGAAGCCCACCTCAAGATAAGATCTCTCATCCCGTAAGGGAGTAAGGTCGCAGGTAGATTACCTGTTTGATAGGCTACAAGTATAAGTGCAGTAATGCATTCAGCTGAGTAGTACTAATTGACCGAGGACTTATTTTATTTAATGTTTTGTGGTGTGAGTATCTTTGCATACTAGACTATACGTAGTTTTCAGTCTTCCTTAAGAAGAATTAAAAAATTAGTCAAAATTAAGCATAAAAAAATATAAATTTTAGGTCTTGATTAATATTGATTATATTTATTTAGCATAAACAGTTTGAATACTGCGGATGTTTTCATGGTCTTGCTGAAAAGCCATTTGATTTTTCTTTAAAAACTCTTGTGGTAAATAATCAATTGGTCGGCCGAAATTTATATTTTGAGCATTATCCAAAAACGAATTAACCACCGCAACCACTTCGCCTTTTTCATTAAAAATAGGACCACCACTACTACCAGGCGAAATTGGAGTTGTATATTGTAACATTGGTCCAATTAACTTAACTGGATTGGTTAAAGCTTTGTTTTGATTTGCAAAATAATAAACCGATTTACCTTCTTTGATGGCAATATCAAAATTATCATAAAGAATATTATTTTTATCCATAACGGCTAAACGCCCATCAGAACACTTGAAAGCTTTATTGTTTTCTGTAGGTTTACAATCAGCCTGAAATTTTTTAAAAAAGGCCACAGCTTTATAAACAATTGGACTACTTTTATCGTAAATGGGGTTTTCTTCTTCAATTCTTTCGGTTATAAATTTTTCTCTAATTGAGCTTAAAAGACCTTCGGCTAAAGTACTTTCAAAACCGCCAACTTCTTCACCACGTGGATAAGAAATAACCGTCAATTTTTCGCCAACCTCAAGGGTTTTATAACTAATAAGCGGTATTGGCTTAAAAACCTCAGCATTAGAAACCTTGATAATAGCCAAATCAGAGTCTTTGTCCATCCACAAAATGCTTTTTATTTTAAAGGTTTTATTGTCATAATTTATGGCTTTTAGCTCTTTAGAAGAAAAAATAACGTGTGCGGCCGTCAAAAAAGTGCCTTCATTGTCAATTGCAAAAGCTGTTCCAGTCGAAGCACTGCCGTTTTCTTCTTCGACTGAAATTAAAACAACTGAATCTTTATAGTCTCTATATATTTCTTTGGCCGTTTTGGCATTTACTTGTTGAATAAATAAACTTAAGAAAAATAAACTTATGCCCCAAATTACTTTAGACTTCATGTCTTTGTCCCCAAAAAATACTACCCTAAAGAAATGATTCCAGAAATTAACTTAGCTCTAACAAAAGCTTAGGGACATCGCTAAGGAGCTTTATTATAAAGAAATCTAAAATTGTTTATTTCTAAGGCTTGTTAAAAATTATTTAATAAAAGGCGGTTTTTTACCAATAATTTAAGCTAGAGGTTTTTAATTTAAGGGTAACCCAAAGCGGTGAAATAAATTAAATTAATGATAGAAGGTTTTGAAATAGTTGAAGTTAAAGGACTTGAGGTTTTGGATTCAAGAGGAAATCCAACCGTTGAAGTCGAAGTTTATTTAGCAGGTGGAGCAGTTGGAAGAGCTATTGTTCCTTCAGGAGCTAGTACTGGCCAGTTTGAGGCCGTAGAACTAAGAGATGGCAATAAAAAGCGTTATGGCGGCAATGGCGTTTTAAAGGCTGTTGAAAATGTAAACGAAAGAATTGCCGATTTGTTGATTAGTGCAGATGAGCCTTTTGATGCTCGTAATCAGGCTTTATTAGATAAAAAACTAAATGACCTTGATGGCACCGACAATAAGGGTAAATTGGGAGCAAATGCAATTTTAGGCGTTAGTTTAGCCACAGCCAAAGCGGTTGCAATGCAATTAGATTTGCCACTTTACCGTTATATTGGCGGTAGCAATGCTAAGGTTTTGCCCGTGCCCATGATGAATATTTTAAATGGCGGCAAACATGCTTTAGATTCAGTTGATTTTCAGGAATTTATGGTTGTGCCCGCTGGAGCGAAAAGTTTTTCCGAGGCTTTACAATGGGGAAGCGAAATTTTTCATGCTCTCAAATCGGTTTTAAAAAGCAAAGGTTTGGCTACCAGCGTTGGTGATGAAGGTGGTTTTGCTCCAAGTTTAAAATCAAACAAAGAAGCTTTTGAGCTTATAATTCAGGCTATTGAAGCAACTGGTTTAAAAGCTGGCACTCAAGTTGGTTTGGCTCTAGATGCGGCCGCCACCGAGCTTTTAAAAGAAGATGGCAAATATCATCTCGAAAAAGAAGGCAAAATTCTCACTCCTAGCGAGTTGGTAAATTTATATGCTGATTGGTGTGAACAATATCCAATATTCTCAATTGAAGATGGTTTAGGCGAAGAAGATTGGTCAGCTTGGGGCGAATTAACTCAAAAGCTTGGCTCAAAGGTTCAGCTTGTTGGTGATGATTTATTTGTAACCAATGTAACTCGCCTCAGAGATGGAATAAAGCGCAAAGTGGCCAATTCAATCTTGATTAAAGTGAATCAAATTGGTAGCTTAACCGAAACTCTTGATTCTATTGAGCTTGCCCACAAAAATGGTTATACCGCTGTAATCTCTCATCGTTCAGGTGAAAGTGAAGATGTAACTATTGCTGATTTGGCCGTGGCAACCAATGCTGGACAAATTAAAACAGGCGCACCAAACCGTACAGACCGTGTAGCCAAATATAATCAGTTATTGCGCATCGAAAGAGAATTAGGCTCAACGGCTGAATATTACGGCTGGAAGGCTTTTCCCGGTAGAGCACCTAAAAAATAAAACCTGTGAAATTTAAGGCTCCCGCTGATATAAGGCCAACTACAAGCAAAACACGCATGGCCATTTTTAATATTTTGCGCTCTGAACTAGGCGGGAGCTTCGAGCGCAAAAATTGTTTAGATTTATTCTCTGGTAGCGGAGCTTTGGGTTTAACCGCTTTGAAAGAAGGAGCTGAGAATTTAGTTTGTATAGATTCCAGTTTTGCAAGTTGTCAAAGCATTAAAGAAAACGCCCAAAACCTGCATTTAAGCCAGCAAGTAAAAACTATTAAAAGTGATGTTTTTAAATTTAAAACTGATCAAACTTTTGATTTAATTTTTGCTGACCCGCCTTACAAAATAGAAACCGAAAATATAAATAAACTTTTGGGCTTAATTACAAATTGGCTTTCTGAAAATGGTCTGTTGGTGCTCGAATTAAGGGCGAATAGTGTTTTTGAGCAAAATTATCAAAATCTAAAGCTGATTTCTTCTAGAGCATATGGTGATTCGGGAATTTGGCTTTGGCAAAAGGTTTAATTATAAAAACTAGATATTTTCTTTTTTATGCCAGATATACTAGAATCTGAAAAGACCTGAATTATTTTAAACTTTTTTAATATTGTGAATCATGAAAACAATTGAAATTACCTTGAATCGTTCTATAAGCCGCTATTCAATTGAAATTGGAAGCAATATCTTAAACAATATTGGTCTTTTATTAAAAACCAAGCTTGGCCTCAAGGATACGGCTTTGCCAAAAATATTTTTAATTTCGCATCTTAATTTAAATACTTTATACGGTCATAGTATTGTCAAAAGCCTGAAAGATATGGGTTTTCAGGTTCATGTTGAATGTGTAAATATTGGTGAGTCTGTTAAAAACTGGGCAACCGCCGAAAAACTGCTTAATAAAATGATTGAGCAAGAATTAAGCCGTTCTTCTATTGTTTTGGCTTTGGGTGGCGGTGTTGTGGGCGATATGGCTGGTTTTGTCAGTTCAGTTTATCAACGTGGAATTCGTTTTGTGCAAATACCAACTTCTTTGCTTTCAATGGTTGATGCTTCGGTTGGTGGCAAAGTTGCGGTTAATTTAGGTTTGGTTGGCAAAAATTTAATTGGTTCTTTTCACCAGCCAAGTTTGGTTATGGCCGATTTGAATACTTTAAAGTCTTTGCCAGAAGCTGAATGGAAGGCTGGTTTAGGAGAAGTCTTAAAATATGCTTTTTTAAAAGAAGACCGTGGAGCTTTTTATAATTGGCTTGTTGAGAATAAAACCCATATTTTAATGCGCGATAATCCAGACTTAATTGAATATATTGTCAGTGAATCGATTCGTACAAAATCGCAATTTGTGGCTCGAGACGAAAATGAAACTTCTGGCATAAGAATTTTGCTTAATTTAGGCCACACTTTTGGCCATTCTTTAGAGGCCGCTAGTCGCTATCGGTTGGCGCACGGAGAAGCTATTTCGATTGGAATGTGTTTATCTGCTAGATTGGCTTTGAAACTCAGTAAAACTTCACAGGCAGTTTCTGACCAGATTGTTAATTTAGTTAAAACTTTTGGCTTACCTCATCAAATCGACAAAAAACATGGTTTTACTCCGTCTGACTTGATGCGCCATTTTAAATATGATAAAAAAAATGAAGGTGAAATTGTGCGTTTTATTGTGCCCGCTGGCTCTGTAATTGGCCACTGCGAAGTTGTACAAAATGTTTCAGAGCAAGTTTTAAAAGAAGTTTTTGAAGAAGCAATTCATTAAAGCAGTTTCCCAAAAACCATTTTTAAATTAACTTAGCAATAATTTCATTCGACAATAAAAAACCGCTTGGAGTTATTTTTAAAAAATTTTTATCAAATTGGACTAAACCTTTTTGAGCGGCTGTTTGCAAAAATTTATAGTTTTCTTTCAGAATATTTTTTTGATATTTTTGCTGATAATTTTGTAAATCTAAACCCTGTCGAGTTCTGAGCTTAAGCATTAATTCTTCTAGAGCGGGATTACAATCTAAAATTTCTTGCTCTAATGGATTGGCCAAATATTGTTCTAAATTACGGCCATGCGCTTTTCTTTGCCCAGCCTTGAATTCGTGTGCTGAAACACCAAAGCCATAAAATTCTTCATTTTGCCAATAAACCATATTGTGCCTCGATTCAAAACCTTTTTGGGCAAAATTGCTGACTTCATATTGTTCAAATCCTGCTCTCAATAAAGTGCTTTGTAGAATTTCATACATTTGGCCTAAAACATCTTCACAAGGCAAATTTGAATTTTGATTGTTTTGATAGATTTTCGCAAAAGGTGTTCCAGCTTCAATAGTCAAAGCATAGCAAGAAATATGCTGATTGCCCTGCTTTAAAGCGGTTTCAATTGTTTTTTGCCAATCTTCAAGCGTTTGAGAGGGCAAACCATAAATCAAATCGAGACTAATATTTTCAAAACCTATGTCTTTAGACCAATTTAAGATATTCAAAGCATCTTTTATTGTGTGGCCTCGAGCAAGTTTGCGCAAAAGCTCTGGCTCAAAAGTTTGTACGCCCACACTCAAACGGTTTATGCCAAGAGCCTTAATTTGCTTTAATTTATTTTGATCCGCCGTGCCGGGGTTTAACTCAAGCGTAATTTCGGCCTTCGGGTCAATTTTAAAATATTTATGCAAGCAAGCCAAAATTTGCTCTAAGTTATTAATTGGCAAAATTGAAGGTGTGCCACCGCCTAAATAAATAGTTTCTAAATATTCACCTTCAGCTCTAGAGGCAATTTCACAACATATAGCTTTGGTGTATTTTTCAAATTGAAGGCCTTTATGATCGATCCAAACTGCAAAGTCGCAATAAGGGCAATGCGTTTTACAAAAAGGAATATGCAAATAAGCCGCTTTCATTCAAGCATTTTGAAAAATTGGTTTTGTAAATTGGCATCAGTCTTAAAATTGCCTAAAGTACAAATAGTGGTGGTTTTGGCCTCAGATTTTTTCACACCTCTCATCGACATACACATATGGCTGGCCTCAATAACTACCATTACGCCACTGGCTTCAAGGGTTTCAAAAAGGCCTTGTGCAACTTGCTGGGTTAAACGCTCTTGCAATTGTGGACGCTTGGCATAACCTTCTACGAGCCGAGCCAATTTGCTTATGCCCGTAACCTTGCCACTTTCACCCGGAATATAAGCGATATGTGCAAAACCATGAATAGGCAAAATATGGTGTTCACACATACTATAAAATTCAATATCTTTTACTAAAACAATACCATTATAGTTTTCACTAAAAGTACAACTTAGCTCATCATTTGGGTTTTGGCGCAAACCAACAAAAATTTCTTCATACATACGCGCCACACGATTTGGAGTATCTAGCAAACCTTCTCTGTCTGGGTTTTCACCAATGGCAATTAAAATTTCACGGACAGCTTTTTCAATCCGCCCAATGTCAATGCTTTTGTCTTCGCTTGTTTGTTTGAGAGTGCTAGATTGTGTCATTTTTTTCCTCTTAAATCATTTTATAAACTTGGTTTGAAATCCATTTAATCCAAGTATATTTATTTCTCCAAAGAGTGATCACACAATATAGCAAAAGGCCAATTTGTGCCAAGTTTAAAATTTGCAAAAACCATCCACTAATGAGCATAAAATTTGTTTGTAATGTTTTAGAAAAAAATAATAAAACACCCAACAGGCTCAGTAATTCAGCGGAGGCAAGTTTAAGTAAAACAAAAATAATACCTAAAAACAAAGATTGATAAACATGAAACCTTAAAAAATGGTCTTCAGTTTTACGTAAAATCAGCAAAATAAAGCCCACAATGCCCCAACTGGCATAAGACAAACTGGCCAAAACTTTAGAAGAATTAGAATAATTTTCTGACATATTTTGTAATCATTTTAAACCAGATTTGATACGTTTTGAAAATAGATCGACTAAAATTTGGCTTAGAATGAAAAATAGTTAAAAAACTTTAGATTGTGGCAAATATAAAAACTTTTTTGGGCTGTAGTTTGGCTTTGGGCTTAGGCTTAGGGCTTGGTTTTGTGGGCGGTTCTCAATTTACTAAAAATCCTTCTTCAACTAAAAACTTTCAATCGGCTTCAAGTTTGCGTGGCATTGTTAGTTCAACCGATAGTTATGCCCCCGCTGTTAAGGCTTCACAAGGCGCAGTTGTAAATGTTTTCTCTGAAAAAACTAAAGTAAGACAAAAAAATATAGATTTGTTCTTTGAAGATTTACTTGGAGGAGAAGAGTTTTTCCCGATGAATAGAGCCGAAAAAAGCCTAGGATCGGGTGTTTTAATTTCGGCTGACGGTTATATTTTGACGAATAGTCATGTCGTTAATGGTGCTGATAAAGTTTTTGTGGCTCTGGCCGACGGTAAAGAAATACAAGCCCAATTGGTAGGAATTGATCCCAAAACTGACTTGGCTTTATTAAAAATTAAGGGTAATAATTTTCCGTTTTTAACTTTTGCCGACTCGGATGCGGCTCAAATTGGTGATGTTGTGCTTGCAATTGGTAATCCTTTTGGAATTGGACAAACCGTAACAATAGGCATTGTAAGCGCAAAAAAAAGAGAGAATTTAGGCATTCTTGATTATGAAGATTTTATTCAAACCGATGCGGCCATAAATCCTGGTAATTCTGGCGGTGCTTTAATTAATTCTAAGGGCAATTTAATTGGCATAAACACAGCTATTTATTCAAAGTCTGGTGGTTATCAGGGTATTGGTTTTTCGGTTCCCGCCAATTTAGCCCAAAAAATAGCCCAAGAACTTAAAGAGAATGGAAAAATTAGTCGAGCTTATTTGGGCGTGGCCGTGCTTGGTTTGCATGAAGAAATGACACCCGTAACCGCTTATTATCTAAAAAAGGGCTATGAAGAAGGGGCTTTGATAATTAAAGTAGAAGCTGACAGCCCCGCCTTTAAAGCTGGAATGAAAGCTGGTAGTTTAATTACAAAAGTAAATAATACTCAAATTACAGTTCCAGAGCAATTATTTAAAGTTGTTTCTCAGACACCAGTAAACAATTCTTTGCAAATCGAAGCAGAGGTGCTTGATCTTGAAAGCGGCAAAATTACCAAAGATCTTTATTCGGTAAAACCAGTTATTCAGTAAATTACCAGTGCCACCATTTATTTGTTTCTACTAAACCGTCTGGGCAAGCACCACATTTGTCTTTGGGCTGACACTGCGCTTGAGGTGAGCATTTATCTGCTTTGGGTGCACATTTGTCTTTTACTGGACAGCACATAGTACGAGCTTCGGAAGGATTAACCAAACTTACAAAACATAAAAGCAAAAGCGAAAAAATCAAATTAAAGTTCATAAAACATATACTCCAAATTAGCTTTTTAATTTTAATTTCATTCTTTGAAAGTGAATATTAAAAAATTGTATAAATTCAATTAGTCTATTAAGATATTAGTTTAAAAAGTTGTAAAGATTAAATATTAAAGTGGCTTCAAAAATTAGAAATCTAAAAGGTGGTGGAGCAGTCCCCGTAGAACTCCCCATGATGCTTTTTCTTTATACAATTGTCTTTTTAGTTTGTATTGATTTTATTATGCTGTTTTGGTTGCAATCATCTTTAAGCACGGTTGCCAAGCAAATAGCATATAGAGCGGCCACCAATTCACAACTTGAGCCAAATGATGCGAAGGGAAGATGCGAAGCCGCCGCTGATTCGGTTAATAGCTTTTTTCCCGGTTATTCTACGCGGGTTAGAACTGATTTTGTAAATGCTGTCAAAGCCAATAAAACTGGCTATGGAGACTTTAATGAAACGGCTAATTTAGGTCAGCTTAGAGCACATTTATCGGGAATGGGAGCCGAGCGTCCTAGTGGTTTTTGGAGTAGCGATGGGCTTGGAAATTCAAAATATGGTGGTTGTTATGGCCTACGCAATCCAATTACAGAACAAGTTGTTTATCACACTGTTATTCATTGCAATCGGTGTTGGCCTGTTTTTTTAAAACTATTTAGTTTAAGTGGTTGGCTAGAAGGCCGAGGTTCATCACCCGTTATTCAGGCTGGAGCCAATTCTCCTCTCAATAAATCACTGCTATCTTCTGGACCTAAGGCCTTTTTGGCTTGTAGTGAAGAGTCCTGTGCAGAAGGCAATCAAGGTTCTGTGACTCCAAATCAAAACGATATACTTAAGAAGGCCGCTGATGATGGCACTGATATATGTAGTGCTTTCAATGACGATGTTAAAGCGACTAATCCTAATCGACAATCCTTAGACCAAGTTTCTATTGGGCACAGGACTGGCGTTTTTGCAATTGACCAATGGCCGACAGGTCAATATAATTATGATCCTGCTAATCCACTAACAGCACCACGAGACGATAACAGTTTATATCAAGGTGGAATAAGAAAGATGCCTGCGGGTATTACCAGAATTGCTAATTGCGGCGATATTGACCCTTTAATTTTGGTTGGTCTTAGATATGCTTGTCTTGGTAAAGATGCTTTCGATCATCCTTTAACAACTGGTCCTGATGTTTCTGCATCAGATCCTTCTCAAGCAAATTATTTAGGTCGCTGCGATCAATACTTTTTTGTGAAGCCAGCTTGTAGTGATAAAGCCTTGCAATTAGGTTCTAGTGTCGGTGAAATTACTAATTTAGATGGAAGCAATGGTCCTTGTATAATTAGACGGAAACCTGCAGATTCTTCTTATACGGCTATTTTGCCAAGAATTGATTTTAATCATACCACTGCGAATCCTTGGATAGGCCCTTATAATAATGGGCCTAAATACGCAGACGACGACTTTCGAAACGCTATGCTCGAATCAGGTAACATGATTCAAGAAAAAACTTTTGATAAAAATAAGAAAATTGATATCAATAATTTAAAATCCCTTACTACTTCTACGCTAGTCTCTAAGAAAAATGCCAATCCGCTCGAATCGCTAGCCCCATATGGAGCGGTTTGTGATATTTGCAACCCCGGTAGCCCAATGTGCGGTTATTATGGAACTTGCCGTGATGAAGGTAATTTATGGGGAGGCGATGTAGTTTTAAGATTACAAGCTTATTTTAACGAACCTTGGTATGGAAAATCAATTGCTTATACCGAAATCAAAGCCGCCTATCGCCGAGATTGCAAAGAAAAACACTGTTGTCGAGGTGTAGACGAAAAAGACCCTGGTATTTTAGATACATATTGTGGTTTGCGGCTGATCAAGGGTGGAAACACTCGGACTAAACACTATTTTACTTCTGATGGAAAAACAGAAATAGGTTCAAGAACTTGGACTTATAAAGGTGTACCGAATAGAACTGCTCAAGGTTGGACTAAAGATCATTTACCAAGATTGGGTAATTATCCTCTTTGTTCTAGCGGGGCCGTTCAAATGTTAGGTAATAGAGTTGGAGAATGCTGTACCGCTGATGTGGCTCCAAATGGAGTTGGCTCCTGTAGTGGTAATTGTCCAGATGAAAAAGCCCCTATGGTAGAATTGCGCACGCCTTTTGAGCAATTTGGTAAGGAGCAGTCTCTGGTTAAAAGAACAGGTTGTGCCAAATTTGTAAATGTTTCTGGTACGAATATAACTTGGAATCCAAACTTAACAGCAGATCCAGCAACCTGGATAAATCCTGACAACTCGAAAAAAGCCTGTGGTTTGCGTCCAAATTGCGCTGAGGATAGATTAACAAATCGGTGGTGTCCTTCTAAGCCGCCAGCAATGAATGGTAGTTGTTTTAACTTTGAAGAAGAAAATCATCCTGTCGGTGGTGAAGCTATTTGTGGGCCAGCTTTTTCATATGGCTTAATGGGTGTTCCTAAAGGTGGAGATCCAACAAATACTATGTGTGGTGTTAATTTAACCTCTCTTGCACCTAGTAGCGATCAGTGTGGTAGTAATAGCAAGGAAACATCTACTACTTACACTGGAAAAGAATGTGAGAGCGTCACTGCTGGGAAGAATGCGACTTATAAAGATTCCCAGTGTACGGAATATCCTGATCATGGTAAACCTGCTCAATATTACTGGGATACATTTACAGTAACAAAAACCACCAAAACCGAATGTACTACTTGCACTAAATGCGCTGGCACACCCATATATTTAAGTTTGGATCAGAGCCAGCCTGTAATTTTAAATAAAAAAGTTTGTTTTGCGCTCGATCAAACCCGCAATTATTTAAGCTATAAATGGCCAAAAGCTCATCCTAAGCAAGGGTTTTTGGCTATTGACTGGAATAAAGATGGAATAATTAATGATGGACGTGAATTATTCGGTAATTTAACCCAAGATGTTTATTATCCAAATGGTTATACCGCTTTAAGTGTTTTATTTGACAAAAACAATGATATGCTCATAACTGGCTCAGAGCTTGAAGAGCTTTTGATTTGGCAAGATACAAATGAAGATGGTATTTCGCAAAACAAAGAACTTAAAAAACTAAAAGATTTAGGCATAATAGAACTAAATGCAGGAAAATATCATTCAGAGCCGCAAAGTAAAAAGTTTTTTAATTCAGAAAAAGATGTTTCAGCAATTTATTATTCTGCTAAAGGTCTAAAACTTAAAAATAAAAAAATTAGTTATACTTGGGACATTGATTTTAGGGGCTATACCGAAGAAAAGTGTCGTTTGCAAAATAATAAAAAACAAATTACCCAAAATACTTTTAAAAATTATTGGAGTTCGTTAAAAGCCTTTATCGGAGGATTGATATGAAATATAAAAATATTTTCTTTATTTTATTAATTATTTGCTTTGGCTCTTTGCAAGCTGGCGCAGATAATGATTTTGAGGGCTTTTGGCAGTATAAAGTCAAAGTTGGACAAACCGCTTTATTCAACCCAAGTTATTTTTCGAGGCCATTATTTGGTTTTGATCCGCTTGAAATACCAGAGGAGCCATTAGTTCAGCCAGAGAATAAACAAGCTTTTGTCGGAAAACAAGAAGTTGATTTTGAAGATATTTATTATACGGGTTATTTCAAATTAGGCTCTCTTCCAGTCGATAATGCCGAAATTATGGGTAATTATTATCCTACCAAGTTTGCAAATGGCTACGACAAAATGCCTTTACAGCTTGCTAAACCCAAAAAATTGGCAAATGGAAAAATTCAATTATTTTGGAAAACCGATTTAAGCCAAAGAAAAATTGAGCAAACCTCTATTGTCTGGGTTGTTGAGGCCGAATACAATCCTAAAACCGATGCAATACGTGGTATAACAGTCGCTCTAGATTGTGCCGATTCTAAGCTTTTAGAAAATTGCCGACAAATTAATATTGCGAAATGGCAAGCCAACCGAATTGCAAACATAAATTATTTTACTCAAAAAAACTATTATACTAAAGGTCTTGTATCGAGGTTTTTGCAACTTTTTGACCGCAGTGGTGGTTTGGCTCGAAAACTTTTAAAAGAAGAATTTGGCCGCGAAGATTATAAATTATTAAACCCAAATTATTTAAAAGTACCTCTGCAAGCGGTTTTAAAAGCCAAGGCAGATGAACCCGCTAATGAAGACTATGAACTGGGCATTATTTGTAGCACAGTTGGCAATCAGCCTGACTCACAAAACTATTGCTTGAATAATTATCTTTATTGGCCTGGTGCATCAAATAGCGATAGAATTAATACTTGCACTCTGTCCACTGGGGCTAAATCGGCTTTGTGTTGTGGTTCTGGTCTTACTTGTCGTTGTTTATTACAAAATAATTGCCAAACTCCTAATTGCCTTGTTTGTTGCCAAGCTGTTACTAATTGCACTAAAACCATTAAAGACACAAAACCTGTTGGAAAAGTTTACAATGGAGAAGTTTACAATGGCGAGGGCTCAAGCAATACAAGTGCTACTATTACAAACTTTGCCTTGAGTGGTATTCAAGCCGCTAAAGCCATACAAAAGCATACTTATGTGCAAACCATTATAACTAATTTTAATGGAGCAAATCCTATTCCGCATTTTACCGATTTAAACGTCGAATATATTGAATTTGATGAGGATAGTTATTTACCTCCAGCTGATGCGGATGGAACGGAGTTCACTTGGCCTCCACAAAAATAACTCTAATACTAATTAAATTTAGGCGATTATTGAGCTATACATTCACAAATCGGATCTGATACTAAATTGCAATCACAGGTTTGCGCTTCGGGAATTGTCTTCTTTCTTTCAAAGGCAATTCAAAATAAAAATTGTTTACCGCTGATCGCATTTTAGTATCAGTCCACCAGGAAACCAGGAGCATCCCGATTTTCAAAAATTTACAAATCATTGCCTCGGCTTTACTTCTCTGGATGATGATCAAGCTGGTTTATCACCCCCAACCCCCTGAAAGGGGGCTTTCAGAGAGGAAGCTTGGACATTTAGGGTTTTGTTCTAAATACAAATAAAAAGAAAAATACTTGATTCTGCCCCTCAGAAGCCCTCTTTCAGGCAGGGATTTTGCATGAGTTAAAGTATTTTAATTGGGTGAAGAAGCCTCTCTCCCCAGCCCTCTCTCCTAAAGGAGAAAGGGGGTATGAAGCGTTGGATGACTCACTTAAAACAAGAGAAGCAAAAGAATTTTGAATTAAACAGAAACAAAAACTCCCCTCGCCTTTAGGAGAGGATCTGGGGGTGAGGCTTTTCAAGCTCATGCAAAACCCCCAACCCCCTGAAAGGGGCCTTCTGAAGGGCGAAATCAAGTATTTTTTCTTTTTATTTACATTTAGAACAAAACCCTAAATGTCCAAATTCCCTCTCTGAAAGCCCCCTTTCAGGGGGTTGGGGTGTATTAGGGATCTTGCAAAATTTTCGGTTGATTTTCTTTAATGTTCACAATGCAAAACTGCGATTTGTCTTGATTTATTTTTGGACTTATCAGCTGAATTGTTTTAAAATTAAATTAAGAACATATTAATAAAAAAATGTCTAATAAACTTTTATATGACCCCAAACGCTTAATTAAATTACAAAAAAACGAGATTTTAAATGAGTTTCGCACACGCTTTTCGCAAGAATTTTATAAAACTTTTAAGGAAGCCGAAAAACAAATCTGGAATGACCAAGACCAAAATTTTCAGTTTTTAGAACAAATTGTTATTTCTTTACAAAATGAATTAGACGAAATTCAAAATGCTTTAGCCCAAAAAGTACAAGCTTGGTCTTCGGTGGCCGAGGCCGAAAAGAAAAATAGTCAAAATCATAAAATCGAAATTCCGAAGCCAAAGCAAGTTCAAAATAATTTTGCTAATATTCAAAACAACGTCTCTGCGCCTACAAATACAGAATTTGAGGATTTTGATTTTTTTGATGAAGCTTAATAATATTTTATTTGAAGAATTTCTAAAACTTTCTTTGCGGGAAGACCTAGAACCTTGCGGCGATTTAACCACTGAGGCCATTTTTGCAGGCGATTTAAAAACTAAATTGGTAGTTTCGGCTCGCAAACAAGCTGGCATTATGAGCGGAAGCAATTTTGTAAAACAGGTTTATGAAATACTTGATTCAGAGGTTAAAGTAGAATTTTTAATTGCCGATGGAAAAACCTTTAAACCTCAAGCCGCTCTGGCCACAATTGAAGGCGAAATTAAAAGTATTTTAAAAGGCGAAAGATTATTTTTAAACCTTTTGCAAAGAGCGATTTCAATTGCAACTTACACCGCCGAATTTGTCAAGCTTGTTCAAAACAGTCAAGTCAAAATTCTTGATACTCGCAAAACTACACCCTGTTTGAGAGCCTTAGAAAAAACAGCTGTTTTACACGGAGGTGGTTTTAATCATCGTTTTAGCTTGGCCTTGGGTATTTTAATTAAAGATAATCATATTGCTTTAGCTGGCGGAATCACTCAAGCCTTGCAAAAAGCCAAAATATCTGCGCCTTATTTGGGTAAAATTGAAATTGAAATTGACTCTCTAGAACAGCTCAAAGAAGCTTTAAGCACAAATTTACTAGAGCAAAACGATATTATTTTATTGGATAATTTTTCGATTGAGTCTTTAAAAACAGCCGTTCAAATAATCGGTCAAAAATGTTTAATTGAAGCCAGTGGCGGAGTGAATTTGCAAACGGTTGCCCAAATTGCTCAAACTGGCATTAATTTTATTTCGGTTGGTTCTATCACCCAAAGCCCGCCTCCAATTGATATAGGTTTGGATTATAAATTATTATTTTGAAACTTATTATTATTTTGAACTTGCTCTAAAACCTTTTGCTTCAGCCTCGGCAGTTGAGCTAAAACAAGCTTCGGGGTTTGTACGATTATAAAAAGCACCGTCTGGTTTATGGTAAATTTTGGTGTTTTTGAAAGAATTAAGATTGCCTTTGATTGGCTTGTCAGCTGGGCAAGAACGCCATTCTAAGTCGCCTTTTAAAACTACTTCTTCACTTAAGGCACTTTTAGGCAAAATTAATAAAAATATCAAAACTAAGAAGGGCATAAATAAACAAAAAGCGAATGAATAAACTTATTTTAACATTGTTTTCTCTTGATTTGACGAGAGATTCTTGCTTTAATACAAATACGTTTTAATTTATTTTATGCAAGAAAAAACCTATTGGTTGGCTTTTGACAGCTTAAATGGTGTTGGTTTGGGATATAAGCGCATTTGGAGTTTATTTGAACATTTTGGCTCTTTAGAAAAGGCTTGGCAAGCGGATAAACTAGATTTGCAGGCCATTAAAAGCTTGCCATCAGCCGTTATCGACAAATTCTTGCAAGTTCGGCAAACAATCAGCCTAGAAAAGCCTTTAGCCAATTTAGAAAAATACAATGTGCAAGCGGTTACGCAACTTGAGCCAGAATATCCAGTGCAACTAAAAGCTCTGGTCCAACCGCCTTTAATTATTTATACTAAAGGAAAATTAAATTTAAATTGGTTTGATAAAGCTTTAGCCGTGGTTGGAACGCGCCATGCCAGCAATTATGCCCTTGAGCAAACAGAAATTATTAGCGCAAGCTTGGCCTCGGCTGGTTTTACAATTATAAGTGGTTTGGCTCTAGGCATTGATTCAGCCGCGCATAAAGGAGCCTTGAAAATGCCCGGAGGGCGCACAGTGGCGGTTTTGGCAAATGGCCCTGAGCAGATTGTGCCTTCAAGTACCAAGGCAATTTACCGTCAAATTGAAGAAACTGGCTTTATTTTAAGTGAATATCCGCCGCAAACTTTGCCCGAAAAAGGTTATTTTCCTGCCAGAAACCGTTTGGTGGCCGCTTTAAGCCAAGCCGTTTTGGTTTCGGAAGCGGCAGACAAAAGTGGTGCTTTAATAACCGCTAACAGAGCCTTAGAATTAAATAAGCCAGTTTTTGGTTTAACTGGAATAGCTGGGAATAATCAAGGAGTTCATCATTGGATTCGCAAAGGTAAAGCCAAATTAATTACTTGCGCTGAAGATATTTTAGAAGAATTAAATATTTTTACACCAATTCAAGTCAATCTAAGCCTTCCTCAATGGCAACCCGAAAAAACAACCATCAAATCAAAACCAAAATCTATTCTTCCAGAGCTAAAACCCGAAGAAAAAATAATTTATGAACAATTACTTCAAGATGAATTTATCGGCATTGACGAAATTACCGAAAAATCTCAATTACCAATTGCCAAGGTAAATTCGGTTTTACTAACTTTGCAAATAAAAAAACTTATCAAAAAAGACTTCTCTGGAGCGGTTAGCCGAGTTTAACAGTAAAAACCACTAGTATTAGAGGCTCTCTAAAAGTAAACCAACCTCAATAATTGAGAATATTATTAAGCTCTAAAGTGCCCCCGGAGTTATTGTAGGATTTGGAATTGGTGTTTCAATTGGGCTTAGCGTTATTGTAGGGTTTGGTATTGGTCCCCTTGTTGGTATTGGTCCTTCTGTCGGTACTGGTCTTTCTGTTGGTATTGGTCTTTCTGTTGGTATTGGTCTTTCTGTTGGTACTGGCTCATTACCTAAAGTAAAAACTTCTTGAGGAGTAAAACGTTTATCTGCAACTATTGAAATACGAGTTTGTCCAATTTGATAAGTATAAGTTGTTTCGCTTCTTTTATTTTTAAAATCATCTGCAACCATAACTAAAGGCTCTGGGAATTTACTCCAATTTATTTGTCCATTAGCGTCAATCAAACCTTGTTTTTGTAAATCGGCTTTGTTTGCGGCAGTCAGCTCTAAGCTAATTTTATCTTCGCCAACTTTTAGATCTTTAACTTTTATTGAAGAGTCGGGGGTCAGGTTATTCATTTGAGAAATGGTATAGCACTCCCCGTTTAAATAGAAGCTGAAATTGTTTTTTGAAAATGGCGAAAATAGGAGGAAAAATCCGAATCTATAATTTCAAGAAAAGCCCAATCTATAGCCGCATTTACTGATTTCTGAACTTGTCTCATTGACTTCTTCACAAGACGCTTTAGCTGAGACCATAACTGCTCAATCGGGTTGAAATCTGGTGAATATGCTGGCAAAAAGAGCAACTTGCACCCCACCTCTTCAACCGCCCTCTGTATACCCTTTCTCTTATGGTAACTG
>CANLTT010000007.1 GCA_947494115.1 Candidatus Caenarcanales bacterium
AGTAGATTCTACGGTAGAAGCTATTGATCAGGCTTTTAAGCAGCTTATTAATTTAGATCCGTCAGGTTATTTTGAACACTTTTTTAAAATTATACATAGATCCTTTTAGTCTGGGTTTGCTATAGAATTATTGTTCTGTGAAATTGTAAGTTTAATTTCTTGATTTGGGCTTAATGGATTTGGCATTGGATAAGTAGCCGCATTTGGTGTTGAACGATTTGACCGATTATGATTTGTATTTGTGTATTGGTATTGGTATTGGTATTGGTTTTGAGGGCTATTATAAGCCACATTTGAACTTGTATTTGAACCCAAACCCAAACTACTTAATATTTTCGCTACAGAACCAGAATTGCCTGTTATTTGCACACCACCAATTTGAGCTGTAATTTGACTTGAGCCATTATTATTTTGATGGTTTTGATTATTTTGATGGCTAAACTCACATCTGTCAGTTTGATTACATTGATGGTTTGCTACTTGGCTACCACTACTGCCACCACCAGCTCTATTTCCACCGCCTCCAATTTTGCCAACTAAAGAAGATATTGCTGAGATTGCCAAAGGTGCTATTATTGCTCCTAAAAAAGACATAATCTAAATTCCCCACTACTACTCGGGTTTATACTGCTAAATTAAGGGAGATTATTTAAAATTTGATTATGTAAACTTGGAATTTTATTAAACATTTTTAATTTTGTGTTTAAATTTTGAGGCTTTTGGTTTTTAGTTTTTGAGAAAGCTAAGTTTTGCGTAATTTATGGGCAATTTGGGAAAGTGTTTCGGCAATATACAAAATATCGCTTTCATCATTATTGGCTCCCAAAGAAAAGCGCACTGAATTATAGGCTAAATGTTGTTGATTTGGATACAAAGCCGTAATTATTCGAGAGGGTTCAATGTTTCCTTCCGAACAAGCTGAACCAGAGCTAGCACAAATATTTTTAAGGTCTAAATGCAAAATCAAGGCATCACTTTTTAAATCCTCAAAAGAAATATTGATATTTCCGGCAATGCGCTTTTCAAGGTCTTTAGAGCCATTTAAAATAGTTTGAGGAATTTGTAAAAGTTTGTCTATAAGTTGTTTTTGAAGCTTTTGCACAAATATTTTTTCGGCTGGCATTTCGTTTATTCGGCATTCTAGGGCTTTGGCCAAACCCATAATACTTGCCAAATTTTCGGTACCAGGCTTAAAACCTTGTTCTTGTGAGCCGCCAAACAAAATAGGTAAAACGGGGCTATCAATGCGCTTAAACAAAAAACCAATTCCTTTAGGCCCATAAAATTTATGCCCGCTCACCGAAAGCAAATCGATTTTATATTTTTCGACATCTAAAACTATTTTGCCCGCCGACTGCACCGCATCTGTATGAAATAAAATATTGTGTTTTTTACATAAAGCGCCAATTGCTTCAAGGTCTTGAATTGAGCCTATTTCGTTATTGGCATGTATAATTGAAACCATTAAAGTATTTGGCTTTAGGCTCTCTTCGAGTTTTTGCAAATTAATAAAACCGTTTTCATTCACTTTAAGCCATGTTACAGGATAATTCAAATTTTCTAAATGCTTTAAAGGCTTATAAACAGATGAATGCTCAATATTAGTGCTTATAAAATGATTTTTATTTGTCTTATGTTTTTGGGCAAATTCTAAAGCCCCCAAAATGGCCATATTATTTGATTCAGTGCCGCCACTTGTAAAAATTATTTCGCTATTTTGGCAATTTAAAAACTTAGCGCATACTTCTCGAGCCGAGTTTAAAAGTTTTTTGGCCTTGCGCCCGTATTTGTGCAAACTTGAGGCATTCCCAAAATCATTTTGTAAAACCTCAAGCATGGCTTCAATAACTTCGGGGCGGGTTTTGGTGGTGGCCGCATTATCGCAATAGACAAGCTTAGACATAGTTTTGAAATAAATTTTTGAGTTTTTCAGGCGAACAAATGCCTTTTTCGGTGATAAAAGCCGTAATTAAATTATGCGGGGTTATGTCAAAAGCGGGATTAAAACAGTTAATTTGGCTCGGTGCAATTTGCTTGCCTTGAAAATAAATTAATTCTTCTTTAGGTCTTTCTTCAATTTCAATTTCCTCACCGCTAGCCAAACTTAAATCAATGCTTGTGCTGGGAGCCACAATATAAAAAGGTGTTTTATGCACAAGAGCCGCCAAAGCCAAACTATAGGTTCCAATTTTGTTGGCGGTGTCTCCATTGGCTACTATACGGTCAGCTCCCACAAAAACGGCATCTATTTTTTCGGTTTTTAGCAAATGTGCGGCCGCTGAATCGGGAAGAAGAGTAACGGGAATATTTAATTTATGCAATTCCCAAGCGGTTAAACGTGCACCTTGCAAATAAGGGCGAGTTTCGCAAGCATAAACCATAAGCCGCTTTTTAGATTGCAAAGCCAATAATTTAAAAATGCCTAAAGCCGTCCCAATGCCAGCCGTAGCCAGAGAGCCAGTATTACAATGTGTTAAAAATTTATATTCACTTTTATTTGGCAAAACAGTAAGCCCATATGAAGCCATTTGTTGGCACATCTGAAAATCTTCTTCAAACATTTTATTGGCTTCTAGCTCTAAATCTGGCAAAGACAAACAAGTGTTTTTTAAACGATTTACGGCTTTAGCTAAATTAACCGCTGTGGGTCGAGCTTGAGCAATTTCTTCAAAGGCTTTCAACAATTCGGTTTTATTTTTTATTTTTTGACCAGCCAAACAACAAGCCCAAGCTCCTGCCAAACCAATTGCTGGCGCACCTCTTATAATCATTTTTTGAATAGCTAAAATTACTTCTTGATAAGAGCTATATTCATAATAAATTTCTTGTTCTGGTAAAAGCGTTTGGTCAAGAACCCTTAAAAAAGAGCCAGTGTATTCAAGCGGTTTAATAATATTATTCATAATAAATTGAAGCCCCAAATCAAACAGCATAAAAACTTATTTACAGGCTTAATCATTTACAGCCTTAATCAAGCATTTTTTGTGATTAATTTGAAAATAAAACAAAAGAAAAACAGTATATAATTATTTAACAATCTTATACTATTTGCCTAATGAAAAGCGCAAACAAGGTATATTTTAGTTATTTATAAATTTAAAAAATATATTTATGTCTTCTATCGCTTCTACTCAGCAACTTGAAGAAAAACTAAAGAACCATTTTGGTTTTACAAGCTTTAGAGCTGGCCAAAAAGAGGTTATCGAAGATGTTTTAAAAGGCGAACATACTTTTGTTTTAATGCCGACGGGCGGCGGAAAATCATTGTGTTATCAATTGCCAGCCTTGCTTAAATCGGGAATGGCTTTGGTAATTTCGCCTTTAATTGCGCTTATGAAAGACCAAGTGGATGCTTTGCTTGAAAATGGCATCAAAGCCACTTATTTAAATAGTTCTTTAAGCGTTGATCAATTGAGAGAAAGAGAAAAACAAATTTTAAAAGGTGAAATTAAACTTTTATATGTTTCTCCTGAAAAACTGCTCTCTGAAGGGTTTTTAGGCTTTTTAAAAAGAATTGATGAAGAAATTAGAATTAGTTTTTTTGTAATTGACGAAGCGCATTGCATTTCAGAATGGGGACATGACTTTAGGCCAGAATATCGCCAAATGAAGCAAATCCGAGAGATTTTTCCGCATATAAACTGTGTTGCTCTTACAGCTACGGCTACCCATCGAGTACGCCAAGATATTATCAATCAATTGCACGTTCAAAAGCCTAAAGTTCATATACATAGTTTTCATCGCCATAATTTATTTTATGAAGTACGGCAAAAAACCAAAAATTGCTTTAGTGAAGTTTTGGCTCTAATTGAGGAAGATACCGAAAGTTCAAGCATTATTTATTGTCAAAGCCGCAAGTCAGTAGAAAGCGTAAGTGCTAAATTAAATAGTTATGGCATAAAATCTCTGCCTTATCATGCTGGCCTAGACGGCAAAATTAGAGAATATAATCAAGAACAATTTATCAAAGATAATGCCCAAGTCATGGTGGCCACAATTGCTTTCGGAATGGGCATTAATAAGCCAGATGTGCGTTTGGTTGTGCATTATGATTTGCCCAAAAATCTTGAGGGTTATTATCAAGAATCAGGAAGAGCTGGGCGGGATGGTGAAAAAGCCAAATGTATTTTATTTTTTAATTATGGTGATAAAGCCAAAATCGAGCATTTAATCGGACAAAAGACAGACACACAAGAAATACAAATTGCCAAAAAACAACTTGCCCAAGTTATTAGTTATGCTGAAACGCCTCTGTGTCGGACTCAAAACATATTAAGTTATTTTGGCGAGCAAACCGATAAATGTGGACACTGCGATAATTGCCTCAATCCAAGACCGCTTACAAATCAGACCTTAAATGCACAAAAGTTTTTATCTTGTGTCGCACGGCTTAGCATAAGTTTTGGCTTGACACATATTGTTAATATTTTGCTCGGAGAACGCACAGACAAGGTAAAAAAATATAAACACTTTGAGCTTTCGACTTTTGGAATAGGAAAAGATAAAGATGCGGATTTTTGGAAATGGCTGGGTCGCTCTTTAATTCAGGCTAATGCTTTGCAAGAAACCGAAGATATTTATGCCGTCTTAAAGCTTAATCCTCTCAGCGCCCAAATTCTCAAAGGCCAGCAAGAATTTTGCATTCCCGAAAGAGTGATTTTATTTAAACCAAAAGCCCCTGAAGAAAACAAAATTAGCGGCGGCCTAGATGAATTTTCTGAAGGCTTATTTCAGAGATTGCGTAAATTACGTAAACAATTGGCTGATAAAGCAATGGTTCCGCCTTATATTATTTTCTCAGATTTGGCTTTGAAGGCTATGGCTGTATCTAGACCTAAAACCCAAAGACAATTTTTGAATATACCGGGTGTTGGCGAAAAAAAACTTAAAGAATTTTCGGAGGCTTTTTTGAGCCAAATTCAAAGTTATTGTCTTGAGTATGACCTAGATTAGGTTTTAATTTTAAGACAACTCAAAGAAAACCAGTTTTAAGTTATTCTAATTAAATTAGACAGAAAGGTACTTTAGAGATGAAAGGCATTATTTTATCGGGCGGTAGTGGTAGCAGGCTTTATCCTTTAACTAAGGTTGTAAGTAAGCAATTATTGCCAGTTTACGATAAACCCATGATTTATTATCCGATTTCTACGTTGATGCTTTCTGGCATTCGAGATATTTTATTAATTTCAACTCCTTTAGATTTGCCTTATTATGAGCGTTTACTTGGTGATGGTAGCCAATTTGGTTTAAATATTAATTATGCCCAACAGCCTCGCCCCGAAGGTTTGGCTCAAGCTTTTATTATTGGCAAAAACTTTTTAAATGGCGAAGGCGCAAGTTTGATTTTGGGCGATAATATTTTTCATGGCCATGGCCTACCTGAGCTATTGAGCAAGTCTTCTGAGCAAAATAATGGAGCTACCGTTTTTGGTTATTGGGTAAAAGACCCCGAACGTTATGGCGTAATTGATTTTGATAAAAACGGAAACGCCCTTTCAATCGAAGAAAAACCTCTTAAATCAAAGTCAAATTATGCCGTGGTTGGGCTTTATTTTTATGATAAACAAATTACCGAAATTGCTAGTTCAATTAAACCTTCGGCTCGTGGCGAACTTGAAATAACCGATATAAATAAAGTTTATCTAGAAAAAAAACAGCTGAAAGTTGAAATTTTGGGTCGAGGCATAGCTTGGCTTGATACTGGAACACCCGAATCTTTATTACAAGCGGGCAATTTTATACAAACTATTCAAGAAAGACAAGGTTTGCAAGTGGCTTGTTTAGAAGAAATTGCATATAGCTTAAATTATATAAATGCGGAACAGGTTCTAGAGAGGGCTAAGCTTTTTAAAAATACTGATTATGGAAAATACTTACAAAATTTGGTGTGATAAATCGTTTTGTTAGTTTTATTTTATACTCCCTAACTGGCTATTTTCGGGCAAGGTGGGCATTTGAGGTATTAAAAAATCAACCTTCACAACTTCAATTTTGTTTTCTGTAATTTTTAAATGGCTTACTCCGCAATTATGACTTGAAGGATGTTTGCCAAATTTATCGCTTAAACTTGCAAGCAAAGCGGCTATTAAACCACCATGAGAAACAATAATTATATTTTGGCTGGTTTTGGCTAATATTTTATTTAAAACCAAATTTGCTCTGGTCTGCAAAGCCGTAAAACTTTCACAAAAAGCTGGCCTCCAAGTTTTGTCTTGCAACCATTTATGATAATTTTCGCTGTCTTCGCTGGCTAAATTGGCAAAATAACAGCCTTCCCACCTTCCAAAATGGGCTTCTCTTAAGTCTGTATCGGTCTGAACCTTTAAATTAAATTTATCAGCAATCGCTTGAGCCGTTTGTTTAGCTCTTTTTAAATCGCTGGCATAAATAGTTTCAATAGGCCAATTTTGTTCATAAAAATAATTAGCCGTAGCCAAAGCTTGTTGTAGGCCTAATGGGGTGAGTTCGGTGTCTAAAACGCCTTGTCCTTGAATAATTTGCTCTTGATTTGCCAAAGATTGAGCATGTCTGATAAGCCAAATATTGCGCATTTTTTAATTAAAACAAAATCAATTATAAAGAAAACCAAAAAAATGTTTTTATAATAAGCGGTCAATTACAAAAGCTTTAATTGCTAATATTTTTACACTGAAAATTTAATTTATATGTCAGCAATTAAACTTGGAATTTTAGGTGCAACTGGCAAAGTTGGAACTGAATTATTAAAACTTTTAGAAAATTGGCCAGATTTTCCTTTGGCTGAGCCGCCAACTTTATTCGGAACGGCCAAATCGGAGGGACGCAAAATAAAATTTAAAGGCCACGAATTAACCGTTAAAGACAGCCAACCCGAAAACTTGGAAGGTTTAAATTTATTAATTTCTTGTGCTAATGGCGAAGTCAGCGAAAAATTGGTGCCCTTGGCTTTAAAAAAAGGCATTAAATTGGTCATTGACACCGATAGTTATTACCGCATGGATTCTAAAGTGCCTTTGGTAACCATTGGCGTAAATGATGAAGATATTGATTGGCATGAAGGCATTATTGCAGGCCCAAACTGTTCAACCGCTCAATTGGTTTTGCCTTTGGCGGCCTTAAATAAAGCTTTTGGCTTGCAGAGAGTTATTGTAAACACTTATCAGTCGGTGAGCGGAGCTGGAAAAGCCGCAATGGATGAATTAATTGAACAAAGTAAAATTATTGTCCAAGATAATGAACTTTCTTTAAAAGGAACTCCAGAGCGTTTAGCCAAAGACCAATTTGCTTTTAATGTTATTCCTAAAATCAGCAAATTTATGGAAAACGGCGATACCAAAGAAGAATGGAAAGTAATTGTTGAAACCCGTAAAATGCTTCGTTTACCAGAATTAAAAATTACCTGTACTGCTGTTCGGGTTCCAGTTTTGCTTGGCCACTCTGAATCGGTGAATGTGCAACTTTTGAATAGTTTTAAACTTGAGCAAGTTCTTGAGGTTTTGCAAAATCATCCAGGCGTTCAGCTTTGGAGCGAGCCAGAAACTTATCCAATGCCTTTAGATGCGGCTAATACTATTCCAGTTCACGTTGGTCGGGTGAGGCTAGATGAAAGTGCGCCTAATTGTTTAAATTTGTGGATCGTGGCTGATAATTTATTAATTGGAGCCGCTTTAAACGCTCTGAGAATAGCGGAAACGGCCTATAAAAGAAATAAAATTTAGCCAGTAGTGCGGGTGGCTTCCCAGATATATTCAACCTCGGCAAATTTACCATCTTGGAAACCACCATTACCAGATAAAATAGAAAAACCACGACCACTAAAACTTTGCCCTTTATTTGAAAGCTGAGCATTATTGTCGATATTTAGGCCATTGCCATTAATATTAAATTGAATTCTTGGGCTTTTTTCTTGGCGAGTGCCTTTAAGATAAGTATTGGCCGTATTTTTGACTGTAACGCCTTTGGGTAGAACAGATTCCATTCCCGTTTGAATTTGATTTATGCCGATAATTTTGCGGCCTTTTTGCAAGAAAATAAATTGACCTTTGCCGATTTCTTTTTGGTCTTTTACTCTTTTGGCCGTCCAAGTCCATTGTCCGCTTAAATCGCTGGTGTAATCTTTATTTAGGTCAAGTTTGGGTCTTGGTGCCAAAAGTTCTTTCATTAATTGTTGAGAATCGCTGGTTGAATTTTGGCTTTGCTTATTACAAGCCGTAAAGCAAAAAGCACAAAGAGAAATTAAAACAAAAGAGAGAAGTTTTTTCATTTTTATAAATGTGGTTAGAAGCCTGAATTCAATCAGAATACTTGATCTTAATAATTTTTGCAAAAGCTATATTGAATGGGAGAGTGTTTCGAATTTGAACATCAAAGAAACCCCAAGAATAAAACATTTGAATTTCCGCTCCGAAGGCGTGATGTTTTTAATTCTTGAGGCTAGTCTGTTTTTGGAATTACTGTAAAAAAGCAGTTAATTGTTTTTCAGGCCACACGATTTAAGTTCTCACCTACACCTTTTTGTTGTTGGAATGGTACTTTCGCTACTTCTGCTACTGCGTTTGGAACTCCTCCTGCGGCTTCTACTAACTTTTGGGCGAGTGGTTGTAATTTTTGTGTTTCTTTAGCTCCTGTAGCTCCTGTGGCTTTAAAATTATTATTAATTGCGTTCATAAATTGCTCCTCTCTTACTCTATAGGATAAGCTTAGAATTTTTAGTTTAAGGTTTTCTTGAGCAATTATTAAGAAAAGCTAAAATTAATTAAATATTTTTCATTTTATATTTATTTTTTTCGCTTTTCAGTTTTTCAGCAGTAAGGCTTTTTAAACAAATCTTTAGATTAAGGTTGTTTTAAATTAATTTGAAAATATGCGCAGTTTCTAGTTTTACATAATTCCAAGCATCGTGCCAAATATAAATATTACCGCTAAGCAAGTCTAAAAGCCTATATTGAGAATTGTAAGGTAAATTTAAATTTTGCCAATCGACCTTTATGCTAGCTTCTTCTGCGGCAAAAGGGTTAGTATTAACGACAACTAAAATATTGTTTTGCCCATTGAATGAGCTTTTTGAATAAGCAATTATTTTAGAATTATTTGATTCTTGAAATTTTAAATTATTATATAAATGCAAAGCCTCATTTTCTCGTCTAATTGCATTAATAACCCTAATTTCGGTTTTAATATTTTCGGTGTTGTCCCAATTGCGAGCCTTAAGCTGATATTTTTCAGAATCTAAATATTCCTCAGAGCCATGTTCTACAGGCATATTTTCGCAAAGCTCAAAACCGCTATAAATGCCATAAAGCGATGATAAAGTTCCCGCCAAAACCGCCCGAATAATAAAAGCCTTGCGGCCACCTTTTTGCAAATATTCATTCAAAATGTCTGGCGTATTTGTAAATAAATTACCTCTAAAAAAATAGCTCAGGTTTTCTTCGGTGATTTGGCTCATATAGTCTTTAATTTCGGCGGGTGAATTACGCCACGTAAAATAAGTATAAGACTGCGTAAACCCACAGCGAGCCAGTTCATCCATTTTGTGTTTAGCCGTAAAAGCCTCAGCCAAAAAGATTGCCTCTGGGTGCTGGTTTTTAATGTCTTTAATTAACCATTCCCAAAATGCAAAAGGCTTGGTATGCGGATTATCAACCCTAAAAGTGCTAATGCCTTGCTCAAGCCAAAATTCAATAATACTTTTTAATTCTTGCCAAAGCTCATCGTGAGCCGTGCACCAAAAATTAAGTGGGTAAATATCCTGATATTCTTTGGGTGGATTTTCGGCATATTTAATACTGCCATCTGGCCTAATATAAAACCAATGGGGGTTGTCGCTTAAATAAGGATGATCTGGAGCGCATTGAATCGCAAAATCTAAAGCAATTTCCAAACCTCTTTCTTGCGCTTTTTGAACCAAGTTTTTAAAATCGTCTAGTGTGCCTAAATCTGGATGAACAGCTTTGTGGTCTTGAATAGCCCATGGACAACCGACATCATCGGGTTGTGCTTCTAGTTGATTATTTTTGCCTTTGCGGTTTATTAGGCCAATTGGGTGTATCGGCGGAAAATAAATTGTGTCAAAACCCAAATCTTTTATATAATCTAGTCTTTTGATACAGTCTTTAAAAGTGCCCGAAACCGTCTCTGAATTGCTAGCCGACCGAGGAAACATTTCATACCAAGCAGAAAAACGGGCTTTAATTGGTTCAACCCAAATTTCTGCTGTGGCTTTATGAATTGCAAGCAAATGCCTCTCTTGGTGAGTTTCCATTAAGCTTTTAAGGTCGGCATTCAAAAATATTCTAATTAATTCGGCCTCTTGTTCATTATTTTGCAATATTTGCCAAAACTCTTGAATTTGCGCATTATTTAGGCTTGCTTTTTGTACTAAGGCTTTTCCTTCCAGCAAATCACTTTTTCGGATGAAATTGGCTTCAATTCTTTTTTGCAAATCGGCTAACCATGAGCCATAAACATTAACCCAAGCCTCAATCCTAAAATAATATTTACCAAGTTCATTCAAAGGTAAATAGGCTTCCCAAACGTCTTCCCAAGGTTTAAATAATTTCAGAGGAATTTGTTTAACTTTATTTTCACCAATTTTGCCAAAGCTAACCACCGCCGAAAGCAATTCATGGCCATCTTTAAAAATAGCCGCTTCAATCCGCAGAGGGCGGTCTATTTCGGTTTTGACTGGATAATGGCCACTTGGCTTTAAATCGGTGATTACAATTGGTTTAAACATTTTATTTCACTAAACTAACTCATATCGGTTGAACCAGAACGCTCAAAATTATCATAATCAACCGCAAAAGTGGCGGCCAAAACCAAAGCACGCAAATTCTCGTCTTGTACTGAATCGTCAATGTCAAAACTAAAATTATCCGAATCGGTGAATAATTCTTTGAGGCCACTAAGTTTTTTGCCAATTAAGCCAATTTTTTGCCCGTCTAAACCTTTAATATTAAAAGTCCACGGTCTCCAAATCGGTCCTTCTAGTGTGGCTAAAGCATTGCCTTCGGCATCCGAAATTGTATATTTGGTGTGCAAAATTCCAAAATTCCTTTTGATTTTACCAATCAGCTCATCACCAGCATAAAGTTCATATGAAGAAAAGAAAAAATAAAAATTGCGTTTAAGCCTAAATTGCTCTTTTTTGTTTTGATCGACCATGAAAATTTCGCAAGCTCTTTGGCGGGTTAAAATAAATTTCCACCAAAAAGCACTTTTTTCAAAGGCAAATAAAAATTGTTGGCCATCTGGATAATCAATTTCATATTTATTACTGGCTTCAAAATCAATTAACATTTCGAGTAATTCGACTTTTTGTTTAATTTTCAATTGACTAGGAATTTGCATTTTCTTATTAAAAAATTTTAGGTATTTAATTACTTATTCCTCAAATTATGCATTTTAAATGGCTAATTATCAAAACAAAGTCAAAATAAACTAAAACAGTTCTTTAGTTGATTTAGCAAACTATTTTGTATTTAGGTTTTATTAGTTGTCTTCGGCTGATTTGTTTATATCAACTTTAAAAATAAAATGATGAATAGTAAGACCAATAGCCGAAATTAAAGCAATAAACATAAACCAATACCAAAAATTTTGTGGATTATTATTTTGCCAAAGCATCTCTGTAAGTTGCAATTGACTTAAATTAAGTTGATGAGCTAAAACTGGTAAAATATTTTCTTTTGGCAAATGGCTCACAGCTTCAGCTGACCAATGTAGTTTTTGAATTAAATATTGTTTGGCCAAAGAATGTTTATCGGAATAATTTTCATATAAATAACCAGCCAATAAGCTTCCCAAACCCCAACCAATGGCTTCAGGTAGGTTTGCATAGCCCATATAACGGCCTTCTTTGCCTTTGGGAGCAATTAAACCTAAATATTCCCGCATTCGTGGTCCTGCGCCCATTTCACCGATTGAAAGCACAATTATGCCAACTATACAAAACCAAGCCGACATGCTTGAGCCAAAAATGCCCATGCCAATTATAGTAAGCAAAATTCCGCCTACAATTGAATAAATCGGGTGTAAGTTTCGAACCAACCATGACAAAGGCAACATTAAAATAATAAAAGTCATAGTATTTATACTGAGTATCCATTCATGCGGAATTGAGCCGCTCCAGTTTTTACCGAATAAAGCGCCTACTTGTGAAACCGCTTTAGAAGAATTAACCCAATCATCCAAAAAATTAGGCAAAGTATCAAACAGCTGATTATAAGTCGCCCAATATCCAGAATATATAACCAAAAACAAAATAAGCTTTGGCTCAAACATTTCTTTAACCGTTACCAAGGGTAATTGCCAAAAAGATAAAGTTTCTTCGGGGCTTTTAGCACTTGGAGGCTTGGCTGGTGGACTTAAAGCCAAAAAAACAAAATTAAAACTTACAATTAAAGCATTAGCATAAAAAACGGTTGGCCAGCTAATCATCCTAAAATAGCCAGCTAACCAAGAACCCAAAAAACCGCCCCAATTTATAAGCCAATAAAAAATACCCCAACCCATTGATGAATTCTTTGAATTGAGGCTACTTGCAAGAATGCCTTGAACCGCTGGCTTGAAAATAGCAGTTCCACTGGCCAAAAGAAGACAGCCACTTAAAAAGCCTAAAAATGAATGTTGGCTTGCCATGAGCATATAACCAATTATTTTTAAAACAATGGCCAGTGAAATTACTTTACGATAACCATATTTGTCAGCATAGCCACCAGTTAAAATTGGCAAAGTAGACTGAATAATAGCCCAAGCCGAATAAATTTGACCTTTTTGAATATGATTGAACTCAAGACCACCTTCAGAAGCGGCCTTAACAATATAAACCGAAAGAACAACTCTTACACCATAATAAGCCCACCTCTCCATAAATTCCATGCAGTTTGCAAACCAGAATTTACGGTCAAAGCTTTTTATGAATGTTTTCATGCGGCGATTTAAGCCTTAACTGAGTCTACTAAGGCTTTAAAAGCTTCAGGATGATTCATGGCCATATCGGCTAATTGCTTACGATCAAGGTCAATTTCCTTTTTCTTGAGCAAATTGATAAAGGTGCTATATCTAATTCCTTGTTCACGGACAGCCGCATTAATACGGATAATCCATAAACTTCTAAAATCACCTTTTTTCTTGCGTCGGTCATTATAAGCATATTTTCCAGCTTTTACAAATGCCCGATCTGCAACGGTGAATAATCTGCTTTGCGCTCCTCTAAAGCCTTTAACCGCTTTTAATAATTTTTTGCGTCTTTGGCGCGCAACATTGCCTCTTTTTACTCTTGCCATTTTTATAAGTCCTTTTGAGTTTATGCGTGTGGAAGTAAGTCTGCTAAGCGTTTGGTATAAGCATCATTGACAACTGTGTGTCCACCAAGTCTGCGTTTAGTTTTGCTACGCATTTTGGCATTTAAGTGCTTTACTCCAGCTTGTTTAACTAAAAACTTACCAGAAGCTGTCTTTTTAAAACGCTTTTCGCAGGCCTTATTTGTTTTAGCTTTATATTTCGCCATTTTAAACTTTCGATAAATAGAAATTAGGCCGTAATAATACCATTTTGATAATGCAATTGGGAAGACTTTTAAATAAATTTACAGATTAATTCTTGATTTTAAAACTAAATTATGCTGTTTCCCGCCAACCAACCAGTACTCCAAGCGGCTTGTAAATTATAACCACCCGTAAAACCATCTACATCAAGCACTTCTCCTGCAAAATAAAGGCCTTTAACCAGTTTAGAAGCCATGGTTTGCGGCTCAATTTCATTTAAGCAAACTCCGCCAGCTGTTACAATTTCTTCACCAGACGGGCGTTTTCCATTTATATTTATTTTTAATTCGCTTAGATAACTGATTAATAAACCAAATTCTTTATTATTTATTTCGCTGACCGTTTTTTGTAAATTGCTAAAGACGCTCTCAATAATATAATTAGCTAGACGCTCACTCACAAATTCATCTAAACAATTAATTACTTTGCGCTTTGAGTGAGCTTGCCAATAATTTTTGAGTTTGGTTTTTAATTGATCTGTTTTTTCTTCGGCAAATAAATTAATTTTAAGATAAAGCTCTTTTTGTGGTTTATTTGCGGCCAAACTACTTATTTTAAAAACACCAGGCCCAGTAATTCCCCAGTGTGTAAAAAGCAAAGCCCCCTTTTCTTGAGCAATTAAAACCTGTTCAGAAAAAAGCTTTAATTCAATGTCTTTTAAACTCAAGCCCGCCAAATTTTTAATCCAAGGATCAGTGCTTAAATAGCCAGTTAAAGAAGGTTTAGGCTCGCTTACTTTGTGGCCAGCTTTAATTGCCCATTTATAAGCCGTGCCAGTTGAACCAGTACTTTGATAAGTCATACCACCGCAAGCAATCAGCAAATTAGAAGCCGTAATTAAATTATTATTTTCTAAAAGCACTCCTAAAGGGTCAAAAGACAAATCAATAACTTCGGTATTTGTTCTAATTTCGACTTTAAATTGTTTGGCGGTTTTTAATAAAGTTTCTAAAACATCAATAGACTTATTACTTGCTGGGAAAACACGCCCATCATCTTCGGTTTTAAGTTTTAATCCATGGCATTCAAACCAATTCATCAAGTCTTGCGGCCCAAAACGGCTAAAAGCACTCCACAAAAACTTTTGTCCCCGTGGGTAATTAGCTAAAAACTGACGCAAATTAAGATTTTTATGATTGGTAATATTACAGCGACCGCCGCCAGAGATAAGAATTTTGCGGCCAAGTTTAGCTCCTTTTTCGAGAAGAATAACTTTTTTGCCACGCTCTGCCGCTCTAATTGCGGCCATTAAGCCCGCCGCACCGCCACCAATCACCAAAAAATCAATCACATCATTTTTTACTTTTTAAGAAACTTAAGATCTTCGGGTTTAAGATATTTAATGAAAGTAATCATATTAGAAGAAACTTCTGGGCTTCCCCAAATTTCTCGAGCGGCCACTTGCCCCAATAGTTCAAAGCTAGAGGCAAAGGCTTCTTCTCCTTCAAACTGAGAGGCTTTTTGAGCTGATTCCCGGCATGAGTTTGTGAGTAATTTCATGAATAAATCGGCCATATCTTTATTTGACTGCTCAAGTTTTTCCTCTGAAACCGAAGAAATGTCTTTTACGGCACTGTGTCTTGAGGCGGCGACAAATATCCATCTAACCAAGGCCACTCTGTCTTCCTTTGTGCTTGAATTTACAAAGCACTTAGCTAAATCATCACTATAAGGGCCAGCTGAAAGTTTGCAGGAGCTAGTTATTGCAAAAAAAACTATAAAAAACAAAAGTTTTAGTTTCATAAATTTCAATCAAGAAAATAAATATCGTATTTATTTAGCCTTCAACGATCATAAGATTAGCTTGACCTTTAATTCCAGAGCCAAAGGCAATAATGGCGGTATAATTTCCAAGCTCATCAATTCCGTGTGGGCGGCCTTGAATAGAAATATTTTTATGTGCCAAAACCAATTTGCCGTCTGAAAGTTTATTGATTTCTTCGGATAAAATTTGCGTGGTAATTCTTCCAAAAAGCTGACCGGTTGGACCTACGGCCGCCTTTAATTGAATTTCGCCCAAAGATTCAAGCAAGGCTTTTTGGTCTTGATAAACTTTTCTTTTTTCATTGGCTTCTTGCTCTAACTTGGCACGATGCTCTTTAAGCCAAATTAAATTTTGCAAACTAGCTACAACGGCCAAACCTTTAGGCAATAAATAATTGCGGGCATAACCAGATTTTACATTAGCCAATTCGCCAGCTTTGCCGAGACAATCCACATCTTCTTTTAAAATAATTTTGACAGGCATGAGAAATAAATATAAATAAACAATCTTTGCTTTTACATATTAAATCACAAATTTTCTAATATTATTAGTTCTCACCGTAAAAATATTCTTTAAATTAAATGAATTTTGGAGTTGAAATTAAGGGTTTAGGCTCGGCCAGCCCTAGTAAAATAGTTTGCAATGAAGACCTAGAGCAGTTTCTAGAAACCTCATCGGAGTGGATAAAAACCCGCACTGGCATTTCAGAAAGAAGAGTTTGTGATCCAAGTAAACAAGAAAATGGCTTAAGTTTGTCTTTAGAAGCGGCCAAAAAAGCTTTAGGAAATTTTGCCCCCGAAAAAATAGATTTAATTATAGTGGCAACCTCGACACCAGATTTTTTATATCCTTCAACCGCTTGTCGCTTGCAAGAAGCCTTAAAAGCCAAAAATGCCGTTGCTTTTGATTTAAGTGCGGCTTGCTCTGGTTTTGTTTTTGGCTTAGTAAATGCGGCTCAATTTTTGCAAAACGGAACTTATAAAAATGCGCTAATTGTAGGCGTAGACATTCATTCACGGTTTTTAGATTGGACAGACAGATCTACTTCGATTTTATTTGGCGATGCCGCTGGCGCAGTTTTTATCGAAAGAAGCGATTCAGAGAAAAATCAATTATTAGCTTTTAATTTACGTTCAGATGGAAGTGGCGGCGATGATTTAAGCCTAAAATGTGTCGGTGGTGAATATCAAGCGGGTAAAATCGAAAAACCCCTTGAGGCCGTTTTTATGAATGGTAAGAAAATTTATTCTTTTGCCATTAAAACTATTCCAGATCTAATTGCCGAAGTAGCCCACAGCGCAAAGATTTCAACTGACGAAATAGATTATTTAATTTGTCATCAAGCGAATCAGCGCATTTTAGATTCAATTGCCGAAAAATTAAATTGGCCAAAAGAAAAATGTTTGTCTAATATTTCAAAATATGGTAACACTTCGGCGGCCAGCATTCCTTTGGCTTGGGATGAATTTGCCGAAACTTTGCCCAAAGAATGCACCTTGGCTTTGGCTGGTTTTGGAGCTGGTTTAACTTGGGGCAGTGTAATTTGGAAATGGAAAGCGTTTTAATCGAACAAGCGTGGCTATTTAAAAATCAAATGAATTCTGCAAAGCTGGATGAGGCTTTAGATTGGGCAAATAGCAATAAACCTCAAGAAACGAATTTAGCTGATCTAGAGAGCAAACTTGGCTGATGAACATAATTTTAGATTTGAATTCGCCTGTTTTTCAGAAAGATTTGTTTTCCGAAGAAGCGTTTAGTCTTTTGAATACATTCAAGAAAATCTCTAAAATGTCTTGGGACGAGCTTTACAAAGATAATGGCTTAAAATGGGAATTAATTTATTCAAAAAAAGGCAAAAACCGAGAAAATATTTACAGTTTTAGAATAAATAAAAAGTTTCGGGCAACCGCTTTAAGAGAAGCTGATTATTTGAGAATTCTAAGCTTACACCCCAATCATGATTCAACTTATAACAATTCTTAAACTAAATTAAACGCTAGGCTTGCAAAAACGAGTTTGAAGAAATTATTAATTGGTCTTCAGAGACAATCGAATCAAACAGATAATTTATAGTAATTGGGAAAAAACCTTTAATGATTTGAGTTTTTGGCAGGTGTGTTTTTGTAAATATCTTT
Organism: Candidatus Caenarcanales bacterium; assembly: GCA_947494115.1. Taxonomy (GTDB): domain Bacteria; phylum Cyanobacteriota; class Vampirovibrionia; order Caenarcaniphilales; family Caenarcanaceae; genus CANLTT01. The sequence goes on from CANLTT010000007.1 coordinate 17,430, forward strand.
GCAGAAGCCCAAGTAAAAATTGATTTAATTTGGCATTATCGCTGATTTGGCCTTTCTCTAGCAATAATAAGGCTTTATAAACATTGGGCAATATTTTTATAGATTCGGCTGTAATTGGTTCTTCAGGGCAAGCTGAACATAAAACACCACCTGCTTCTAAATCAAAGAAAGCATTAGGCCAATTTTCTTGATTTAATTTTTGGTTTAAATGGCATTGCTGGCCTAAATTGCATAAACCTAAATTGGGCTTATAACCAAGTAAAACGCTTAATTGCCATAAAAATTGCAAAGAAATATTCTCAAATTGGTCTTCGGTTTTTTGCAAAGAGCTTAAAGAATTAAACAATAAATCAAAAATCTGAGGGCTTCTTTCATCTTGAGCTTCACTGCAGGCTTCCAAAAAATCGCTATATTGCCAAGCATGCGCCATTCGTTCAAGATTTAAATTTAATTTGCTGAAATAACCAATAAATTCGGTTTGAATAATTTTATGAATGTCTTCTTTTCCAAAGCTAATATAAAAATGATTATGCACAAAAGGTTCACTACGCCCGCCAAGTTTGCTACCTGTTAATTTTAAAACACCATATTCTTTAGAATAAACCGTCAAAAGTTTATAACCATTTAGTTTTCGGGTTTTTAAATTTATGGCTTCAATGCAAATTTCTTGTTTGGGCTTCATTTAATTTATTAGATCGATATTAATAAAAAATCACTAAAAATATAAAACATGATCCCATAAACTGATAAAATTCGTAATCATGAAATAATTAGGGGAGCATCCCGATTTTAAAAAGAACGATTTAGATATTTAGCCCTGAGTTTTAACATTTCACTCCCTTTATTTTCCAGCGAGCACCAGTTAGATTTAGGCGATTATTGAATTGCTTGATGCTTGACTCAACCGCTCCAGAGCCAATAGTTATTCCTTCGTACTGGCAATATTTATAATTCACTATCCTGAAATAATGCTTTTCTAAATACTTCCTAAAATTATTCCCTTCTTCAAATTCATCTATTACCTCATCAATTCTTCCTTCCCATAACATAGACTTTAGATTTTCTAATTTTTCTTTTTTCAATTTTTGCTTGTATAAATTTTCTGTTAAATGATACCAATCTAACACTTCTATCTTTTGACCAGTGATTCCATCAATTATATTCCAGACACTACCATGTCCATCTCCTAAACACACCATAAATTCAGCTTTCTTCTGCTTGTTTATATATTTGATTAATTCTTTGTCCTCTTTATAAAAGGCATTGTGATATTTGCCGTTTATTCTGATGGCTTTGTACTGCTTCCACTCAGCTTCTTCACCAATTATGCAAACACTTCCCCCATCAGTTGATAACTCTTTTATTGGTTCCTTTATTTTTATCTCTTCTACTTCTTTGTCTTCAAACATCCGATGCAGAGCACTTTTCGAAACAAATACTCCTGTTAGCAATTCGATGTCTTTTTCGGCATCCATAAAGGAATCATTACTGTACACAACTTCACAAACTTCTCTGAAAAATGGACTTTGTCTAACATACGGTTTTAGAAGGGGCTTTTCAATGTTGATGTCTCCCAAGCTTGTTGTTATTTCTCTTCCTTCTTTACCTGTTTGCTGAAAAAAATTTCTCCGATTTCAGGGTTTACGAGTTCAATCAATTTATTCCTCAAAAATTTTTCGCCTTCATACAAATTCTTGTCTAAACCCTTTGATTCAGCTTTTAATAACTTGCCTATTTCTTTTGCGTGGTGAGCCAATTTTTCTTTAGTTTCCTTGTCCATAAAAATATTTGATTATGTGTCTTTATTAATTATTTCATATTTTTAAAATCGGGATGCTCCCATAATTAGTAATAGTGTTTAAAAATCCAACAAAAAATGAAGAAAAGTTAATCTAGGTATCGTTCCATAAATTAGTGATATGTATTATCGTTCACATACTAAAATAAATTTAAAGATGTTAATAAGTTCAAAACGACTCAGAACACAATTGATTAAAGTTATTAACCCAATGCAAGTTATTTCTACTAGTCTTCCTCCAGATAAAGAAAAGCTGGATAATAATCCAAAAACAGGAAACAAAGGGGTAATAGGAGGTTTCCTCAAAACTTTAGGAAAAGTGTTCAATTCAGGTTGGAAAGGAGAAGCTACTAAGCCAAAACAAGATATTCCTAAAGTAGAACAATCAGAAATACTTGTTCCATCAGTCATAAAATTAAAGTCTTTGGTAGACAAGAGGCAAAAACCAAAAGCTAGAATCGATGTTCAGTGGCGGCCTCCAGAAGAAAATAAACTATTCTTACAATTAGCTGAAGAAAGCACTAATCCTAATGACCCCGATATACGAGGTAATACTAGTAGTTTATTGTCCCTAAAGAGTAATATGCCTAATCCTGCATTAGAGGTTAACCAGACAATGTCCGCAGAAACAGCACCTTCAAGAGAAGAATTATTACAACAAACAGAAAACAATATCAAATCTCATCCCCTATATAAAATTTTGATTGAAGGGTTCTTTCGGGAGATTAAGTTTTCAAGCAAAGAGACCTATCCAGAAGGCAAATCAAGAAACAACTTTATGGATGTAGGTGCTTGGAATAATGCTCAAGTAGACCCATGGCAAGGTGCATATATGGGTGGAAGTTGGGTTGAGTTTAATCTTGACAATTTAATCAATGCTTCACCAAGGACAATTGCAGGTACTATAATAAATGAATCATTAGATCTCTTAATGACAAAAGAAGGGCTGACAGAAGCTGGACGAGATGAAGCAGGGCGAGCCGCTGCCCATGCTCAAGCTCCGAGTGCTGCTGCTGCTACTTTCTTAGCTGAATTATATTCAGGTTCTTCGCTAACTTCTGCTTTGATTACATATGGAAAACGAATTTCTGAGGCGGCTATAGGTTATACAAAGGTGTATGGAACAGGATATTATAAACCTACAAAACTTACACTTCAGCCACAAATTGCAGAAGCACATAATAAATTAGCTGAAATGATCGGATTGGATGATATTGTAGAATTTACTGCTAATGATGTTGGCATACATCCTAAGGTAAAGTCTGACATTCCTAGTAAGGGAAATGATATTTTTTGTATTCCTAATATTTTTCCTGAGTCTTCTAGTGATAGTAACATTGATCCTTTGACTGGAGAAAAGGTCGTGCTTGGAGGACAAGGCTCTGATATTTTTCTTGGCCCTTTTCAAGACGGTATTACTTTACATGGAGGGGTTGGTGATGATAAATTCACAGGGGCATTAGAAGGAAAAAGTACTATTGATGCGGACAAGGGGAACGATGAAGCTACACTATTTGTCTTGCCTGGTGCAGAAGCTACCATTAGAGGGGTAGAGAAGATAAAAGTTGTACCCATTTACAAGTTGCAAAGTGGTGAAATTCCCACACCAGACGATATAATGGCAGGTGCAAAAGACACTACCCCAAGTCTAACGATAGGCAAAGATAGTTCGGGAGCTATTCCAGACATAGTATTTGCAGGTGATCCTAACTCGCAAAGAGTAAAAATTACCTATGCCCTCTAAGTGTATAAAGAAAATCAATAATTGTTAATCATGAAATTAATTAATCAAATAAAAAACAATTAGAATTTTGAGTAATCAGAAACAAATTATAAGCCTCAAGCATGACAGCAGAAACTGATAAAATCCTCAATCAATGAAAACTTAGATTACTTTGCTTAAACAAATATTAGTAATATAAAAATAAAATTTGAGTATAAAACTATAAAACCAATTATCGGCGGTGCTCGGCTAAACCCAATTTAGCATTCTGAACTTGAGGAGAATCGACTTGATGAGAATGAAGGCATTTTGCAAAAATTTTCAATTCAACATCTAAAATTTCAACATCATGTTCAATTGCGATTTTTTGAGCCAAGCGATTAATTTCGTCACTAAAAAATTCAATGGTTTTATTGCAGTTCAAACAAACAATATGATGATGAGGGTCTTCATGGCCAGCGGCTAATTCATAATGTTTGTGGCCTTCGGCTAAATCGACTTCACGTAAAATACCCATACCATAAAGTGCTTTAACCGTGCGATAAACCGTGGCAAGTGAAGTATTAGTATTATTTTTTTTCACTAAAAGCTTGTGAATATCTTCAACACTCAAATGAAAACCAGCTTCGGCTTTAAAAAAAACATCCAAAATATACTCTCTTTGCGGCGTAAGCCTAGCTCCGTTACTTTTGAGCATTTCATGAATTTCTTGAAGCGAATAACCTTTAGAATTTTTTGGATTAACATTTGAAAGCATTTTATCTTTCCATTTCTGGCAGTGAATTTTCCCAGTCATCTCCGCTACTAGAACAGTTTTTGGTTATGTATTCTAGTCGTCTTCTTTCGGCATCAACAAAACTGGTGGCTTCAATTGTAATAAGTTTAACCAAGGTTAACGGAATTAAATGCTGTGTATAACTATTGGGATCTTGAGGATTGGCATCATCTCGGCCATAACATTCAATTTGCATAAAATCTGAGCCAGTATGAATTAAGCGACCAGTCAAAAAGCTTGAATCAGGAAAGTGAATGCGCACCCATTTTCCTTCTTTGCTCTCTAATTTTGTTTTGATGTTCATAAAGTTAAGGCTAGTTTTGGGTTACAGAATAATTATTAGCTTTGCTAAATTACATTTTAACATTATCAAATTAAGCCTAAAATTAATTTGTCCCTAACCCAACTATGCAATAAATCCAAGCATTTGACTTTTTATATTGAGGTTTTCACAAGAGAAATTACGCTTTTCTTTCTAAATTTAACTGGAAAAAAAGCCTAAAAATTTGCTAAACTTTATGTCTAAAAAATTAATCAAACACTTTATAGAAGGTAAAAGCTGTGCCAAGAGAACTTCCACTGTCTGAAATTCGTAATATGGGAATCGCCGCTCACATTGATGCTGGTAAAACAACTACCACTGAGCGCATACTTTTTTACTCTGGTTTAATTCATAAAATGGGTGAAGTGCATGAAGGTACTTCTGTAACCGACTGGATGGAACAAGAAAAAGAACGCGGAATTACTATCACGGCGGCGGCCATTACCAGTAAATGGAAAAACAAACAAATCAACTTAATTGACACACCCGGACACGTTGATTTTACGGTTGAAGTTGAACGTTCTATGCGTGTTTTAGATGGTGTTGTTATTGTTTTATGCTCTGTTGGTGGTGTTCAGCCGCAAACAAAAACAGTTTGGGGGCAAGCTAATCGTTATACCGTTCCACGTCTTATTTTTGTAAATAAAATGGACCGTACGGGAGCTAATTTTTATCGTGTTTTTGAACAAGCCAAACTACATTTACGCTCTAATATTCAACCAATTCAGTTACCAATTGGCGAAGAAGAAAACTTTAGAGGCATTGTTGATTTAATTGAACAAAAAGCTTATTTATATTCAGCTCAAGATGATCCATTCGGCAAAGACATTCAAGAAATTGAAATTCCAGATGACCTAAAAGAAAAAGCCATTGAGTATAGAGCTAGTTTGGTTGAGGCAATTGTTGAAACTGATGATAAATTGGCCGAAAGTTATTTAAGTGGCGAAGAAATTTCTTTAGCTGATTTGAAAGCGGCCTTGCGCAAAGCGGTTTGTAATTTGCAAATTATGCCTATTTTATGCGGTTCGGCTTTCAAAAATAAAGGTGTGCAATTGCTTTTAGACGCTGTTGTCGATTATTTACCTTCTCCATTAGACGTGCCAGCTATTAAAGGCACTTCTCGTGATGGCTCTGAAACGGTGCGTCATTCCAAAGATGAAGAACCATTTTCGGCTTTAGCCTTTAAAGTGATGACCGACCCTTTTGTGGGACGTTTAACCTTTTTGCGTGTTTATTCAGGTAAATTAGAATCGGGTAGTTATGTTTATAATGCCAGCAAAGACCGCAAAGAACGTGTTAGCCGCTTGGTGCGTTTGCAAGCCGATGAAAGAACCGAAGTTAAAGAAATTTATGCAGGTGATATTTGTGCGGCTGTCGGCTTAAAAGATACTTTTACAGGAGATACGCTTTGTGATGAAAAAGCTCAAATTATTCTTGAGGCAATGCAATTCCCTGAACCAGTAATTTCGGTAGCCATTGAACCAAAAACTAAAGCCGATCAAGACAAATTGTCCACTGCTTTAAATAAATTAGCAGAAGAAGATCCAACTTTTAAGGTGCATGTAGACCACGAAACAGGCCAAACCATTATTTCAGGTATGGGCGAATTGCATCTTGAAATTATTGTAGACCGCCTTTTGCGTGAATTTAAAGTTGGAGCCACAGTTGGTAAACCGCAGGTTGCTTACCGTGAAACCATTAAAGCCAAAACCCAAATTGAAGGCAAATATGTTCGTCAAACTGGTGGTAAGGGTCAATATGGGCACGTTTGGCTAGAACTTGAGCCTCTAGAAGCTGGCAAAGGTTTTGAATTTGCAAATAAAATTGTTGGTGGTATTATTCCCAAAGAATATATTCCAGCCGTAGAAAAAGGCATTAAAGAAGCCATGGAAGGCGGCGTTATTTCGGGGCATCCTGTAATTGATGTAAAAGTAACTTTATTTGACGGTAGCTTTCACGAGGTAGACTCAAGCGAAATGGCTTTTCATATTGCCGGTAGCCAAGCTTTTAAAGAAGGTTTCAAAAAAGCAAGCCCCATTATTCTTGAACCAATTTTTGCGGTTGAAGTCGAAGTTCCAGAGCATTTTATGGGTGATGTAATCGGAGATTTATCCAGTCGCCGTGGCCACATTGAAGGAATGGAAACTGACCGTGGAGTTTCTAAGGTGAAAGCCAAAGTTCCTCTTTCTGAAATGTTTGGTTATGCTACCGATATTCGTAACCGCACTCAGGGTCAAGGAACTTTTAATATGCAATTTGCTTGTTATAATGAGCTTCCAGCCAGTATGTCGCAAAATGTAGCTAAATAAAATCTGACTATATTACAAAACCGTTCTCAAACTGGATTAAACCCTCGGCTTGCGCTGCTCCCTTGACAGGGACGCTCAAGTCAAGTTTGAGATTGTTTTGCTTCTTTTTGGTACTGTATCTGAGAGCGAGAATACTTTTTGTTTTTGTACTTTTCGGAGTTTTAAAAAACTTAGAATCTTCTCTCGAAGCTTGAAAGCCCCCTAGCCCCCTAAAGGGGGAATTTTCTCCTCTCTTACAGAGCCAGATCTACAGGAAAGTAATTATCAAAACCTAAAAGCTTGAAATCGCCTTACAAGAGAGAGTTTATGTTTTTCTTTATCTTGATACAATCCGAGTTCCCCCTTTAGGTGGCGGAGTGGGCTTTCAAAGTGAAATTCTTTAGAAAAAAGACCCTCTCAATTGGTTATTTCAGAGTTTTGTACCGTAGTCAGAAAAAACTTATAAGCCCGAATTAAAATAAGTTGCCCCTAAAATTCTTAAAAGTAATTGTCTTGCCATAAATTCGTTTTGCAGGCCAATCAAATTAAGACCCAGCAATCTGTTTTTGCGCCTTAGCTTAAAGTCAATCCAGTTGGCAATTTGCAAGGCCTGTTTACTGCTTAAGCCATATTCCTGAATACAAGACATATTCCAGTGAATATACACGTGTTCAAACTTTTTTAAATTTTCTTCTAATTCTTGCAAAACTTGGCTCAAACCATATATTTCAATCATATCGCTAGAATAATAACAAAAGTCTGGTCTTGCAAAAGACGCTTGACAAAGCCCGAGCTGAAAAATTTGCGGTTTTTGTAAAAGTGGTGTTTCTATTGCTGTGTAGTTTATACCAGCCAAAAAGCTTTCGTGTTCTGGTTTTTGTAGGCTCAAAATGCCCATAAAACTATCATTGGCTTGTTTATTAAAATTGCTTAAATTTAGCCTTGAATCAAGATAAAGAAAAGCCACTTGTTTTTTTTCTTGAACTTTACAAGCCCCTAAAAAAGCCCCAATTGCTACAAAAGAATCTTGGCTTAAATTAATTGGCAATTTATTTGCTTCTAAGCCAGCTTGAGTACGAAAAGAAACCGAACGACAAATATATTGAATCTGTTCCCAGTTTATAATCGGAGCCTGAAAGTTGGCGGGCGGCAAATAACTAAAGTCGGGTAAAGAAGCTTCAATTCGATGACCTAAACCGCATAATTCATCAATAATTGGGTCTAAAAAAGCCTGAAGATTAAAAGAATTGTCAAGCGAAGGAGTCAAAATAAATTCTAAGTCTTGCCAATCATTTTCGGCGGAGTCTCTTTCTAAGTTCATAAAAATTGCCTAAAAACAAATAAAAGTATAAATTTAATTCAGCCTTAAAAACCAAGCTTTATATAATTACTTTATACAAAATTAAATAATCATGAAAAATCCATCTAAAATCTCAAATTTAAAGTTTTTGTTTTTTAGTTTAATTCTACTTATTTGCTCTCAGGCTGTTTTGGCGGGTATATTTACTTTATCGCAACAACAAGAAATTGTTTTAGGTGCTCAAGCGGCCACCCAAGTCGAAAGAACACAACAGGTTCTCAATGATACCGAAACTACCAAATATGTAACCGAAGTTGGCCAAAGGCTTGTCAGTCGCTCACAACGCAGTGATATTCCTTATAGATTTAGAGTGATTAATTCTAAAGAAGTAAATGCTTTTGCTTTGCCTGGCGGTTTTGTTTATATAAATCGTGGCCTAATTGAGCAAGCAGACACCGAAAACGAATTTATTGGTGTTTTAGCGCATGAAGTTTCACATATTGTAGCTAGGCACAGTGCCGAACAAGTAGAAAAATCCCGCAAGGCTAATTTGATTTTAGGTGGGGCTGGTCTTTTGCTTGGTGGTGCTCGAAATGGGCGTGCTCTTTTTAATGGTGCTCAACTTTTAACTCAAGGGGTTTTCTTGAAATTTAGCCGTGATGCCGAAAGAGAAGCCGATCGCTTGGGTGCTAAAACCATGTTTGACGCTGGGTGGAATCCGCAAGGAATGGTTAGCTTTTTTCAGAAATTAGCGCAAAGAGGCGGAAGTAATGTGGCTTTTTTCTCTACTCACCCTTCTCCGCAAGAAAGATATAATAATATTGCAGATTTAACTAAGGCTTGGGTAAATAAAGGCTCAATTGATTCTAAACAGTTTCAGGCCATTAAAACGAGAATAGCCAGTTTTCCTAAACCAAGAAATAGTAATAATCGTCAACAGATGAGATGAACTGAATTAGCAATAATACTTAAAACCTCTGGAATATTATTGTGATGGAAATTAGGGGTTAGATGATGAAAATTAGGACTTAATTGATGGGAAACTTGTCCCAATATTGAACCTACCTGATGAATATTCTGAGGTAAATGAGAAATTTTACTTGGGAGCGCAAAACCCTTATTTAATAATTTTAAAGCTCCGCCAAGATATGGATAAGGATTTTCCTTGTGTGGCTTTAAACTCGTAAATTCAGAGACTAAAGGTGGAAGATGAGGAACTAATCTCTTATAGCCTTTTTCGCATCGGCCATCTAAATTTTGTAAAGTTTGATCGGCATAAATGGCTGGTCGGCTTGAAAGAACACCAGTAAGAATAGACATAAAATAAAAACCTCTCTTTTATAAATTGATTAA
>CANLTT010000008.1 GCA_947494115.1 Candidatus Caenarcanales bacterium
TACTTTTATACAATTAACATATCAAAACAAAAAAACATATAATTAAAAACTATCTTTTAAATAAAACAAATGATTAAACCAAAAGAAAGACCTTATATATTTTATGAATTAACTAATAGCCTTTGCCCAATTTGTTTGAAAAAAGTAGAAGCCAAAGTTATTTTTCAAGATAATAATGTTTATTTATTAAAGAACTGCTTAGAACACGGCATTCAAAAGGTTTTAATTTCGACTGATATTGAATATTATAAAAAAAGTAGGTCTTTTCTGAAAGCGGGACAAATTCCTGAAAGATTTAATACGCTCACTGAAAGAGGTTGTCCTTACGATTGCGGTTTATGCCCAGACCATGAACAACATAGCTGTTTGACTTTGCTTGAAATAACTGAAAACTGTAATTTAGAATGCCCGATTTGTTATGCTGATTCAAGTCCTAAAGCTGGCAGACACCGCACTTTAGCCGAAATTGAATTTATGCTAGATGAATTGGTCAAAAATGAAGGAGAACCAGATATAGTTCAATTAAGCGGCGGAGAGCCAACTATTCATCCGCAGTTTTTTGAGATTTTAGATTTAGTTAAAACCAAACCAATTCGACATTTGATGATTAATACTAATGGTATAAAAATTGCCAAAGACCGTGATTTTGTACAAAAACTAAATACTTATAAACCCAGTTTGGAAATTTATTTGCAATTTGACAGCTTAAAAGAAAACCCATTGCAAGAGCTGAGAGGGCAAGATTTAAGACAAATTCGACAAAAAGCAATTGAGCATTTAAATGAAGTGAATTTATCTACTACTTTGGTGGTAACTGTCAAAAAAGGCTTAAACGATAATGAAATGGGTTCGATTATTGATTATGCTTTAAAACAAAAATGCGTGCGTGGTGTGAGTTTTCAGCCAATTCAGGTGGCAGGACGAACCGAAAACTTTAACCCTGAAACAGACAGATTAACGCTAGGAGAAGTGAGACAACAAATTGTAAAACAAAATACAGTATTTGGGGCAGAAGATATAATACCAGTACCTTGCCATCCAGACTGTATAGCCATGGCTTATGCTTTAAAGCTAAATGATAAAGTTATACCTTTAACGGGTATTTTAAATACTGAAACTTTAATTAATGAAGGCCAAAATACTATTGTTTATGAACATGATGAACACCTTAAAGCCAAAATTTTTGAATTGTTTTCTTTGAATCAAACGCCTCATTCTTCTTCGGATAAAATTGCTGAATTAATGTGTTGTTTGCCAGAATTAAAAGTACCAGAGAGCTTAAATTATGAAAACATTTTTAGAATTATTATTATGGAATTTTTAGATCCTTATAATTTTGATGTAAGATCAGTAAAAAGATCATGCGTGCATATTATTCACCCAGACGGAAGAATTATACCTTTTGATACCTATAATATTTTTTATCGGAATAATAAAATTGATGTTAAAGAACTGAGTAAAAGGTAATTATTATGAATGAAGAAATAAATAAAGAAGAAATTGAACTTGAAGGAAGTATCAAAAGAGGTGTTTTGTATGTATTGTTGGCTCATGTCATTTTTGCCATCTCATTATTTTTATTAGGTTGGGTAGTATTGGGTCTAGGTATTTGGCTTATTCAATTCATTTATGTAATTCCAATGGCAATTCATTTCAAAAAACAAAAACAAACTTTCAAAGGTATTTTAATTACAAGCGGTATAACTTTTTTATTAGGCGGTGGTATTTGTGGGGTTACGATGTTGCCAAATATGTTTAGATGACTTTAGTATTTTTTATAAATATCTTCTGAAACTAAATTATTATTTTTATATACTTGTACTTGTAATTGCCCTGAATTAAAATTATGTACTTTACGCTTAATAACAGCTTTAGTCAATGGAAAATACCCTTTAAAATACAAAGTTAATTTATTGTTTTTTATATTACTTTTTATTTGTAAAGGAAAAAAATAAGTATTCTGAAATTTTAAATCTATCTCTGGAAACCAAATAGTTGCATCTAAACCCGCTGGAACAGAATGAATCGTTTTTAAATGCGCTTTTCTTTCTAGTATTTTTAAATTGTTTTTTAAAGCCAAACCATATAAAGCCGAAGCCAATAAACATAAGCCACCGCCTATAGAGCTGGAACCCCCCGCAATATAAGAGCCAGCTGATTTATAACCTTTTGTAGAATTGCGCTCCCCAAAAAAACGATTGAATGAAAAAACTTGATTAGGTTTTAAAACAAAATTATTTAGACTTTCGCTTGCAATTTGTAAATTTGTTTTTTGTTCCTGCGATAAATCTTGCATAGAATAGCTTATAGAGCCTAAAGTAAAAGCAAAAGGATAACTAAAAACTAAAATAAATAATAATAAAAAAACAATTTTCACGGATTTTGCGAAATTACTTTGATGTTTTTTTCTTCTAAAATTATACCAACGGCTTTTCTCAGACTGTTAATTGATTTATTATAATCAGTAATAGCGTTCACAACTCGCAATTTAGCCGCTGATAAATCATTTTGCCGAGTAATCACCATGAAATTTGTTGTAATGCCAATTTTGAATTTTTGATTTTCGGCTTCTAATTGTCTTTCAGCGGCTTTAAGTGAAGCTTGTGAGGCTTGTATTCTTTGCTCAGAAGTTTTGATCGCATTAAAGGCATTTAAAACTTCTGCCGTAATTAATTGTTTGGTATTTTCGGCTTCTAGCTCTATTTGGTGTTTTTCGAGATCGTTTTTTTTAAGCACTTTTTTGGTTGTACCTGGCGCAATTGGCCAAGAAAAATTCAAACCAATTCTGGCGGTTCTAAAATCATTTGAAAAAACATTTTGCATATCATCTGAATAATCACCCGTAAAACGCGGCAAAACTGTTGTATTACCAAAACTTGTACTTCTTGGGTTTTGCCTTACAGAGCCAGCTAAGCCTTCCATTGAATATTGTCCAACTAAATCCATTTGGGGTAAACCCTGATTAATTAAATAATTTCTTTCAATTTGTTTGGCTTTAAAACGATTTTCAATTTGGCTAAATTCGGGTCTTTTTTCAAATGCCAAAGCCAGAGCGGCTTGCAAATCGTTTAAATTATTTGGTGTTTGTGCAAGTTCTTGGTTTATGGTTAAGGTTTTCTCCCAAAAGCCAGAATTAAAGCCATTAGAGATTAAAACTTTTAAATCATTTTCGGCTCTTAAAAGCTTTTCTTGGGCAATTGCCAATTCTTCTTTGCGTTTTTCTAGCTCTACTTCCGCCGAAACAGAATCTATTTTTGGAGTTTCGCCAATTTCTCCAAGCCTTTTTGTTCTGTGCAATTGTTCTTCGGCTAACCAAACAGCCTCTTGATTAATTTCAATTGTTTTACTCGCCAATAATAAATCCCAATAAGAAGCCTCTGTTTTATAAACTACTTCTTGCATTTTTTGCGTAAATTGCGCTGATGAAAGGTTTTTATTTAGTTTGAGAATTTTAATATTTTTGCGATTTTCATTTATCCAAAAGTTTTTAAGCAAAGGTTGTGTAATATTTAAACCCAAAGTGCTTCTGTATTCAGGCACTAAAAGCTGAAAAAAATTGCTTGTACGGGTTCGAGAATTATCAAAAAACAATTTATAGTCAGTTCCAAAGGCCGAAATACCACTTAAATAAGAATTACCAACCCAACTTTCGGTTTTCACAAAGCCAGCTTGACCGCCTGCAATGGCATTAGTAACTGGAATAATTTGATTTTCATAATAACTTTCAAAACCAATTTTAGGCGCATAAACACCACGACTGATTTTAAAGTTCAAGTCAGCGATCTCAACATCATCTTGTTGGATTTGCGCCTCTAAATTATTGCTAATAGCGGTTTCTAAGGCTTCTTCCAAACTCAAAGTTGTAATATTGTTTTGTTTTTCAATTTGCTTTTGGCTAATTTGCTGGCTTAAAGCTATTAATGCTGGGTTTTGCGAATCTGGTTTTATTTCTTCGGCCAAACTAGGCAAAGCAAAAAAACAAACAAAAATAAATAATCTTTTATAAATAGTTACCAAATCAAATTAACGAATATGAGCCAATTGTTAATAAGCATAGTTCGCTTGCAACATTTTGGAGGAACTTTTTTAAGATTTTTGTTTATAAATTTAATATTTTATTCTTATTCAAAACCTAAATTGCTTGCTAAATTTGAGTTTATGAGTACAAATCCGCAAGAAATTTTACAAATTGCTATTAAAGCCGCTATCAGAGGGGGAAGAATAATAAAGCAATATTGGGGCGACCTAGAATCTTCACAAGTTGAGTCAAAATCTTCATGGAGAGACTTAGTAACAGTTGCCGATAAAAAATCAGAAGAAATTATTCTCAAAACCATAAAAGCCAAATTTCCCGACCACACCATAATTTCAGAGGAAGGCGGCGGCAATAAAGAAATAACAACAGAATATAAATGGGCAATTGACCCTTTAGACGGCACAACTAATTTTAGACATTCTTATCCTTTTTTCTGCGTGTCAATTGGGGTGCTTAAAAACGATAAACCTTTAGTTGGTGTAGTCTACGATCCAATTCGTGATGAGCTGTTTACGGCTATTGAAGGCCAAGGTGCTTATTTAAACGGCCGCCCAATTCAAACTTCAAAGGTTTCATCTCTTAAAGAATCTTTGCTTGTTACTGGCTTTGCTTATTCGGTGAGTGCTCTACAAGAATGTTCGATGGAGCTTTTTAAGAAATTCAACTTTTTAACGCATGGTGTTCGACGTGATGGAGCCGCCGCATTAGATTTATGTTATGTTGCCGCTGGCCGCCTCGAAGCCTTTTGGGAATATGGCCTAAATATTTGGGATATTGCCGCTGGCGCATTAATTGTACAAGAAGCGGGCGGGCATATTTCAGGGCCTTTGAATGAGGACTTTGATTTGTTTAATGGAAAAATTTTAGCCAGTAATAAAACTATAGCCGCCGAATTAATTGACCAAATCTCTGAAAACCAAAAATGTGCCACGCCTTAAAAAATTTATTTATATTTGTTTTATTTTGAGTTTCGGTTCTCTAAGCGCAAACCCGCATACAAATAATTTACCCGAAATTGCCCGCAAAACACTTGATTATTATTTTGAGCCGTCTAAACCCTCTTCATACAGGCAATTTGCGCAAAGTTTCAAAGTAATTCCGGAATATAAACAAAAATTAGGTTTATTTGTAACTTTAAGTTCTAAAGGGCAAACTCGGGCTTGTTGGGGTTCAATTAATGCCGAATATCCAGATTTAGTACAGGCTGTGGTTTATACTACAATTAATGCTTTAAGCAAAGAATACCGCTATCCACCAATTAAGCAAGCTGAATTAACCAATTTACAAATTCAAATTACTTTAATTTATGGCCTCGAAGCAATACCAAATATTCGGGCTTTTAATCCATTCACTCAAGGTTTAATGTTGCGAAAAGGCTCTCAAACAGCCATTATTCTGCCCAGAGAAACCACTGATGCTCATTATGCGCTAATACAAGCCAAACTCAAAGCTGGCCTAAAAAACACAGAGCATAACTATCAGCTTTATAGGCTTAAAACCAAATTGATAAAATAGGCTCCCCAAATTTTACTCTGAAATCAAATCATAAATTATCCATTCATATGGCGTTTTAGCTTTTTCAGACGGATGTAATTTGTCTTGCACGACGTACCGTCCGCTGGCGGCTTCTCTCCATCCTAGGTGGTCAATTCTGGCAAAAGCCCTTTGTAGGGGAGTAGAAGGGCAAAAATTATTGGTTGGAAACAGTTTTTGCCAATTTTCGGGTTGTTTTTCATTCACACTACACATTCTTCCCCACAAGGCACTTACCAAAGGAGTAACTCCATCATTTAATTTTAAGTGTTGTCTTAGTTGTGGCTTTTCATCTGGATAAACTCTTTTACCCATCCAACGGTTTAATTCTTTTGTGCCAGCACGTCTATCTAAAAATAAGCGTGGAATAATTTCACCAAAAAAAATGCTCAAATTATCTTCCCAGTCTGCAGGCGAAAGAGGATGATAATAAGAACCATATACTATATATTTGCTTTTATCGGCTGGAACAGGAAATTTAAGGGTTTCGGCGGGTGGCGTATAATAATTAGAAGAAATACCATTGTCAAAATTAGTCCAAGCTTGCTCTAAATAGGCAAAACGATAACGGCTTTGAAGAACTTTTAGAAATTGAAGGTTTTTGGCTTTGAGTATTGGTGATTGAGTTTTGACCGTGTCTTTAACTAATTTGGAAGTTAGCACGATAGCCCCTTGATGAGGTGAGGCAAAAGTAATTATTTTATGAGTTATGCCCTCAAGCTTTGGATTTTGAGATAAAAGTACGCGAGGAATTAGGCCGCCTTGGCTATAACCAATAAATGAAATTGACTTTATTTGCGGATTTTGCTCAAGCAATTGTTCTAGGCCAGTTTCTAGTTTTTCTGATGATGAATATAAGCTGTCCCAACCGTCATATCTAAGAACAAAAAATTTATATTTATCTTTTTCGGTTTGTGCTAGGTTGCTGTTTTGCCAAGCATTCCAAAAATTTCTCCATTCATACAGCTCAGAGCTTAAGCCCACTGAGTTTAAACCTGGCAATAAAATTAAAGCTTGGCTTGCATTTTGACCTTTAAAAGGCTGAATAGCGGCCAAAGTACCTATTTTTTGGTGAAGGCCAACGGCCGTTTTAGGATAATAAACTTTTGTCTTTTCGGCCAAGTTCGGCAAGACACTCACAAAGAGTTCAAATAAACAAATTAAAATAAGATTTTTTTTCATTAAAAATAAAACTAAATAAAAACAATGTTGCAAGATTATAATTCTTTATTTGATATTTTTAGAAGGAAAAATAAAATTTTGATGGCCTTAAGTTATACTGAGAGCTATCCCTTTGATTTATACTTTTTATGGAATATAGTGTTTTAGGCCTCGAAGATTTAAAGCCAGAGCAGTTGAATGGCAAAAGAGTTTTTGTTCGTGTTGATTTTAATGTGCCTTTGCAAGACGGCAAAGTTTCTGATATTACCCGCTTAAAGGCCGCTTTGCCGACCATAAAATATTTAATCCAAAAAGGTGCAATTATTATTTTGGCAAGCCACTTTGGAAGACCTAAAGGCAAAATTGACCTTAAATATACTTTAGAGCCAGTAGCCAAAGAATTTGAGAAAATTTTAGGTCAAACTGTCAGTTTTATTCCAGATTGCATTGGCCCACAAACCCAAGCCACAATTAAAATGCTTAAAGCTGGTTCGGTTTGTTTACTAGAAAATTTGCGTTTTTATGCCGAAGAAGAAGCTAATGATCAAGCTTTTAGTGAAAAACTAGCTAGCTTGGCCGATATTTATGTAAATGACGCTTTTGGAGCCGCTCATCGTGCGCATTCTAGCACTGAAGGAATTACTAAGTTTTTGCGCCCTGCGGTGGCTGGTTTTTTAATGGAAAAAGAAGTACGTGAGCTTGGCAATTTGCTTTCAAGGCCAGAAAGACCATTTGTGAGTATAATTGGCGGCAGTAAAGTTTCAACCAAAATTGATGTTTTAAACTCTCTAATTGACCAAAGTGATGTGGTTTTAATTGGCGGCGGAATGGCTTATACTTTTACTAAAGCGCAAGGCGGCAAAATTGGCAAATCTTTATGCGAAGAAGACAAATTAGAACTTGCCAGCCAATTGCTCGAAAAAGCCCGCAGTAAAGGAACAGCTTTAATTTTGCCAGATGATAATTTATGTGTAAAAAACTTGGCTGACCAAAACGAAAAACCTCAATCCTTTTTATCTGGTGAAATACCCGATGATTATGCTGGCTGCGACATTGGTTCTATCAGCTGCATTAATTTTAGTCGTTATATTTCTGAAGCCAAAACTATTGTCTGGAATGGTCCTGTGGGCATTTTTGAGGATAAACGTTTTGCAGATGGTTCTAAAGCTGTCGCCAAGGCTATGAGTATTTTAACCGAAAAAGGCGGTAAAACCGTTATTGGTGGCGGAGATTCAGCGGCGGCCGTTGCCTCTTTTGGTTATACCGACCAAGATTTTAGCCATATTAGCACTGGTGGCGGCGCAAGCCTAGAGTTTCTAGAAGGAAAAACCTTGCCTGGTGTGGCGGCTCTAGACAAAGTTTAAAAGTCAAATAATAAAATTTTATGAAAGCCACTGAAAATAACAAAATTAAAATAAACGTAAATAATTTATCTTGTTCTTACGGAAGTCTTTTGGCTGTAAATGAGGTCGATTTAAAAATAAAAGCAAATGAGATCACAGCTTTTATCGGTCCTTCGGGTTGTGGTAAGTCTACAGTTTTGCGTGCTTTAAATCGTATGAATGACACTATTCCAAGTAGCTCGGTTAATGGCTCGGTTGATATTATTTTTAATGGCGATCAAGCCGCAATTAATATTTATAATCCAGATATTGACGTTATTTCTTTAAGACGTAAAGTTGGTATGGTTTTTCAGCGGCCAAACCCGTTTCCTATGAGCATTTATGAAAATATAATATATGGCCCTAAACTTTTTGGCCTTAAAGATAAAAAACAATTAGATGAAATTGTCGAACAAAGTTTGCAATATTCGGCTCTCTGGGACGAAGTTAAAGATAAATTGCACACTTCTTCAGGGCAAGATCTGTCAGGTGGGCAACAGCAAAGGCTTTGTATTGCTCGTGCTTTGGCCGTTGGCCCTGAAGTTCTTTTATTGGATGAGCCTTGTTCTGCGCTTGACCCAATTGCCACTGTCAAAATTGAAGATCTTTTAATCGAACTGAAAAAATATTTGACTATTGTAATTGTTACGCATAATATGCAACAGGCCAGCCGCATTTCAGATACCACCGCTGTTTTTTGGGTTAATGAAAATACTAAAGCTGGCGAATTGGTTGAATGTAAACCAACAATTGAACTATTCAGTAATCCGCAAGACAGCCGCACCGAAGGTTATATTACTGGCCGTTTTGGTTAATTTAATATATTATTCTGCAATATAAAATATTAAGCCACTGTACTTTTTATAAAATTTGTTTTAATATCATTGAGAAAATAATTGTTTGTAATTCGGGCTTTTTGTGATTAAAAATAAAAAAATAATTGTAGTAATGCCAGCTTATAATGCTGAAAAAACTCTGCAAAAAACCTATTCAGAAATTCCTTTTGAAATAGTAGATGATATTATTTTAGTAGATGATGCAAGTTCAGATCAAACCTCTACTCTAGCGAAGGAATTAGGTATTCATCTTGTTATTCATGAAAAAAATCTTGGTTATGGTGGCAATCAAAAAACTTGTTATAAAGTTGCTTTAGAACGTGGCGCAGATATAGTTATTATGCTTCATCCCGATTATCAATATTCTCCTAAACTAATTTCGGCTATTGCGCATTTATTAATGTCTGGCGAATTTGATGTGGTTTTAGCTTCTCGTATTTTGGGTGGCCGTGCGATTCAAGGCGGAATGCCACTATATAAATATATTGCTAATCGCTTTTTAACTTTAGTACAAAATATATTACTTTTTACTAAAATTTCTGAGTATCATACTGGCTATCGAGCTTTTACAAAAGAGGTATTATTAGCTTTAAATCTAGAGAATAATTCTAATGATTTTATTTTTGACAATCAAATGTTATCGCAAATTATTTACAAAGGTTTTAAAGTAGGCGAAATCAGTTGTCCAACTAAATATTTTCCTGAAGCTTCATCGATTAATTTTGTGCGTAGTTTAAAATATGGAATTAGTTGCTTATTGGTTTCTTTGCAGTTTAGGCTCTCTAAGTGGGGAATTATTCAATCTAAACTCTTTACTAATAATTAAATGAATACCGAAATTAATAATAAACAAAAAACTTTATTTGAATTACTTTGTGAATCTGAGAAATTTCATTTATTGTTTATTATAATTTTTTCGGTTTTTATGCTTTTTTCTAAGAGTTGGGATAATGGTTTGGCTAATTACGATGATGCAATTTACGCAGAAAAAGCTAAAGAAATATTGTTATCTAATAGTTGGTGGACAATGCATATGCATAATAATCCCGCTTTAGATAATCCGCCTTTTTATATGTGGATAACTGCATTATCTTTTAAAATTTGGGGAATTAATGATTATGCCGCTCGATTTCCTTCTCAAGCTTTTGGAGTATTAACGATAGTCTTAGTTTATTTTTTTGCAAAAGAAGTCTTTAAAGATAAATGGGCAGGATTGTTCTCTGCGGCTTCTCTTATGACAAGCTATTTGTGGATATGTTATTCAAGGCATTGTATGTTAGATACTACTTTAAGTTTTTTTTGTACTTTAGCTTTATTTAGTTTATGCAAGGCTATTAAAAATAATAATCATAAGTTCTTTATTTTGTGGGGAATGAGTATTTCTTTTTGCATACTAACCAAAAGTGTCTTGGGATTTTTTCCTTTTATAATATCTTGGTTTTATCTTATTATCAGTGGACACATTAAATATATTTGGAAGAGTCCGCTCTTTATATTAGGTTGTCTTGAGGTTTTCATATTAGGTTGTTCTTGGTATTATCATCAATATTTTTTATTCAGAGAACAATTTATTTCAGTACATTTTGGTTGGTTAATATTAGAAAGAGGTCTTACTAAAGCAAATCCTAAAGTAAATTATTTTTCTTATCTTCAAGATTTGCTTATATATTATCTGCCACTAATTCCAGTTTTTCTATATGGTTTATACAAAGCTTTTAGTATTATCAAAAAAGAAAAAAATAATTTTATTACATTGTTTTGTATATGGATATTCTTGGTATTTTTAGTTATGAGTCTAATGAAAACTCACTCTAGGTGGTATGTTTTAAGTGCTTATCCTGCTATATCTATAATTACTGGCTATGGGTTAGCTAATTTATTGTCAAATACACACAAAATATTATTAGTTAAAACTACAACCATTATATTAAGTTTATTTATTTTAATACTCAATACTACTCCAATTAATATAGAAAAACAAAAAGATACAGATCTAAGAAATATGATAGCTTTCATGAAAACTGAAAACTTGCAAAATAATATAATTATTGGTTATAACATTGGTTTTCCTGATATAAACTGTGCTATTGGTTGGTACATGAATAGAACGACAGATAAAATCTTCAAAGAAAATACCGAAATGGAGAAATTTATAAAAGAGAAGATTTCTAAAAATAAAGTGTTTATTATTGCTTATAAAGGTTCTTTAACAGATGGACAGCTAAAAAATATAATATATAAGCCCGTTTATAATAGTAACAAATATATACTATATAAGGTGTTAAACTCAGGATAAGAATAATGAATAACTTTAAACTATTTTATCATTCAAATAAATCAATTATATTATTTTGTCTATTGCTATTGATTAGTATTTTTAACTTATTTTACAAACTAAACGCTGCTCCAGTTGAAACTTGGGATGAAGCAATATATGGAGTTAATGCATATGAGATGTTAATTAACAAGAATCCATTTATTGTAACTTTTGGAGGCATTTTAGATCATTCTAATTTAAAGCCAGCCTTGGGAGTTTTTTTGTCTGCTATAGGATTTAAGATTTTTGGAGCGAATTTATTTGGCCTTCGCTTCTTTTCGGCTCTTGCTGGATTAGTTTGTATACTATTTGTTTTTTTCTATGCTAAAAAATTATTTGGCTTAATTCCAGCTTTTTTTAGTGGTATTGTTCTTGCAACATCATATGGCTTTATATGCAAGCATGGTGCCAGAAACGGAGATTTTGATGTAACTCTTTCTTTGTTTTTATTACTTACTATTATATTTCTTCACTGGTCTTATCGTTCACCTAAATATTTCTATCTTTCAGCTATAACACTTATGTTAGGTTTCTTAGAGAAAAGCTTTGCTATTTTTCCAGTTCTACCATCATTATTTTTCTTCGCACTCAAAAACAAAGTATATAAATTTAAAGATTATATTTTTTATGCCTTAGTTTTTTTACTTCCTCTTATTTTATGGTTTTTTGCTAGATATTTACAGGGAGATATTGAAAGCCTTGAGCAAATGTTTTTTTATGATTTTTGGAGTAGGCTCTCAACACCAGTTGAAAATCATAAAGAAAACGTTTTTTATTACTTTAATTACATACTAAAATTCTTTTTTCCTTGGAGTGTTTTCTTAATTTCTTCTATAGTAATGATTTTTCTTTTGAGAAGAATGGGCAAACTAAGAAATATTCGATCAATATTAAAACTCAGATTTATTCTTATTTGGTTAGTATCAACTTTATTTATCTTTTCATTGGCTGGAACAAAATTATACTGGTATATTATGCCAATATATCCCGCTCTTAGTCTTTTAATTGGTTGTATTGTTAAAGAATTACTTTGCTATAAAAAAACAATACTTATTTCATTATTAATAATTTGCTCAATAGTAGGAGAATTTAGAATAATTACTAATATTACTAAGAGTAAAGTCGAAAAAAATTCTAAAGAGCAAGCTTTACTAAGTCTAAAAAAAAGACAGAGCCTAACTACAATATGTTCAACAGAACCTTTGACTAAAAGTGAATTTTTTATAGCGGAGGTTCTGAAAAATTTGACTCCAGTTTCTGATAAAAATATGTGTACCAACCCACTAAAGCAAAATAATTTATGTCTTACATTGCAAAACAATAAATGGCAAGTTGTAGAATGTAAAAACAAACAGAAATAACCTCACCAATAATACAAATGCTAAACTTAAGCCATGCCAAAACGTGATGATTTAAAGAAAATAATGGTAATTGGAGCTGGCCCTATCGTGATCGGTCAAGCTTGCGAATTTGATTATTCTGGAACTCAGGCCTGCAAAGCTTTAAAAACTGAAGGATTTGAAGTTGTTTTAATTAATTCTAATCCAGCAACCATCATGACAGACCCAGATCTTGCGGACCGCACTTATATTGAACCCATAACACCAGATGTCGTGCGTTTAATCATAGAAAAAGAAAGACCGCAGGCCATTTTACCAACCATGGGCGGCCAAACCAGTTTAAATATTGCCGTTGCCTTGGCCGAAGATGGAACTCTTGAAAAGTATGGCGTGGAGCTTATAGGTGCAAAATTACAATCAATTAAATTAGCCGAAGACAGAGCTTTATTTAAACAAGTTGTGGCTAAATGTGGCTTCAATTCAGCTAAATCAGAGACAGCAACCAATATTGACGAAGCCTTAAAAATAGCCCAAGAAATAGGTTTTCCGATTATTTTAAGACCAGCTTTTACTTTAGGTGGCTCTGGTGGTGGCATTGCAAAAACCCCCGAAGAATTTGAAGTTATGGTCAGGCGTGCCCTTAATGAAAGCCCGACTTCGCAAGTTTTGCTTGAAGAAGATTTGACGGGCTGGAAAGAATTTGAATTAGAAGTTATGCGGGATTTGGCCGACAATGTGGCTATAATTTGCTCAATTGAAAACTTTGACCCGATGGGTGTTCATACGGGTGATTCTATAACGGTTGCCCCGTCCCAAACTTTAAGTGATACTGAATATCAAAACTTGCGTAATCAAGCCATTCAATTGATTAGAGGCGTGGGTGTTGAATGTGGCGGTTGTAATATTCAATTTGCGGTTAATCCCTTTGACGGGCGCATTATTGTAATCGAAATGAATCCACGAGTTAGCCGTTCTAGTGCTTTAGCAAGCAAAGCCGTTGGTTATCCAATCGCTAAAATTGCCGCCAAATTGGCCATTGGTTATACTTTAGATGAATTGCCAAATGAAATCACTAAAACAACTAAAGCCGCTTTTGAACCGACTATTGACTATGTTGTAACCAAAATTCCCCGCTTTGCTTTTGAAAAATTCCCGGGTAGCGAGCAGACTTTAGGAACCCAAATGAAGTCGGTTGGCGAAGTTATGGCTATTGGTCGCACTTTTGCTGAGTCTTTTCAGAAAGCTTTAAGAGGCCTAGAAAAAAATATGCTTGGCTTTGGGCCTTTTGCCATACCTGAAGATTTAACCAAAGAAAGCATTTTAAAAACGCTGGCCAAAACACCAGGCCCTGACCGCATAAAACAAATTTGGCAAGCTTTGGCTCTTGGAGCTGGTATTGAAGAAATACACCAAGCAACCAAAATAGACAATTGGTTTTTAGCGCAATTAGAAATTATTTTTAAAGAACAAGAAAAACTAAAAGAGTTTGCTAAAAATCTTACAGTTTAACTTTTGTTTGGTGGCTCATAAATTGGCTGATCTGAACTCGTTTGTTGTTCGGGTGTTTTGTTTTTATTGCCGCTAAAAAAGCTCAACAAATCAATATCAAAATATTGTAAGCTATTTAATAAAATCATGCCCATTGTGAATTCATCAAGGTTTCCAACAAAAGGCAAATTATCTGGCAAAATTTCAAATATGCCAAAAGTTGGGTTTATAAGGTAAAGCGCACTTAAAACTGCCAAGCCACCAATCACAAAGTTTTTAGCAGGGCTTTTGCTGGTTTTAGAGAAATCAAAATTTAGTTTTTTTGTCATAAATTTAATTAAGCGATTTCAGGGTGATTTTTTTTGAAACTTAAAAGCTCAAGCACTTCGGCAGAAGACCTTTTATCTACCATTTCTTTAGTTATTATGCACTTTTTCACATCTTTATTTCGAGGGGCTTCATACATAATTTCAAGCATAATTTCTTCTACAATACTTCTTAAGGCTCTGGCTCCCATTTTGCGTTTAAAAGCTAATTCAGCAATTGCTTCGGTAGCTTCTTTGGTAAAGCTCAGTTCAACACCATCAAGTTTTAAAAGTTCTTGATATTGCTTAATTAAGGCATTTTTAGGCTCTGTTAAAACTTTTTGCAAAGCCCAAATGTCTAATTGGTTAAGAGCGGCCAGCACTGGAACACGGCCAACAAATTCTGGAATTAAACCAAACTTAATTAAATCCTCGGGAGTTACTTGTTCTAGAGCCATTGAAACTTTTTCTTCTCGTTCTTTTTTGGTGATTGGAATTGCGCCAAAGCCCATAGAACTTTTGGAATTGACTCTTTGTTCAACAATTTTTTCGAGACCACAAAAAGCCCCACCCAAGATAAAAAGAATATTTGAAGTATCAATTTGCAAAAATTCTTGATGTGGATGTTTGCGCCCGCCCTGCGGAGGTACATTAGCCACAGTTCCTTCAATCATTTTGAGCAAGGCTTGCTGAACGCCTTCACCAGAAACATCTCGGGTTATAGAAGGGTTTTCAGATTTACGTGCAATTTTATCGACTTCATCTATATAAATTATGCCTCTTTCGGCCTTTTTGAGATTGTAATCGGCCGCTTGGTATAACCGAAGCAAAATATTTTCAACATCTTCACCAACATAACCAGCTTCAGTTAAGCTCGTGGCATCGGCCATTGCAAAAGGTACATTCAAAAGCTTGGCCAAAGTCTGCGTTAAATAAGTCTTGCCAGAGCCAGTTGGACCAACAAGTAAAATATTAGACTTCTGAATTTCAATTGCCGAATCTTGTCCCTGAGAGGCGAGACGTTTATAGTGATTGTAAACTGCCACTGAAAGAATTTTTTTAGCACTTTCTTGCCCAATAATATGCTGATCAAGAAATTCAGTGATTTGATGAGGGCGTGGAATTTTAGCTAAATCAATTGGCTCAATTTCTTCTTGTTCTTCGGCTGGATGAGGAGCTTCTTGCATTTTAGGTTTTTTAACCGTTGGTGCTGGCGGCTTTTTCATGGCAGTGTTTCCAGTTGAATGATTATCAAAAAATTCTTCTGCCAAAATCTCATTGCAAAGCTCAATGCATTCATCGCAAATATAAACTCCAGGGCCAGCGATCAATTTACGAACTTGATCTTGGTTTTTCCCACAAAACGAGCACTTAAGCTTATTGTCATTAAATTTAACCATATAAAAATTTTAATCTTTTTTCTAGAAGTTAGCTATTTTTTATAAGCTTTATTTATTTTGCGATTAAAAAGTTAAAAATAAGTTATGAATTTAGAGCTAGTGCTAAAAAATTTGAATTTAAAATGAAAACAATTATTATTTTATGCAATTTAGGTGGTCCGCAAAATATGGCCGAGATTAAACCATTTTTGCTTGATTTGCTGGGAGATCCTAATGTGATTCGTTTGCCTTTTTTTTTAAAGCCTTTTCAAAAGTTTTTAGCAAACCGCATTGTGGCTAAACGTTTGCCTTTTTCGCAGAAACTTTATAAAGAAATTGGCGGAAAATCACCATTGGTTCAAATAACTCAAATACAAGCCAATTTATTAAAACAAAAAACTAATTTGCCAACTTTTATTTTTATGTCTTGCGGCCAACCAAACGAAAAAGAATTAAAACAACAATTACAAAATCTAACTTTTGACAGAGCCATTATTTTGCCTTTATATCCGCAATATTCAACCACAACAACCAAAACCAGCTTCGAAAGACTGAATCAGTTTTTTAAAAACAATTTTGAACAAACTAAATTAACTTTTATAAATAATTTTGCGCAACATCCAAAATTTGTGTCTGCTTGGACTGAGCGAATTGAACAAAAACTCAAATATCTTCAAGATCCTTTGCTTTTATTCAGTGCGCATGGCATTCCACAAAGTTATATTGATTCGGGTGATCCTTACTACGAGCAGGTTAAGGCTTCGGTTGAGGCCATTATGCAAAATTTTCCAAATTACAAATATAAACTTTCTTTTCAGAGTAAATTTGGTCCGAGCAAATGGTTAGAGCCAGCCACCGACAAACTAATTGAAGCTCTAGAACCGAATTCACAAGTTTTAATTATTCCAATTAGCTTTGTCAGCGACCATGTAGAAACTATTCACGAAATTGGTATTGAATTTAAAAAAATAGCTCAAAGCAAACAAATACGGCTAGAACGCACGGCTGGCTTAAATGCTTCGGGTTTGTTTATTGATTGCTTAGCCGATTTAGTGCTTCAAGAAAATGAGTAAAACAATATCAAAAATTAAATTATTTTTAGTTTGGTATAAGCTTTCACAAAATTAAAACAAACTAAAATTTACACTTTGTTATCACTGATAACAAACTAAAGAAAGAGTATAAATTTATTCCTTAAAGAAGAACTTTTGCAAATCTGGCTCATCAGCAAATATTTCATAACCATGTTTCTTTAAAAATTCAATTGCATAATTATCAGCAAACGTTTCACTTGGTAATTCTCTGTAAGCTTCATTTATTTTAAGTAGATTTTCATCATAAGATAGTTTTGAATCAAATTGAGATTGCAACTTTATTCTTTTGACTGTATCTACATAGCTTGCCAAAGGTTTTTTCAAATTAATATCTTTAGAATGCCCATATTCATGAACTAAAGAAAAAATATTAATTAATTTTTGCAAAGTATTTTCTGGTAAATCAAGAGATATACCTAAATTTTTTTCAATCACATTTAGTAGCGGCAGTCTCTGTCCCTCTAACTTTAAAGCAGGACCAACTAGAATTTTCTCGGAATAAAACGCTGGGTACATTTGAAGATTTGTTGGCATATAACCACCACCGTCTTTTCCTATACTTAATACTATTTCGTTGTTTGGATCTAAAAGTTTTAAAGTTTTTTGAATACTTGGCTCATTATTAATAGTATTTAAATAAGTTAAGTTGTGAGTATTATAGTTTGCTATAAAAGTATTATCACCTATCACCATGTTTGACTTTGAATACTCTCCTTGTAAGTCTAAGGGTTTTGCTTTGAAACTTCCTTGTGAGTTGAAATTGATTTTTAGCTTTTCTACTTTTTGTAATATTTCTACATTTGTGTTTGATTCTGATGAGGGCAAATCTAGAACCTTTATTTTAGAACTTGTTTGTGAGCTTAAATCTGCTGGGATCTTTGCTTTTTCAGGCTGGAAAAGATCGGGAAGATTATTTAAAATACCATCTTTCAATTTTGTTTGATTGAGTAAAACATTGTAGTTGTTTTTTATTTCATCTGCTAATGTACTAGTTTCAATATTCAATGTGTAATCTTGATTGCGAGAAACTTCAGCCAGTAATTGTAAACCAGAGGCTTCTTCACTAGGTTGCTTAAGGATAATATTTCCAGTATTATCTGCAAAAATATTTATTTTTTCATTTGGTTTTAAACTAGCTATTTTTTCATCAATTTTACTTACACCATTCATTAAACTCTTATTCAAATTTATAAATGATAATCCCTTAACGCTTATATGAACAGCCTCTCCTAAAAGAACTGAACCTAAAATATGAGCAATAATATCAGTAGCTTTTGCCTCTTTATCAAAAGTATAAGTACTTAAGCCAGTTATTACTCCCATTGAACCATTTGCTACTGCTCTAGCTTGAAATCCTTTTATACTTAATTCTGAAGTAGGCGCAATAAATTGAGCTACTTTTCCTAGCGAGCTGGTTAGTATTTGTTCTCCAGCTTCTTTGGCTCCTAATTTTACCAAGTTTTTAGCAACTGCAACTAAGCTACTTGCTCCACCAGTTAAGCCACCTACAACACCACTTCCAATTACAAATCCCCATTGAATTTCATCATTAGACTTTTCATCAACTATTCTTTGACTTGCATAATCACCAATACCCCCACCCAAAGCACCACCTATTGCAGTACCAATAATTGTGCCAAAAGGAGGAAAAAATAAAGTGCCAATAATTCCACCTGTTACAGCTCCACTTATACCAACTCCAGAATTAATAGCAATTGAACCAGCAAATTTTCCCATACCTTGAAGCCAGCTACCTTTTTCTTCTTTTGAAGCAGTCTTCTCTAAATTACTCTGACTCGATGGAGAAAAATGATCTGAAGCACTACTAGAGATAGCTATTTCTGCTGAGTTACTACTAATTATTGGAGATTGAGTATTTAATGGTGTAGCCTGTTCAGGTTCATGCTGTAATAATGTAGTAGAAAGTCCCATTTTATTATGTCCGCTTAATCAAAAGTATTAAACATACAAAACAGAAATATTAATTGTTTATCCAAAAATAAAATTTAATTTATTTTATTTCAATGTAAAAAATATTCGTAGTATTTAAACGTTTATGCCAAATAAATTTATAACAATTCCTAAAACTGCAACTCTTGGGTTCTAGAATAATTTTGTTTATTTAAAATAAATAGTACGATTAAGCTTTAAATAAACTTCTTCAAAACCCCTAAATTAAGTTAAATATGAAAGAAATTAAAAAAATTGTTTTGGCTTACTCTGGTGGCCTTGACACTTCAATTGCAGTTCGTTGGTTATTAGAACATAAAGCCGAAGAAGTTGTGGCGGTTTCAATTGATTTAGGCCAAAATGAAGACCTAGAGGCCGCTAAACAAAAAGCCCTTAAAGTGGGGGCAAGCCAAGCTTTTATAATTGATGCTCGCAAAGAGTTTGTGGAAGATTTTATTTTTCCAAGTTTACAAGCCAATGCAAAATACGAATTTGACTATCCTCTTGCAACCGCCATTGGCCGTCCTTTGATTGCTAAATGCCTAAACGATATTGCCGTGCAAACCCAAGCTGACGCAGTTGCACACGGTTGTACTGCCAAAGGAAATGACCAAGTTCGTTTTGAAGTTTCTTGGCTTGCCCTAAACCCTCAGCTTAAAGTAATTGCCCCCGCCCGTGAATGGGGAGAACTTTGTAATCGCAACTTAGCAATTGATTATGCCGCCAAGCACAATATTCCAGTTAATTCCACCAAAAAATCGCTTTATAGCATTGACCTTAACCTTTGGGGACGCTCGGTAGAATGTGGCATTTTAGAAGACCCTTGGGTTGAGCCGCCCGAAGATGCTTATAGTTTAACTAAATCGCTAATTGAAGCACCCAATACACCCGAGTATTTAGAAATTGGTTTTGAAAAAGGTATACCAATTAGTTTGAATAATGAGCGTTTAGACGGAATTAGCTTGATTGAAAAATTAAATATAATTGCTGGAGAGCATGGCATTGGCCGTTTGGATCAAGTTGAAAATCGTTTAGTTGGCATTAAAAGCCGTGAAATTTATGAAGCACCAGCCGCTATGGTTTTGCTAAAAGCCCACCGAGAACTAGAATATTTGGTAAACCCTAAAGACCTAATGCACTTTAAAGCTGGCCTAGACCAAAAATATGCGGAACTTATTTATAATGGTTTGTGGTTTAGCCCTTTGCGTGAGGCTTTGGATGGTTTTAATCAAAAAACCCAACAACGTGTAACTGGCACTTTAAGGCTTAAACTCTATAAAGGCAATTGCATTGTTGTCGGTCGCAAATCTGAATTTTCGCTTTACAATGAAGGTTTGGCCACATATGACGCTAAAGACACTTTTGACCATGCCTCGGCACAAGGCTTCATTAAGCTTTTTGGTTTAGGAGTTAAGAGTTTTTATGAAGTCGGCAAATAACAACACTATGGACAGTTTTTAAAATAACAAAATAAACAAGCTTTTCATGAGCAATAATGGATTGAATCGCAACAAGCTGTCAATCCGTCGTTTGGGGGCGGCACCCCAAGAGCAGGGGTTTTAGGGGTCGGCGGCAAGACCCCTAAGAACGAAGCAACCCAAGAACGCACATTTTGCAAATAAATTACTTTTTGATAAAACTGTTCATAGTGTTGTAAATAAAACCAATAAGCGTCAGCTTATTCCACCGTTACCGATTTAGCCAAATTGCGTGGCTGATCGACATCTTTGCCTAAATATTCCGCCAAATAATAAGCAGACAATTGTAAAGGAATTACACTGATGAAAGGTGTAAACAAATCTTGCAAATGCTCATATTCAGCACTAAACGGCAAAGTTGGAATATAAAAAAGTGCGTCTAATTCTTGAGAGGCTTCTTTGTCTTCGTCCACCACAATACCCAAACTCGGTGCCCCACGGGTTTTAGCTTCAATCGCATTATGCAAAGTTTTATGATAAAGTGGCCCTGGCGTAATAATGGAGAAAGTCGGAACACCTTCATCAATAGTGGCAATTGGGCCATGTTTCATTTCGCCAGCGGCATAACCAGCAGATTGAATATAAGTTATTTCTTTGAGTTTGAGGGCACCTTCAAGCGCAATCGGATAATTTAAGCCACGTCCCAGAAAAATAAAGGCCTTTTTGGTAGCATATGGCAAAATTTTCTTTTTATAATTTTCGGCTCTAGATAGCGTTTGTTCCATAATTTGCGGTAAATAACGCATTTCTTGCTTAATCCATTCAATTTGTTTTTCAGGCAAGCCTTTATTGGTTTCACTTAAAGAAATAGCCAAAAAGTATAAACATAAAATTTGCGCTGTAAAGCTCTTGGTGGCCGCCACGCTAACCTCAATTCCCGCTTGCGTTAAAATACAAGCCCCAGAGGCCAAATTAGCTAAACTCGATTCTGGTCTATTAGTGATGGCAAGCAAGCGAGCACCTTTTTTGAGAGCTGTTTTTACCGCAAGCAAAGTGTCGGCCGTCTCTCCAGATTGGCTTATAGCAATTACCAAAGTTTTTTCGTCAGCCAAAACCGAAGGCCGAGCCAATAATTCACTGGCAAATTCAAGCTCTGTGGGTATTTGTGCTAAGCTTTCTAAAACAATTTTGCCAATCATTCCCGCATAATAAGCCGTTCCACAGCCTAAAATCAAAATACGGTTTATGCCTTTTAAAACTTTTGGGTCTAATTTAGGAAATTGAATTTGCAAGTCATCGCTTAAATGCACGCCCAAAAGCTTACGCAAAATAGCGGGTTGTTCATGAATTTCTTTAAGCAAAAAGTGTTTATAACCGCCTTTGTCCATTAAGAGAGGGTCTAGCGTTAGCGTTTGAATTTCGGGATTAATGACTATTCCCTTTTCATCATAAATAACCCATTTGCCATTTTCGCCTAATTCAGCAATTTGGGCATCTTTAAGACGAATGATTTGGTCGGTATATTGCATTAAAGCCGAACTATCGCTTGCGCAAAATAAATCTTGGTTTTTGCCTAAGCCAATTACAAGCGGTGCTTCGTGGCAAGTTAATAAAATTTTATTTGGTTCTTTTTTAGAAAGCACAGCTAAGGCATATGTTCCTTTTATTTTTTGAATAGTGGCCTGCAAAGCCTCTTTTAAACCCAAACCTTGCTCGGTAAAAACACCAATTAAATGCGCAAAAATCTCGCTGTCAGTCTCTGAAGTAAATTTAATTTTGTATTGGTTAATTAATTCTTCTTTAAGAGCCAAATAATTGTTGATAATGCCGTTATGCACAATTACAATTTCGCTTTGAGCGTTAGAATGGGGGTGTGCATTAATATCACTCGGAGCACCCTGAGTTGCCCAGCGGGTATGCCCAATTCCAACTTGACCAGCAATTTTTTGTTTTTCGGTCAGGTCAATTAAGTTAGAGAGCTTGCCTTTGGCCTTTAAAATTTGTATTCCAGCCTTTGGCGAGTAAACAGCGATTCCACTTGAATCATAACCTCTATATTCAAGCACTCTAAGCGAGTTTAGCAAATAGTCAAGAGCTGTTTCCTGACCAATATATCCAACAATTCCACACATACTTGCATAATAGCAAAATTTTTTATTTAATTAAATACAACTTAATTTAGGAGTGGTATATTTATAAAGTCAGCTTGTTTTTGCGGGGGCGCGTAGGTTTGACGTGATATCTGACTATATGAAGGCGAGCCGAGAGCATTTGGGTACTCTCGTTAAACGTGGCCAAATAAACAAATTAAACATGCCAATACTAATGGTAAAGTTGCCAGCTTAGACGCTCACAGAGCTAAAAGAGCTGCTAACAACATTGTTCCTTTTGCTCGTAAAGCAACCCAAGTGGCTGCCTAAGCTAAATTGAGTTTTATAGAAAATTCAATATCCGGAACAATACTGAATAAGAGTTTTTCATCGGCTTTTATCAGTAAAATATGATGAATAGTCTAAGGTTTGTCTCTCGCAAATGGGCAAATACAGACCATAAAAAATTATTTGCAAACCTGTTGAGGGCTTTAACTCGGTCTCAGTAAAAGACGCAAATAAGGCTATGCTCGTAGAATTTGTATAGAAAGACTTTACGGACGAGAAGGGCAGCTCTTCTCCGCCTCCACCATTTTTTGTAATTATTTAAGAATTTAAATCTTGAATTATACGGTTTTCCTCGGCCTGAGCTTGTTTATAAAACTCATCGTTCAGGTCTAGGCTAGCTTTAACATTGCTACGAGCCGTAAAATTTTGTAATTGTTTGTATTTATGTTCAGTCATGGTTTTTTCAAGGTCATTAATGGTTTCTCCATAAATACGATTACCTAAATATTCACCCACACCACGGCCAACACCGCCAGCAATAGAAGACAAAGTAGCCGCTCCAACAGGTCCACCAAAAACAACGCCGACACCTAAGCCAACAGAGCGCAATAAAGCTTCAAAAGAAGAGCCTAATTTATTTCTTTGCGCTATATATTTGCTTGATTGATCGGTGGCCTCGAGCAAAATTTTATCGTATTGTCTTATATTATTATCAAGATTAGCCTTGCTACGAGGGCTATCAACACTATAATAAGCCCAAATGTCGGGGAAACGGTCTAAATTGATCATAAACTAAACAAAAACTCTACACTTAAGCTGTTAATGCCCACAAAACCCTAATCTAAAAAAAGTATTTTTTCGGGATTTCCCCTGACTACGGTACAAAAATAATAATCAAACAATTCAAGAATCAAAAACGTGAAATCCTTTCTCAAAGCTTGAAAGCCCCCTAGCCCCCTAAAGGGGGAATTTTTTTCTCTCTCACAGAGCCAGATCTAAAGGAAAGTAATTATCAAAACCTGAAAGCTCGAAATCGCTTTCTAGGAGAGAGTTTGTGTGTTTTTTTATCTTAATGCAGTCGGAGTTCCCCCTTTAGGGAGCGGAGGGGGCTTTTAAAGTGAAAATTCTTTAGAAAAAAGACCCTCTCAATTGGTTATTTCAGAGTTTTGTACCGTAGTCAGGGATTTCCCCTAAAATTTACAATTTGTTTTCGCTGAAATATTTTAAGGTTTTGTATTGCTAATCAAGCAAAATGTTTCCAAAGCTTAATTGAATCAAGGTCAAAATTGTCGGGTTGATTATAAAATTCGATTTCGGCTTTGCCAGCAGTTATCTCGCCAATTATATGCCAGTTTTCTAAATTATTTATTTCGCTAGTGCTTGCCACCAATTCATAATCTTCACCGCCAGCCAAAACCCATTGCCAATAATTAATTTTAGCTATTTGGGCGCATTCAATTAAGCTGGCAGAAATTGGTATTTTGTCTAAATCGATTTTGATTTTTACTTGGCTTTGCTCGCTTATTTGTTGTAAGCAATCCAATAAACCATCACTAGAATCCATCATAGCAAAAGGTTTTAAAGAATTTTTGATTAAATTCAAACTTTCATAAACTCTGGGTTTTGGCTTAAAGTGAGCTTTAATTAAGTTTGGAAAATTGTCTTTTAAATTGTTTTGCCAAGCATATAAGCCCGCCGAGCTATTACCTAAAAACCCCGAAACTATAATTTTATCGCCAATTTGTGCTTGGGAACGCAGAGCCACTTTATGATTTTCGGTTGTGCCCAAAATGGTTCCGCATAAATAAATTTTGTCTGAGGCTGTTAAATCACCGCCAATCAATAAAACTTTATATTCAGCACAACATTCATTTAAGCCCCGCATAAATTCTTCAAGCCAAATGTCAGTGCAACTATTCGGCAAAGAGGCGGCCAATAACAAATATTTAGGAATTCCTCCCATGGCCGAAATATCACTTATGTTTACGGCGGCGGTTTTCCAGCCTAAATAATAAGGTAATATATCGCTCACAAAGTGTATGCCCTCAACCAAAGCGTCAGATGAAACAAGCAAATTTTCGGATTTTAAATAAGCTGAATCATCACCAATTAAACTCGCTTGGCTTAAATTTTTGATTAATTGAATAATTTGTTTTTCTTGCATTATGATAGTTTAGGCTAATTTTGAGGCTTAAAATGTTTAATATTTTGATTTTAGTTTTATTTTTGATAACTTGTTTTTTAATTTTCTTCTCTCAGAGCGATAATCGCAAGTTTAATTTTAAATTACAATTACAAAGTTTTAAGGATATTTGGCCAATTTTAGGTATTTTTATTTTGCTTTGGTCTGCAATCAGCTTGGTAACGGGCGAATGGCAATTTAATAATTTAATTGGTTTTTCAATTAGTTTTTTAAGTGCTTGGCTTATCTCTTTAACTGGCTATTCTCAGAAACAAATTTTGATTTTGCTTTTTAATTTTATTTTCAGTTTATGTCCACAAACGAGCTTAGTAGCCCAAATTTTAGGTTTAATTGTTTTTTCGGTTTCGCAAAAAAGCCTTATAAACGACCAATTGCCAACTTTAGTTTATTTAAGTAGTTTGCAATGGATTAATTTAAACAGTTTAGAAGCCGATCGAAGTTTGCATTCAAGTTGTATTTTAGGTTTTTTAACAATTAGTTTTTGGTTGAATTATTTAAAAGCCAAAATTATACAAAAAAGCTTAATCGTTCAAACTATAGTTTTGGTTTTAATTGGGCTTTTGTCTGCTTTTATAATTACTGAAAACATTTTATTGGCTCATAAACTTTATACTTGGGCATTTTTATTTGGTTTTGGTATTTTAATTTCTAGTTTGTCTACAAAACTGCCAAAGTGGTCTCAAATTGCCTTAATTGGAATTGCAACTTTATTGGCTTCGCGCTTAATTGGAACAATTGGTTTTATTATTTTAGCGATTTCGGCTTTGCCTTTTGTGCATTATGGCTTGGCTGTAGCTTTTTGGTTAATCAGAACTTTATTACAAATTTTTATTTTTCAGTTCAATTCAAATATTACTGGCCTAAATTTAATGCATCCTTATACTAGTGCGGCTTTGTTTGGGGGTATTTTGCTTGCGCATTTAATTTTATATTGGCAAAAAGCAAATTATTATTTTATTTTGGCTGGCGGTTTATTTATCGTAATTTTTACTAATTATTTTCTGCACGCCGAGGCTACAAGCAGTTTTTTACTGGCTTTTACTATTACCTGTTTATGTTTAGGTTTTTTAAAGTCAAAACCCAATTTGCTTCTTTTTCCAGCTTATTTAATTAGTTTAAGCCTTGTTTTTAATAATTTGCTTGAACTTGGCCTTGAACAAACCCGCTGGATCAGGTTAATTATATTTTTTATTTTAGTTTTATTTTGTATTATTAGTTTATGCAAATTTAAGAAATATAATACTGTTTGAGTAAAATCACCTAAGTATTTGTTTAAGCCAAAATGTGTAAGTAAATTGTTTATATTTATCTGGAATTATAATCTTTCAATTTGCTCTTTAGGCAAGCCAGTTAGTTTGATAATATCAGAAATATTTAAACCCATTGCTTTTGCATTTTTGGCCATTTCTAGTTT
Organism: Candidatus Caenarcanales bacterium; assembly: GCA_947494115.1. Classification (GTDB taxonomy): domain Bacteria; phylum Cyanobacteriota; class Vampirovibrionia; order Caenarcaniphilales; family Caenarcanaceae; genus CANLTT01. The sequence goes on from CANLTT010000008.1 coordinate 26,235, forward strand.
GTTTTTTTCAATTCCCTTTTCAATTCCAACTTCAATTCCCTTTTCAATTCCAACTTCAATTCCTTGTAATTTTCCAGCTTCGAGACCTTTAAAAAATGAAGTATCTAAGCTGTTTTTCCAGTCTCTTTTGGCTTTTAAACTTTCTTCATAAATATCTCGATTATTTCGGTCATATTTTGCAATTTCGCTAAGCTCAAATACTTCTTTAAATATTTTTTCCTGTAATTCTGGTGGTATATTGTCAAGTTTTGCTAAGTTTTTTATTATATAAATCCACTTCTCAAAATGACTCTCTAGTTCGGCTTGTTGCTTATTAAACTTTGGAATTTCGAGA